>CAYMML010000039.1:0-14381 GCA_964391515.1 uncultured Thermodesulfovibrio sp. | reverse complement strand
GGGATAACCGCTGAAGGCATCTAAGCGGGAAGCCCACCCCAAGATAAGGTCTCCCCCCCGTAAGGGCTGAAGGTCCCTGGAAGACTACCAGGTTGATAGGCTGGAGGTGTAAGTGCGGTGACGCATTTAGCCGACCAGTACTAATAGACCGTGAGCCTTGACCTACTCCCCTTCTTCCAGTACCCTCCCGTTGTTGAAGAGAAAAACTTGCCAAACTCTTTAAAATTCGCTAAAATGTAAAAAGGGATAGAAGTCCCTTTTTATTTTTGTGTTTAAGAGGTGAATAGATGAGAGAAAGAGATATTTTTGAAGAGATAATAAACGTAGGTAAAAAAAGAGGCGTTCTTACCTATGATGAGATAAATGACGCCCTACCATCAGAATACTTCTCGCCTGATGAACTGGAAGACCTTATGGACCTTCTGCAGGATATGGGAGTTAAGGTAGTAGATGAAGAACATACGGAGATTGAAGAGGCAGAAGAGGTAGAGGAGTATGAAAAAACAGAAGACCTTGTACAGGCATACTTCCATTCCATGGGGGATATCTCTATCTTAACGAAGGATGAAGAGACAGAACTTGCCAAGAACCTTGAAGAGGGAAGAAATATCATAAAAGATATAGTTACAAAATTTCCCATCTACAAGAAATTTGAGATGAGCCTTGATGGTGAGGATGAGATGATGACAGAGGATGAAAGGGCTGATGAGTGTCTCAGGCTAACAGTGGAACACCTTGAGGAAGTGAGCAGGTATGTGGATTCTATAGAAAAAAAGATAAGTCGGTATGGTGGACTTAAGGGGTTAAGGAAAAAGATAAAGGAAAAGAAGGAAAAGGGTCAGAATGTAGATAAACTTAACCAGTTACTGAAAGAGACAACTTCGGAATTCAGAAGAATTGAATCTGAGATAGGGGTAAAGATTGATGAGTTTAAAAAACTGTGGGACAGGATATTCAAGGCACAGCAACTTGTGATGACGGCAAAGAATGAACTCATCACCAGGAATCTGAGGCTGGTTGTTAATATAGCAAAAAACTATGTTGGTCGTGGTCTGCCTTTGCTCGATCTTATTCAGGAAGGTAATATCGGGTTGATGAAGGCTGTAGATAAGTTCAAGTACCAGAAAGGGTTTAAGTTCAGTACATATGCAACCTGGTGGATCAGACAGGCTATCACAAGAGCACTTATTGACCAGACAAAGACCATAAGGGTGCCAGTGCATATGATGGAGTTTTATAACAGGGTGACAAAGGCGACAAGGGAACTTACACAGAAGCTCGGCCGTGAACCATCTAATGAGGAGATTGCTGCAGAATTAGAGGTGCCGGTAAGAAAGGTAGAAGAGGTTTTCAGGGCGATACAGGATCCTATAGCCCTTCAGACCCCTGTGGGTGATGAAGATACAGAACTTGAAGACTTTATTGGTGATAAAAATAGCCCATCTCCATTTTCTGATGCAGAGATCACAGAGTCTTCAGAACATATACAGCGGGTGTTGAGAACCCTTACACCGAAAGAGGAAAAGGTGATAAGGATGAGATTCGGGATAGGTGTTGACAGAGATCATACACTTGAGGAAGTGGGAAGGCACCTTTCCATAACCCGTGAAAGGGTAAGACAGATAGAGGCTAAGGCGCTGAGGAAACTGAAGCATCCAAGCAGGATGAAGGCTCTAAGGATATTGATATCCTGAAAAAAAGCCGGGGGAATATTTCCCTCGGCTTTTTTATTGCAACTATTACCCATCCTTTTTTAACTGACTCTGTAAATAAAGCAAAAGTCTCCTTCCGGTTACATATATCAGTCCTCTGCGTTGTGTAATAAGGGATTTTCGTATTACATTACTTATGCCTAATAAGATCAGGTGTTTTGGTATTATAAAATACAAAAAGACCTCAGGAGTTAGAAATGCATAACAATGAGATACTAAGTGAACTAAAAAGACTGAACGCCTCTATTGAAAGGCTGGTAAAAGGGATCGTGGGAATTTCAAACGATGGGGAAACTGTGCTTCCGCAAGACTACAGGGCATACAGGATTGAGGTAAGAGGGGCGGGGTTAAAAGTAACAGGGATAGATAATATTACCAGAACAAGACTTTCCGAACTCGTAGGAATAGATAATGTTATAAATACCGTTAAAAGGAACACAAGACAATTTCTGAAAGGTTATCCTGCCCATGATCTATTGATTTATGGCCCCCGTGGGACGGGGAAATCCTCATGTGTCAGGGCACTTCTTAATGAGTTTGAGGAATTGAGGATGATAGAGGTAGAAAAGAAGGCACTCCTGTTTCTGCATGAAATCCAGGCTCTTGTTAGAAGAGAGCCGCACAGATTTATCCTTTTCTGCGACGACCTTTCTTTTCATGATGCAGAGGATGAGCGATTGAGGTTGAAAACACTCCTTGAAGGTGGTATTGAGGAAAGACCCGGGAACATGATAATTTATGCTACATCCAATAGAAGACACCTTGTGCCGGAAAAACAGAACGAAAATATTCCACAGCAGGATGAGGAACTGCATCCTTCTGATGCCCTTGAAGAGAAGATTTCACTTAGTGACCGCTTCGGTTTAAGGCTTGGTATAGGGGTATTTACTCCGGAATTGTATATAGATATAGTAAAACACTATATGAAACTCAGAGGGTTAGGAGAGGCTGATGAGGGGGTTATCAGGGATGCTATGAACTGGGCAATGGCTCACGGGAATTTTTCCGGCAGAACTGCCGAGTACTTTGTCAGGGATTTGATCGGCAGAAGGCTCATCGAAGACCCCTCTAAACCCGCATAAATCCTGACATTATAAAAACAATAGATACAGATTCACGCAGAAAATGGGCTTTCACAGTGAACAGAAAAATTACAGATAAATGTCCACCTGCTGGAAGGGGAGATAAAATCTTGTTTAATGTCATTCAGGAAGAAGTTGTTTAGGAATGTTTATTCTCCATGTCCATCTGGGTGTTTTTATAACATTTATTTAGAATCTAAAGGTGGTCAGTCAGTTTTTTCAAATACCCTGGCATAAATGTAATCGATATTTTTGAGAAGTCCTTCTAAATCAAATAGGTTGTTTATATCCTCCTCTGTTAGATGTTTAGTGATTTCTGGATCTTTGAGCAGAAGGGTTTTGAAATCAACACCCTCCTCCCAACTCTTCATGGCATTTCTCTGAACAAGGAGGTAGGCATCTTCCCTTGTCAGCCCCTTTTCTGTAAGTGCAAGAAGTATCCTCTGAGAGTTGTACAGACCATAACTTCTGTTTATATTTCTCTCCATGTTTTCGGGGTAAACATGGAGGTTCTCAAGAATACCCTTTAGCCGTCTGAGCATATAATCAATAAGGATACTGCTATCAGGAATAATTATCCTCTCTACGGAAGAGTGAGATATATCTCTTTCGTGCCAGAGTGCTATGTTCTCAAGTCCGGCCATAGCGTTAGCCCGGACAACCCTTGATAGGCCAGAGAGGTTTTCACATCCCACCGGGTTTCTTTTATGAGGCATGGCTGACGAGCCCTTCTGTCCCTTTGTGAAAGGTTCCTCCGCCTCCCGAACCTCTGTTCTCTGGAGGTGCCTGATCTCAACGGCTATCTTCTCAATGGTTCCTGCCACAATAGCGAGTGTGGTAAGATACTCCGCATGGCGATCACGCTGTACCACCTGAGTTGCAACAGGTTCAGCCTGAAGTCCAAGTTTTTCCATTACCTTTTCTTCAAGCACCGGCGGGAGGTTTGAAAATGTACCCACGGCGCCGGAAATTTTTCCGGTAGAAACGACTTCTTTGGCACGCTTCATCCTCTCAATATCCCTCTTAATCTCTTCATACCATAGGGCGAACTTTAACCCGAAGGTCATTGGCTCTGCATGAACACCATGGCTGCGTCCCATGCAAGGGGTGTCTTTGTATCGTATGGCCTGTTTGTGGAGAACAGGAAGCAGCGCCTCAAGGTCTTTGATGATTAATTCTGATGACTCCCTGAGTAGGATGCCCAGTGCCGTATCAAGCACGTCTGAAGAGGTAAGACCTTTATGAATGTATCTTGAATCAGGACCGACATGTTCTGCCACCGAAGTGAGAAAGGCGATCACATCGTGTTTTACGGTCTTTTCAATTTCATCAATTCTGTCCTTGTCAAAATTTGCCTTTTCTTTTATCGTTTTTAGTGCATCTTCGGGTATCTCACCCAGTTCCGCCCATGCTTCACAGACAGCGATCTCCACTCTTAACCAGGTCTGATACTTGTTTTCCAAACTCCAGAGTTTGCCCATCTCTTCTCTTGTGTATCTTTCTATCATTTTGTCCTCCGGTGTGTTTTTATTTAAACTAAAATTATCAAATATAAACAAAAGTTGTGGTATAATAACTATTCTGAAATCAAGAATATTCATTATATTTTAACAGGGGGAGGAATGTCCAGAAATAGGGTGATTAGACTTTTGAGAAAATTGATGCCTATTGTGGCGGTTTTTGTTGTACTGCTTCCTACGGTTTGTTTTTCCGCAGAGAGAGAGCCTCTTGAAGGTCTCATAAAAGAAACACTTTCCTTCTTTTCGCCCCTCTCAATGAGTGTGGATGAGCGAAGGGGTGAGGAGTTGGTTCTTTCCGGGAAAGATCTGGACAGGATTAAACCCGGTATGAGGGTGAGGATATACCGACCTGGCAAACCATTCCGACACCCTGTCACAAGAGAGATTGTTGGCAGAATGGATGTTGAGGTTGGCCTTGCTGAGGTGGTTGGCATGGAGGGGCAAAGAGCGGTTGCAAAGATTATATCTGGTGACCCAAACAAGGGTGATGAGGTGAGGATCGGATCCACCGTGATCCCCGTTCTGTTTTTCCAATCCCCTGGGCTTGACTATTATCTTGGAGACGATTATTTCAGAAAACTGAAAAAGACAGGCAGGTTCAGGGTTTACGAGGCACCTATTGAGGATTTAACCCTGGAGCAACTGAGGGAGATGGCATCTGAAAAAGGAGCAACTGTTATACTTACGGTGGATGAAGGTAAGAGTGATAAAGAGAGTGTTCAGATGGTTCAGAGGCTATACTGGGGAGACGGAAGCCTGATAAAGGTAAGTAACATTAATGTTTCCAGGGACTATATTTCAGGTTTAAAGGCCGGTACAGAGTTTCTTGCCGGTATCGGGGAGGAGCCTCTCCTTACATACAAACTGTCCTATGGTGCCGAGAGGTTGACTTCAGGTGATCTGAACGGGGATGGAAAGTGGGAGTTATTACTTGTTTCAGGTAACAGGATAATGATCTACAGTTACGATGTTGATCTTTCGGAACTCTTAGAACACCAGATCAGTGATGCCGACATGATTATATGGGTGGATACCATTGACCTTGATGGTGATGGAAAAGTTGAGGTATGTCTTACCTATCTGAAGGGTGAGGTCAACTCCGAGAGGGACTCTGACGCAATAGTGACAGAAGTGAAGATGCCCGATGCCTTTGTATCACAGATTCTCCGGTATGAATCGGGTGGTATTAAAAAAATTGCTGAAACTGGTGGCTTCTTCAGGGTTATAAACAACCATCTTTACCATCAGGGATATTCCCGTAAGGAAGTTTTCTCCGGTCCCATTCATGAGGTGAGGCTTGATGGGGCGTTAAAGTTTGGTGAGGAGATTAAGAACTTCTCAGGTCCTATTTATGATTTTGCTCCACTTTCGGAGAAGAAGGTCATTTCGGTGGATAAGGATAACAGGCTGGTGCTCCTTGAGGAAGGTGTTGCTTACTGGATTGATGATGAAGACCTGGGTGGTTTTACAAGGGAGTTCAGGGGTGCCTCACCCACTCTGATGCTTGAGGCACCGAAGTGGCACATAAACGACAGACTTGAGCCATATCTGGGAGGTGTCCTCGTTCCAGACCGCGAGCCCCTTGCAAGCAAGGCAAAGACTATAGGGTATAAGAGTTCACGACTCCTCTATGTCTGGGAGAGGGATGGGCTCGTACAGAAAAAGGCCGTAATAGAAAAGATAAAGGGGGAACTCCTTGATTATACCCTGATGGGTAATAAGATAGCGGTTTTGAGTAAACCAATGTTTGGGTTACAGGCAGGTAATATACTGAAGGGTGAAAACCCTTTTGTGAAACTCCTTCAGGTGTATTCAGTTTCTGTAAGATAGGAGGGAGGGTATGATTGATAGTATTCCAAGGCATGTTGGGATTATAATGGATGGTAATGGCCGCTGGGCAAAACTGAGAGGTCTGCCCAGGGTGGAGGGGCATAAGAGGGGCGCAGAGCGGGTAAAGGATATTATCAGGGCAGCGAAGGAGATAGGGATAAGATATATAACGCTTTATGCCTTTTCTCTTGAAAACTGGAGAAGACCTGAGGATGAGGTCTTCTCTTTGATGAACCTCCTAAAAAAGTATCTGATTTATGAGATAAAGGAACTCCTCCTTGAGGGTGTAGGGTTCAGGGCTATAGGTGACCTTACGAGGCTTCCTGAAGATATAAGGCTGCTGCTTGAAAAGACAGAGGAGATGACCCGCGAGGCGGATGGGCCCCAGGTGATTCTCGCCCTGAGTTATGGTGGAAGGGATGAGATAGTCAGGGCTGCAAAGAGGGCGATCCGCCTTGGGCTTACTGAGGATACCCTTGATGAGACAACATTTGAAAACCTTCTTGACACTGCTGCAGTGCCACCGGTGGATCTCGTTATAAGAACCAGTGGTGAAAAGAGGCTCAGTAACTTCCTTCTCTGGCAGACTGCGTATTCAGAACTATATTTTACAGACACCCTCTGGCCTGACTTCACAAAGGAGGAATTCATTTTTGCAATCCAGGACTACCAACGTCGTGAAAGGAGGTTTGGGGCGCTCATGCCCTGACCTGTTGTGAGGTACAAAAGAGAGATCGCCGCAATAGTCTTTATACCTCTCTTTTATATTATCGTTATGAAATCTCAAAGAGAGGTCTTCCTGTTTTTTACATTTCTGCTTACCTGCCTTGCCCTGTGGGAGTTTTATGCCATGTACAATGTAATCAATGCCCAGAAGATTATCGGAACGGTTGGGGCCGGAGTCCTTCAGTACTCATTTTACATTGGCTCATCCGGGCTGGCTTTTTCTGTGATTATATTCACATTGCTTTTGATGTTACTTGCAAGGCTTTTTTCAACATCAAGGGACCCCTCGGGGGCAATGAATGATGTCGGGCCTGCCGTTACAGGGTTTTTCTACATACCCATGCTGCTTGGGATTTTGCTTCTCATCAGACGGGCAGGGCCGGTGTGGATATTGTTTCTTGCAGTTGTGGTATGGGCATCTGATAGTGCAGCCTATTATGTGGGAAAAAGGGTTGGAAAAAGAAAACTCTACCCCGCTATGAGCCCTAAAAAGACTGTGGAGGGTGCGATCGGTTCTGTTGTGGGAGGTGTTCTATCTGCGCTATTAATGAAGGTTGTTTTCGTTGAGGATCTGGGGCTTCTTTATGCGCTCATATTGGGTGCCATCACAGGAGGGGTAACAATACTTGGTGACCTTGTGGAGAGCATGTTCAAGAGGGACGCAGGGGTTAAGGATTCAAGCCATCTCATTCCCGGCCATGGCGGGGTGCTCGATAAAATCGACGGGTTTTTGTTCGTAATCCCCATGTTCTATCTATTCTTAATAACATTTGTTTACTGATCTGGTGATGAAATGAAAAAAGTGGTTATATTAGGCTCTACCGGTTCAATAGGCAGATCCACTCTGAATGTGATCAGGATGTTTCCTGATAGGTTCAAGGTGGTTGGGCTTACGGCAGGCAGTAATCTGGATTTGCTTAATGAGCAGATTGAGGAGTTTTCGCCTGAAGTGGTTGCGGTTTCTGAGGGGGCAGATAACCTGAAAAACAAAAAGAATACACGGGTATTGGCGGGCATGTCCGGGATTTGTGAGGTTGCCTCATCTTACGATGCAGATATAGTGATTTCAGCGATAAGTGGTTCTGCCGGGTTGCTCCCCACCCTTTCAGCCATACAGAGCGGTAAAACCGTCGGTCTTGCAAATAAGGAGACAATGGTAATGGCTGGTGATCTCGTGCTTAGAGAGGCTGCCCGGACAGGGGCAAAGTTGATCCCTGTTGACAGTGAGCACAGCGCCATTTTCCAGTGTCTCCAGGGGCATCCCAGGAAAGAGGTGAGGAGGGTAATACTGACCGCCTCGGGTGGGCCTTTCAGGGGCAAATCCCTTGCGAGTCTGGAAGACGTAAAGCCGGAGGATGCACTTGCCCACCCCACCTGGAATATGGGGAGAAAGATCACCATTGACTCTGCAACTCTTATGAACAAGGGGCTTGAGGTGATAGAGGCATATTATCTTTTTGGGTTTTCTCCTGATCAAATAGATGTGGTAATACATCCTGAAAGCATTGTCCACTCCTTTGTGGAGTTTCATGACGGGATGATGCTTGCCCAGGTTTCTGTGCCCGATATGAAAGGGCCTATTGCTTATGCCCTTTCATACCCTGAAAGGCTTAACGGGATTATTAGAGAGTGTAATCTTCCCGAACTGGGCACCCTGACATTTCAAAAGCCCCAGAATGATGTTTTCCCCTGTCTTGATCTTGCCTATCAGGCGCTGAGGAAGGGAGGTTCCGCACCGCTTATCCTGAATGCGGCTAACGAGGTGGCTGTAGCAGGGTTTCTCGATGGGGTTATATCTTTCAACCAGATACCTGTTATAATAAATAAAGTTATGGATAGTCTGACCCCTGGCATGGTCAGTGGGATAGATGAAGTTTTGAACCTCGACAAAGAGGCAAGAAAAAGGGCAGAAGAGTTTGTCAGGAATAAGAATTAAACCTTCCGGTATTTTCCTGTCTCAACAATAAGAGTGTAATTATCAAGGAGGTAATGTGACTATAATTTCTGCAGTTGTACTGCTTGGAATACTGATATTTATACACGAGTTAGGGCATTTTTTAGTTGCAAAACTCTCGGGCGTTAAGGTGTTGAGATTTTCCCTTGGCTTTGGACCCAAAGTTGTGGGGCGTAAGTGGGGGGAGACGGAATATATGATATCTGCGGTTCCCCTCGGGGGTTATGTGAAGATGCTTGGTGAAGAGCCCGGGGAACAACTCGATGAAACGGAGTTGAAGAGGGCATTCCATATGCAGCCATTGTTAAAGAGGGCATTGATCGTGTTTAATGGCCCTCTTTTTAATATCCTGCTTACATTTGTAATATTTACAATCGTCCTTGCCTGGGGTTCACCCGTAAACATCCCGGTTATCAGCAAAATACTTCCTGTAATAGACCAGGTTGAGCAGGGGTATCCTGCACAGAGGGCGGGGCTTAAACCTGGAGATACGGTGCTGAGCATTGATGGTAAAAAAATAGACACATGGTTTGATATGGTGGAGATCGTTGCCAAAAGTCCCGGGAAGGAACTTGCCTTTCAGGTTAAAAGAGACGGTGAAGTGCTTGATTTAAAGATAACGCCTAAGAGCATTGAGCAGGAAGGAAGAGATGGACAGAAGGTAACTATAGGAAGGATAGGTGTGAGAAAGGTGGGAGGAGGGTTCTTTACTCCTATTAAGGCGAACTCGGTTGTTGATGCACCTCTAAAAGGGGCAATAGCAACTTATAAGATGGGGTTTTTTGTTATCGACTCAATAAGGATGCTCATTACCGGCGAGGTCTCCGTTAAAAATATAGGAGGCCCTGTGACCATACTTAAAGAGTCTGGGAAGGCTGCATCTGCCGGCCTTCTGCCGTATCTTATGTTCATGGCAATCCTCAGTGTGAATCTTGGTATCTTAAACCTTCTTCCCATTCCCATTCTTGATGGAGGGCACCTGCTGCTTTTTGCGCTGGAAGGGATCAAGGGTGGCCCCCTAAGCGAAAAGGCGGTAATAGTTGCGCACAAGATTGGATATGCAATAATTATCATCCTGATGGTCTTTGCACTTTACAACGACTTCCTTCGGATTTTCAGACCGGAATAAGCCATGTCTATACATAGTATAGATGTCAGGATATATTATGAAGACACCGATTGCGGTGGTGTGGTCTATTATGCAAACTACCTCCGCTACTTTGAGAGGGGGAGAACCGAACTGCTGCGTGATCTGGGAATGGAACTCAGGCAGTTCATGGATCAGGGGTTGTACTTCGTTGTGGCAAGAGCAGAGGTTGAATACCACAGACCTGCGAGGTATGGTGAACTCCTGAAGGTGGAGACATCTGTATCAGAGGTGGGGTATGCATCGGTCGTTTTCCGCCATACTGTGCTCCGGAATGAAGAGGTTATTGCTACCGGAGGTGTTACTGTTGCCACTGTGGATGCTTCCTTCAAACCCAAAAAGATGCCCAAAAGTATGCGTGATCTGTTGGGTAAGGAAGTGCCGGAGAGTACGGATTAGATGAAGGGCTCTTCTGAGAAGATATTAACTAAGGACAAACTCCTGCCAGAACTTGAAGAAAGGCGTAAAAGTGGAGAGCGTATAGTGTTTACTAATGGCTGCTTTGATATCTTACATGCCGGCCATGTGGAGTACCTTGAAGAGGCAAGTAAATTAGGTGACTGCCTGGTTGTTGGGCTTAATACTGACAGGTCGGTTTCAAAGATAAAGCCAGGCCGACCAGTAATTCCTGAAAAGGAGCGGGCAAGGGTACTTGCAGGGCTTCAATCGGTTGATTATGTGGTGCTTTTTGATGAAGAGACCCCGTACGAACTCATAAAAGAGATAAAGCCAGACCTGCTTGTGAAGGGTGGTGACTGGACACCTGAGAGCATTGTGGGGGCAGACCTGGCAGGGGATGTTCGTGTTATTCCATACAGGGAAGGGCTCTCTACTACTCATATAATAGAAACGATAATCCGGAGGTTTTGTAAGTAGTCTCAGTCTGTACACTGTGTGGACGGTCTGTACCATGCCCTCATCTTTGATTTATATCCTGAGATATTTATAGAGCATCTGGATTATTTCACACAAAAATATTGCAATACTTTCTCCCATCTTGATGGGTGTAACCAATGTACCAGGATTAAAATATGAACTCACTAAGGGATTTACTGATAGAATCTATAAGGGGTTTGTTCCTTCAGTTGTCTTATGAGAGATCAGCATCCTTCCTGGACATCTACGGTTTTCGTGGCTCCTCATCATCACTCTTTATTCACCTTGCTGTGGAAAACCTGCAAAAGGGCACCGGTCTGGTCATAACTCCTGCAGAGCAGACCGCTCGTGAAATCTACAATGATCTGCTTTTCTGGAATGCCTTTCTTGGAGGTAAAAGAGGGGTTGCTCTGATAGAAAGGGGAGGTACCCCTGAGATAACCGGAAGACGGTTAAGGGTTCTGTCAAGGAGAAATAACCCCCGAAAGGTAGTAGGAGATATAGAGGCATTTTCTTACGAGACCTGGCCTCCCGGTGAGATGGAAAGTGCAGTTATTAAAATGAAAAAAGGCAAGGAGTTCAGCCGCGTTGATCTGATTGAACGCCTTATCACGCTGGGTTACAGGCGGGTTGCAATAGTTAGCAGACAGGGTGAGTTTTCAGACCGGGGATGGGTATTAGACATTTATCCTGCGGGATATGAATACCCGTTGAGATGTGAGTTTTTTGGTGACGAGATTGAAACCCTCAGAAGATATGATCCTGAAACGCAGAGGTCTCAGGAAGAACTGAAAGAGGCAGAAGTGCTTCCTGCTTATGACAGACCAGGCACACCCGTGATGGAGTACTTTACAGATGCCGAGGAATGTTATCTGATCGGATTTGGTGATGGTTGGCCGGAAGACCTCTTTGGGGAGAGTTCCCACTTTGATAGATCGCTTAGGCTTATTGATTACACAACAGAGGGTGAGAGGACTGCCCCCTTTGAACCTGTGTCAGGTTTTGGTTTTCTCCCCGAGGAGCGTGAGGATATATTCGAACTTCCGGAAATCCTGAAGGGGCTGGACGACAGGGTTTTGTTTGTGGTGGAGACAGAGGCACAGGCAGAGAGGTTGAAGGAGGTGTGTGGAGAGGGAGGGCTTCCGGTACCTGTAGTAAACATAAAGCGGGCATCGTCGTTTGAAGGAAGGCATGCCATTACCGTTGGCTCTCTCGGGAGGGGTTTCAGAATAGGGGGGCTTTTTGTTGTTACCTCTAATGATCTCTTCGGGAAACGCCCTTCAGGGTTTGTGAGGAAGAAGAGAACTGCTGGCAAAATACTTGATAAGATAGAAGACCTCAAGCAGGGTGACTATGTTGTTCATAGAGAGCACGGTATTGGCAGGTATCTTGGGTTAACCAGGCTGAATGATGCTGATGCAGGAAGCGAGGTCATTCTAATAGAGTATGCTGAGGGGGCAAAACTTTATCTCCCCGTCCAGAATGTGGGACTCATAAGCAAATACAGGGCTACCGAGGGGGTGATCCCTCCGCTTGATCACCTGGGCTCTTTGAAATGGAAGAAAAGGAGGGCAAAGGCTGAAAAGAGGGTAAAGGAACTTGCAAGAAAACTCATTTCACTGTATGCAGAGCGTGAGATTACAGAGGGTTTCGCCTTTAGCCCCGATACTGATCTTCACAGGGAGTTTGAGGTGTTTTTCCCCTTTGAGGAGACGCCGGATCAGGCGAAGGCCTGGGAAAAGGTGAGGGAAGCTATGGAGTTGCCAAGGCCTGTGGATATACTGATTTGTGGTGATGTGGGGTTTGGAAAGACCGAAATTGCCATGAGGGCTGCATTTAAGGCGGTTTACGATGCAAAGCAGGTTGCCATCCTTGTGCCCACCACCATCCTTGCCGAGCAACACTACAGAAACTTCAAACACAGGTTTTCGGCATTTCCAGTAAGGATAGACTTTCTAAGCAGGTTTAAGACTCCTTCCGAAAAGAAGAAGACACTGAAGGCGATCCGGGATGGAGAACTTGACATAGTTATCGGTACCCATGCGTTGCTTGGAAAGGGGGTGCGGTTTAACGATCTGGGGCTCCTGATTATAGATGAGGAGCACAGGTTTGGCGTAAGGCATAAGGAGAGGATCAAGGAGTTAAAAAAAGGGGTGGACTGCCTGACCATGAGTGCCACACCAATTCCCAGGACACTTGAGATGTCTCTTTCAGGTATCAGGGAGATGTGCCTCATCGAGACCCCACCGGAAGAGAGGCTTGCAGTTCAGGGGATGGTTATCAGGTTTCATGACGGGTTAATTCGGGATGCCATAAAGAGGGAACTTGACCGGGATGGGCAGGTGTTTTTCGTTCATAACAGGGTTGGTGAACTTGATGGTATTGAGCGAAAGATCAGGACACTGGTTCCCGGAATAAAGATGGAAAAGGCTCATGGGCAGATGAAGGAGAGAGACCTTGAAGATGTGATGCTCAGGTTTATGAACGGCGGGATAGACCTTCTACTGTGCACGGCCATAATAGGTTCAGGAATAGATGTGCCCCGGGCAAATACAATAATCATAAACCGTGCAGACAGGATGGGACTTGCCGATCTGTACCAGTTAAAGGGGAGGGTGGGTAGGGGTGAGGTACAGGCGTACGCATACTTTATAGTCCCCCCTCCGGAGAAGATGAGTGAAGATGCAAGACACAGGATAAGGGCAATTGAGGAACTGAACTACCTTGGTGCCGGGCTGAAACTTGCACTCAAAGACCTGGAGATAAGGGGTGCGGGAAACCTACTTGGACCTGAGCAGTCAGGGCATATCGAGGCGGTTGGGTTTGAGATGTATATGGAGATGCTCTCCGAGGAGGTGGCAAGGCTGAAGGGCAAGCCGGTACTGCCGGAGAGAAAACCGCAGATAGATCTCCATATACAGGCTTACCTGCCTGAGGTCTATGTGGCAGACCCATCGATCAGGCTTGGCATATACCGGAGGCTCAATGTATGCAGTGATGAGGATGAACTTAAAGAAATAGAACTTGAGATCAGGGACCGGTTTGGTCCGCCTCCTCCAGAGGTGTTGAATCTTCTTGATCTGATCAGGTTGAGGATAAAGGCGATGGGGCTTGGGGTCTCTAACCTCACCCTTTCAGGTGATGCCCTGTCTGTTGAGTTTTACCCGGATACCCCTGTTGATCCCGCAAGGCTGATCGGCCTTGAAAAAATATATCCTGGAAGGATAAGGTTTTCCGAAAGGGGGTTTAAATGTCTGATAGATAGACACACTCCCCTAAGCCGGGGCATATTGGACTTCATAGAAGATATACAGATGAGACTGGCACCGTGAGAGTCTTTACCTTTACGGTTTAAGTATTTACTATTTGTAACGTTAATAATGTCAGTTGAGGCAGGCAGAACTCCATCGAAACCGGATTTAATGCGATTTTATTCGATCATAAAAACAGTTCTATGGGCAGTGATAATAGTAACACCGGCGGTTGTTTCACGGTACTTGAGGTATCGCGAAAATCCGGGGTTTCTCCTGAGTT
>CAYMML010000038.1:0-14406 GCA_964391515.1 uncultured Thermodesulfovibrio sp. | reverse complement strand
GACATAAAAGACCTCGCAAGAATACTCAGAGAGGCTTTTTACATCGCATCCTCCGGCAGACCTGGGCCCGTGCTTATCGATCTGCCAAAGGATGTAACCGGTGACAAGACAAAGTTTGAGTGGCCGGAAAAGGTAAGTATCAGGAGTTACAACCCCAAATACGAGGGAAACAAGTTCATGATCAAACAGGCTGCAAGTGCCATCCAGAAGGCAAAGAAACCGGTGATCATTGCAGGCGGAGGGGTTGTCCTTTCTGATGCCTCAGAAGAGTTAAAGGCACTTGCAGAAACTACTGATATCCCGGTCATCATGACACTCATGGGGCTTGGTGCCTTCCCGGGCACTCATAGACTATCTCTCGGAATGCCCGGGATGCACGGCTCCTATTACGCCAACATGGCTATACAGAACTCCGACCTTCTCATAGCGGTGGGAATGAGGTTCGATGACCGTGTGACCGGAAGGCTCTCTGATTTTGCGCCCCATGCCTCCATCATTCACATTGACATCGACCCCACATCCATCCGGAAAAATGTGCCCGTTGATATTCCCATTGTGGGGGATGCAAAGAGGGTTCTCAAGGAACTTACAGCGGTGCTGAAGAAAGAGAAAAAGAAACAGTGGGAGGCGATCAGAAAGGCATGGCTCAAAGAGATAGAGGGGTGGAAGAAGGCTCACCCTCTTACCTACTATTACTCTGATAATGTGATTAAACCCCAGTTTGTAGTGGAAAAGTTGTACGAACTCACGAAGGGCAATGCCATTATCTCCACAGAAGTGGGGCAGAACCAGATGTGGGCGGCGCAGTTTTACAAGTTCGACAAGCCACGCCACTGGCTCACCTCAGGTGGCCTTGGTACTATGGGGTATGGATTCCCCGCTGCCATGGGCGCCCAGATTGCCTTCCCTAAAAAGACAGTGATTGATATTGCAGGTGACGGCAGCATCCAGATGAACATCCAGGAACTTGCCACCTGTGTCATATATAAAATACCTGTCAAAGTTGCAATCCTGAACAACCAGTATCTCGGAATGGTCAGGCAGTGGCAGGAACTCTTCTACAATGAGCGTTACTCTTACAGCCACCTTGATGTGGTGCCAGACTTCGTCAAGGTTGCCCAGGCATACGGTGCGGTTGGTCTGAGGGCAGAGAAACCTTCAGAGGTTGAGCCTGTGATCAAAGAGGCACTGAAGGTGAAAGACAAACCCGTGTTTATGGACTTCATCATCGACTGGAAGGAAAAGGTGTTCCCGATGGTTCCTGCAGGTGCTGCGATAGATGAGATGATCTTTGAGGAAGAACCCAAGGAAGAGAAAAAGAAACTCAGGGCTGTTAAATAGGGGGTAAGAGATGAGACACACAATAAGCGTACTTGTGGAGAATAGATTTGGAGTCCTTTCAAGAGTGGCAGGGCTTTTCAGTGGTAGAGGGTACAATATCGAGAGTCTCTCCGTAGGTGAGACCATCGACCCTCAGATATCCCTGATGACCATCGTAACAACCGGAGACGACCAGGTTATCGAGCAGATCACCAAGCAACTCAACAAACTCATAGACGTGATCAAGGTGGTTGATCTGACTGAGGTGGATCATGTGGAAAGGGAGATGGTTCTGATCAAGGTGGCACCCAAGCAGCAGGACAAGGCGGAGGTGCTGCGTCTTACCGAGATATTCAGAGGCAGGGTGGTCGACTCAAGCCCCACCACATATACGGTGGAGATCACCGGTGACGAAAAGAAGATTGCCGCCTTTGTGGAACTGATGAAATCCTTCGGAATCAAGGAGTTTGTAAGAACAGGTACGATTGCAATAGCAAGAGAGGGAATCAAGAAGTAGTATGCCACTAAAAGCGGTGCTTCACATCAATGAGGTTGACCGGCTTTCTGTTGCGATAAACAACGCAAGGAATTTACTAAGAGACACCGGAGGTAACGATCTGGACGTCTTGTTCCTTCTTAACGGTGCGGCAGTAGAGGCACTCACCTCGGAGGACACCCTCTCGGCACTGGGTGAACTTGCTGAAAAAGGCATTGAGATACATGTTTGCAGAAACTCCTTAAAGAACCTCTGCGGCAGTGGGCTATGCCTGGATGAGGAGGCACTGCCTTCATTCATAAAGGTGGTTCCTGCCGGGATTACCGCCCTCATAACCCTCCAAAACCAGGGTTACGCCTACATCAAACCCTGAGCCATGACCTCCCGTCTTGCCCTCTACCTCAGGATGATCAAGTTCTCACACTCCATCTTCGCCCTCCCCTTTGCATTTACCGCAGCACTCCTTGCCGCAGGCGGGATACCAGAGGCAAGAACCATCCTCTGGATCACCATTGCAATGGTATCAGGCCGCTCAGCCGCCATGGGACTGAACCGGCTGATAGACAGAAAGATAGATGCCAAAAACCCAAGGACATCTGAAAGGGAAATCCCTTCTGGTAAGGTGAGCATCCGTGATGCCATCATCTTCGTTCTTGTCTCATCCATAGTTTTTGTGTTTTCTGCATACATGTTGAACCCTCTCTGTTTGTACCTCTCGCCCGTTGCACTTCTCTGCTTTTTCATCTACCCATACACAAAGCGGTTCACCCACCTGAGCCATGTATTCCTCGGGCTTACCATCTCTGGTGCACCCCTTGGTGCCTGGATAGCCGTAACAGGAGGGGTAGAGCCCCGCATATTACTACTCGTTTTTGCTGTGATCTTCTGGCTATCAGGGTTTGACATACTCTATGCACTTCAGGATGAGGAGTTTGACAGACATGCCGGTCTTCACTCCATACCTGCAAGGTTTGGAAAGGAAAAGGCGATACTTATCTCAAGGTTGTTTCACCTTACCACCTGGCTGTTCCTGTTCGGCACCGGCCTCCTCTTTGGCCTTGGATGGCCGTATATGGCAGGCGTTTTTCTTTCAGGCTTTCTACTTTTATATGAGCACAGCCTTGTCAGGCCGGATGACCTTAGCAAACTCAACATCGCCTTTTTCAATATGAACGGCTACATAAGTATAACCGTCTTTTGTGGAACACTTTTAAACTATATCCTTCTCTGACATGGGACTCTATGGATACATACTCGAAATCCTTGCCCAGATAGGGGGTGGCAGGGGGGATCCTGGAAACAATGTTGTAAGGTTCCTCATCCCGGCACTCCTTTTTTCCGTCTTAATCATCGCATCACTGAGGCAGTGGCGGCATAGCCGGTACAAACGTGATCTTGTAATCTCCATTGCCGCCTCTATCGGGCTATTCAGGGAACTCCTCATGTTGGCAGTCGAGACGGGTGCCTGGCTCGGTTTTCTGCCTCACGAACTCACGCACCCATTCTTCCCGCCTCTTGAACACACACTCAGTATCTTTTCAGAGATACTCATCGCCTATGCCTTCATGCGTTTCTATTCAGAGACCACCACACACCCGAATATCTTCCTTCTGATCTGCTCTATGGTGCTGATCACCCTGTATCTCGTCTCTGCACCTCTCTGGTATGTCTTCATATCAGATAATCCCGATGCAAGATTTGGGATGTTCTGGGCAGACATCACCTACAGAGGCATCGCCTCTTCAGCACTCTTCTACACCATTTTCACCTTTATCATGATGCGAAAAAGGGGAAAACCCCTCCCTGTGTTGCTCATCCTGGGGATAACTTTTTTCTTTTCAGACGAATCCCTGATGATAATAAGCCTCCTTCACAATGAGGTCTATGCCGGTACAATAAACCCCATCAGGCACAACCTCCACATCTGGGCGGTACCGCTGTTTTTATATATATACTGGGGAGAGATAAGGCGTGAGATAGAAGAACTGGGGAGGATAAGAGACATCGCCTTTGAGGTAAGCCCCGATCTGCTGATAATATCTGATTACAGTGGAAGGATTATCCAGGCAAGCCCGGCCTCCACCCCCATACTTGAAATGAGCCACAGCCTTCTGAAGGGTAAAAGCATCACCGAGTTCGGCGTTTCGGAGGATGCCCTGAGGAGGATAACCATCAGGGGTATGACGCAGGACATTCAAGAACTGGAGATAAAGAGGAGATCAACACAGGGAGCCCCTGTATGGACAAGGTGGCGTATAAGACCACTCATGACAGATCAACTGCTCTATATCTCGGTTACTGACATTACAGATGAAAAGATAAACCGTGAAAGCCTCCGACTGCTTGAACAGATAAACACAGCCATACTCAGCGGGATACCCATTGAGGCGATTCTTGAAGACGCTGCAATCCTCTCAAGAGAGATATTCGGGTTTGCAAGTTTTGATATTTACCTGAAGGCTGATAGGAAAAGTGAACTAATCCCTGTTGCACTGGCCATTTCACAACCTTTAAGAGAGATGTTAGAACAAGAGATGGGTAGGCCGCTTGAGACATTCAGAATTCCGCTTAAGCCGGATAGTTCATTTACCGAGGTGATGCGCTCCGGCGAAACCGTGATAACAGAAGACATCCCCGGGGCGCTTGAGGACTTTTCAAGTAACCCCGATGACCTGAACAGGATAAGGATGCTCTCCAACCGCCTGGGGTTTAAAAGCATCATAAGGGTACCTCTCAGGATTGACGAGGGGATAATCGGTGTTGCAGGTGCGGCAAGAGAGGGTAAAATAAGCCCCCAGGACAGAAACAGGCTTGAGATATTCTGCACCCAACTGGCAATGGCTATCAAAAAGGGACGGCTTGAGTCGGAACTCCGGGAGAGCGAAAAGCGGTTCAGAGAGGTGATGGAACAAAACGATGAAGGCATCCTGATTATCGATGCCGAAACGGGCAATCTGCTTTACTCAAACTCCGCCTTTTCAGTGATAACCGGAATAGATAGAGAAGTTCTTTTCCATAACCCCTCTGCCCTTTTAGAGCCATTCGTGGGAGGATACCCCACCTCTGAACCGGCCGGAGATTCTACCAGAAAGATCACCTTCAGAAGGCACGACGGTGAAGAAAAAAGGATTCTTGTAAAAAAGAAATTCGTCTCAAGTCCACCAAGGAATCTTATCGTCGTAACCTGCAAGGATGAAACACTTGAATACCTCCTTGAAAAGAAAAGGCATGAGATACAGGCAAAACTCATTCAGGCAAACAAGATGACCTCCCTGGGGCTCCTTGTCTCCGGCGTCGTACATGAGGTGAATAACCCGAATAATTTCATAAGGACAAACGCCCAACTCTTAGAGGGCCTCTGGCCCGATATCAATAAGATACTCAAAGAGTTCTCCACCGAAAACGGAGATTTTTCTGCTGGCGGGTTACCGCTTGAGGAACTTGAATCAACGGTTCCCGACCTGATCAAGGGCATTATAGAGGGCTCAAGGAGGATTCAGTCCATTATTGACAACCTGAAGGGGTTTGGCAGAAGCACCAGAGACGAGTTCAGCCCCGTTGACATAAACCGTGCGGTAATGAGCGCACTGTCCATTCTTAACCCCGAGATTAAACGGTACACAAACCACTTCACCTTCAACCTCCACCCCGACATACCGCTCATAATAGGTAATGAACAACAGATAGAACAGGTTGTGATAAATCTCCTTTTGAATGCGCTTCAAGCACTGCCCGGAAAGGACTGGGGCGTAAGACTAAGCACTTCTGTAAACAGACAGGGCAAAAATGCTATCATTGAAATCAAAGACGATGGCATCGGGATGGAACCGGAGATACTGGAACACTTAGGGGAGCCCTTTTTCACCACCAGGGCTGAGTCTGGTGGAACCGGTCTTGGAATCTCCATCTCAAAGACCATCGTTGCTGATCACGGTGGAAGACTCGAGTTTGAAAGCACCCCTGGGGAAGGAACCACCGCCAGGGTGATACTCCCGGTTAAGGAGCCTGAGCAGTATGAGACTATCTGAGTTTGGTGATGCAGGTGTTCTCATAGTGGATGATGAGAAAGAGACGCTCAGGAGTTTCAGCCTCCTGCTGAAAACTGCCGGGCTCAAAAACATAATCACCCTGGAAGACCCCCGTGAGGCCTTGCCGGTAATAAGAAAGAACATGATAGCCACCGTGATACTCGATTTAAGGATGCCCTACCTCCCGGGAGCAGAACTTCTGAGGATGATAAAGGGCGAGGCACCCCAGATACCGCTTATTATCGTTACCGCAAGTTCTGAACTGGAAACGGCGGTGGAGTGCATGAAGGAGGGGGCATTTGACTACATCGTAAAACCCGTTGAAAAGGAAAGGCTCCTTACATCAGTGAAAAAGGCACTTGAGTTATCATCCCTGAGGGATGAGATATCCTCATTGAAGGAATCACTCCTTACACAACAGTTGAGAGACGAAGAGGCATTTAAGGATATATACACCCTGAGTCCCAGGATGCACGCCCTTTTTAGATACGCCGAGGCTATTGCAAAGACCAACCAGCCCATCCTTATTACAGGAGAGACCGGCGTGGGGAAGGAACTCTTTGCCAGGGCGATTCATAAATTAAGCAGAAGAACCGGAAAACTCGTCTCGGTAAACATTGCGGGGCTTGATGACCATGTATTTTCAGACACGCTCTTTGGTCACAAAAGGGGGGCATTCACAGGGGCAGACCAGACAAGAGAAGGGCTGGTTGCACAGGCAAAGGGAGGCACGCTCTTTCTTGACGAGATTGGAGACCTTGATGAACCCTCACAGGTCAAACTTCTCCGCCTCTTACAGGAGAGGGAGTACTTTCCCCTCGGCTCAGATCTCCCCCGGCATACAGATGCACGCATAGTGGTCTCAACAAACAGAAACCTGCAGAGGTTGATAGAGGAAGGAAGATTCAGACGAGACCTTTACTACCGCCTAAGGGCACACCAGATAGAGATACCACCTCTCAGAGAGAGAAAAGAGGATATCCCCATACTCCTTGAACACTTCCTGTCAGAGGCATCTGAACAGATGGGAAAACAAAAGCCCTCTTACCCCCCTGAACTTCTTACCCTCCTTTCCACCTACCACTTCCCCGGGAATGTGAGAGAGTTAAGGAGCATGGTATTTGATGCGGTTGCAATCCACCAAAAGGGTGTCCTATCCATGGAGAGGTTCAGGACTGCTATATCTCAGGATGCAATACAGCCCATACACCAGCAGACAGGACACTCCCCAACAGACGACTGCCTTCTTACCGTCTTTGGCAGGTTTCCAAGGCTAAAAGAGATGGAAAACTTTCTTATATCCGAGGCATTAAGGCTTGCCAAAGGCAACCAGGGGATAGCCGCCGGGCTTCTCGGAATCTCAAGACAGGCACTTAACAAAAGGCTCATAAGGACTAAAGACGAGACATAAAAGGGGTGCGACATTTTTTGCACCCACACACCCCCCCTCACACCCATTTTTATCCTTTACAATCCAATAGTTATCAACTATCACCATGAAACTCATAGACATAAGTAGCACCCCTTTCAAGGAGAAACATTACCTAAAAAATTAGTACAAAAACAAGCCATATTGAGCAATTTATCTTTAAAAACCAACACATTAAGAACACACAAGAATATTCTTTACAAAAACAAACTCGCCTTTGGTTAAACTGGCACAGAAGATGCTTTAATAATATTGTGTTTTGAAGGGGTGCCTCCATCTCCGGAGGGAAAGAGATGGAGGCGAGTGTGGGACTAAACCCTATCCCGAGGGGGAAGAGATAGGGTTTGGTGGGTATGTTTTAATTATATCAGAAGTGAGCCGTTTTTGTCCATTAAATTTTACAACCCCCTCCACCTTCTTTTCTGAGCCACCTGGGAAGTGCCCTTCCCCTCTTTTTCATCCTTTCAGACGCCCTGCCCCTCACGGAGGCATTAACGGCGGAACTTCACAGGAGCCTCCCATATGCCCTCCTGAACATATAGGCACTATAGAGATAGACCCCGATTACAAGCAGCACAATCAAACCAATCCAGAGCATCATAAATATATTTTACCCTAATTTTCCTCATATTAGCCAGAACAAAGAAAACAGATGTTTCTCTCATCATCCCATTATTCTAAAAATTATTTTCTTTACAACTTTCAAATTCAATCACCAGATTTACATTTTCTTTACACAGTTTGACATGCACTTTACACCAACCTGTGAGAAGATATACACATAGGACTTTTTCTGAAGGAATATCACAAAGGGAGGTGTCTTATGGGAATCAGTAGAAGGGATTTTATCAAGGCCTCAGCAGCAGCCACGGCACTTGCAATGGCAGGGGTGCCGGTAAAGGCGGTGGCAGAGCCCTCTATTAAGTATGGGAGGGCACAGTGCCGTTTCTGCGGAACCGGCTGCACCGTGCTTGCGGGGGTAAAAAACGGAAGGGTTGTTGCCGTAAAGGGTGATGCCGACAGCCCTATCAACTTCGGCCGTCTCTGCATGAAGGGATACTCCCTGCCGCACATCATGTACGGGGAAGACAGGCTTACAAAGCCCCTGGTGAGACAGAAAGACGGCTCTTACAAAGAGGTATCCTGGGACTATGCCCTTGACCTCGTGGCAGACAGGTTCGCAGAACTCATAAAAACACACGGGCCTGATAGTGTGGCCTGGTATGGCTCGGGGCAAAACACCACACAGGAGGCATTTGCGGCAAACAAACTGTTTAAGGGGATAATCGGCACCGCCAATGTGGAAGGAAACCCGCGCCTCTGCATGGCCTCAGCCGTGGGTGGTTATCTGAACACATTCGGGGCAGACGAGCCGGCAGGCACCTATGACGACTTTGATTTAACAGACTGTTTCTTTATTATCGGATCAAACACCGCCGAGAATCATCCAATGCTCTTCAGGCGGGTTATAGACAGAAAGACCGCCTACCCTGACAGGGTAAAGGTTATCGTGGCAGATCCCAGATATACACCTACCGCACGGTATGCAGATCTTCATCTGAAATTCAGACCCGGCTATGACATGCACCTTCTGAACTCCATGGCACAGGTGATAGTTGAGAAGGGATTAATTGATGAAGACCATCTCAGGCACTGCACCTTTCAGACAGGGCTAAAAACAAAGGGAAAGGTAGCCACATTCCAGGAGTTCAAAGCCTTTCTTGAAGAGTACAGGCCTGAGAAGGTGGAAGGCCTCGTTGGTGTTCCTGCCGCCGATATAAGGAAGGCGGCGGAGTGGTTCGGAAGAAAGGGATTTCCTACCCTCAGCATCTGGACAATGGGGATTAATCAGCGGACAAAAGGGGTGCACCTGAACTGCCAACTCCACAACCTACACCTCCTTACCGGAAAGATCGGGAAACCCGGCTGCGATTCCCTTTCCCTCACTGGTCAGCCAAATGCCTGTGGTGGCACCCGTGAGCAGGGTGGCCTCACACACATTCTCCCCGGCCACAGGGCGGTGGCAAACCCGAAACACAGAAAGGAGATAGCCGAAATCTGGGGCGTAAAGGAAGAGTGGATGCCTGAGAAACCAACCGGGCCCGCGGTAAACATGTTCATGCGACTTTCCGAGGGAAAGATAAAGGCGATCTGGATAAATACAACAAACCCCGGCCAGAGCCTTCCAAATGCTGGGAGATACCGTGAGGCAATGAAGAATGCCTTTACAGTGGTAAGCGATATCTACCCCACAAGGACTACGGAACTTGCCTCGGTTATACTTCCCTCCGCAATGTGGGTTGAGAAAGAGGGTGTGATGGGTCAGACGGACAGACGCTCACAGTTCATCCCAAAACTCATAGACCCACCCGGTGAGGCAAGGCCTGACTTCTGGCAGATCGTGGAGGTGGCAAAGAGGATAGCAAAGAAACTCGGCAGGAAGACCTCCTACCGGGTGATTGACCCGTTGACAGGAAAAGTAAAAAAAGTGAAGGAGGTCTATGGTCTTGGCTTTGAGACTGAAGAGGAGGCATGGAACGAGTACCGGCTCTGCACAAGAGGACAGGATGTGGATCTCTGGGGTGCCACTTATGAAAAACTGAAGGCACATGCAGGAGGTATCCAGTGGCCCTGCCCATCAACCGATTTTGAAAACCGTGGAACGGCGAAAAGGTACATCTCAAAAGATTATGCAGAGAAGACCTTCGGCACCATCAGGAGGAACTATAGAACCGGTTATGTAACCCTCTACGACCAGCACCTTGAGGAAAAGGGACTGAAGGGTCCCATTAATTACTACGGTGGCCATCCATTTCACAAAAAGGCAAAACCAAAGGCGATCATCAGGGTACTGAAGGCAGGGCTTGACTATGAGATGCCGGATGCAGAATTCCCCTTTGTCCTGAACACCGGCAGGGTTATAGAACACTGGCACTCAGGCACAATGACCATGCGCGTTAAACTCCTCAGGGAGATGAACCCCCGTGCCTATGTGGAGGTATCCCCTGAAGATGCAAAGAAACTGGGGATCAAAAACGGAGAAAAGACCCGTATCGTCTCAAGAAGGGGTGAGATAACACTGCCTGCATGGATCACAGACAGGGCAAGGCCAGGCATGGTATTCGTCCCCTGGTTCGATGAAAACAAACTCATAAACCTCCTCACTGTGGATGATCCAAAGAGTTGGTCCGGTGCAGGTGAGCCTGACTTCAAGGTGTGCGCAGTTAAGGTAATGAAGGTATAAACATTTTCAACCACAGGGGCATCCTGATCAAATGGATGCCCCTGCAATACACCGTTCAGGACATGAAAAAGGCACTCATAATAACCTTAATAATCTTTCTTTCAGGATGCACTGAGACTGAAAAGACTATTGAAACGCCTTCGTCACCCACCGATGGCAAACCAACCGGTTCGGTCATGATCCAGGAAATACTAAAAAACCCCTCCTCATACACAGGCAAGCCTGTGACACTTAAAGGGAAACCCACTCCCGGCCTTGCCTTTGAGTTCGTAAATGAGCAGCCCTACCTCCTGCGTGATGAGACCGGTGAAATTTGGGTTATCACCACCGGGGTAATGCCAGACGAAAAATCTACCGTCACAGTGGAGGGAGTTGTTGTATCCCCTTACCAGATAAAGGGAAGACGGTTTGAAATAGTGGTTATAGAAAGGAAGAGGCAATGATTACAAGACGGGAGTTTCTGAAAAGCACCTCAACCTTCTGGATACTCACCTTCCTTCCCCTGGGATACAAAGGCACAGTGATAAGACCGCCCGGGGCAGGCAGGGACTTTCTTGCCCGCTGCATAAGGTGCGGTCAGTGCATCGAGGCATGCCCTTACGACAGTATTCGTGCCCTGGACATATCAGGTGGTGCCCTTGCCCACACTCCCTATATTGACCCTCTTAAAACACCCTGTTACCTCTGCCAGCAGAGGGGAGCGGACGGTAACGATAGACCCATCAGCAGATATCTCCGGTGTGGTGAGGTATGCCCGACAGGTGCAATCAGAAAGATAGAAAACCGTAAAGACCTCCTTGCAGAACTGCCCGAGCAGTTCAAGATGGGAGTATCGGTTCTCAATAGAGACATCTGCCTTGCCTGGCAGTATGACTCCTGTGGGGAGTGCTATTACAACTGCCCCTTGAAGGATAAGGCATTAAGGGATCACCCACCCACAGAAGTGATAGAGGGTGCTACGGGAATTAGACCGTGGGTGGACCCTGCGCACTGTATAGGTTGTGGTATGTGTAACTATGTATGCCCGGTAAAGGAACATATCGCACGTTCAGTTATGGACAGAAGCATCAAACTTACATATTTCGAGGAAAGGTATGCGGCAATGGTGAGGAATCTAATCGGTCGAAAGGGTGGTAAGGCAATAAAACTCCCTGCCATAAGGGTTATTCTGAGACCGTGAATGGACTAAAGAAACATAGGGTAATAAAAGTTACCCCCTTAAGGAGGGTAGTCCAGTTAGTTGTGTTTGGGGTAATCATACTTACTGCCTATGTAACGGCAAACCCCTTCGAGTGGTCACCTTCAAGGATCGTGCTCGGGCATCTACCTCCCCCTTCCGTCCTGCCGGTAAGCGGTGATACCTGGGTTTACACCATAGGAGGGTTCCGGCTTGTCCATCCCATGGCGTTGATTGATGGGATTTTCGCTATGAAAGTCTTTTACATCCCCTTACTCATAGGTGTAGTAATTCCACTAATAACCACCATCCTGCTTGGGAGGGTATTCTGTTCCTGGCTCTGTCCGTTCGGGTTTCTACTTGAACTTAACCAGAAGGCACATAACTCATTAAAAATGGTTGGTCTGAAAAGGGAAATAAAAATCCCCGACATAAGAAACCTTTTTCTCATAATAATACTTACTCTTTCGTTCTTCCTTTACACTCCTGTACTGTCAGCAATAGACCCACCTCACATGCTTGGAAGGGAGTTCATGTATCTCTTTACGCATCATAGCCTCTCCGTGACGGGTCTCTCAATCCTTCTTGGAATCATCCTCTTTGAAGGTCTGTTTTCACAGAGGGGCTGGTGTGGAAGCCTGTGCCCTGCAGGTGGTGGGCTATCGTTACTTGGGGCAAAGAGGGTTTTAAGGATAGAACTTGACAGTGAACTCTGCACTGAGTGTTCTAAATGCAATGAGGTATGCCCATACAGTCTTGCCCCAATGAGACTTAAAGAGGATACATCTAATTTTGACTGGACAAAGTGTGACAACTGTGGCCTCTGCAGGGATGTCTGCCCCACAGGGGCTATCAGGTACAAACTCAAAGGGAGGTGAATATGCCTGTTGCAGGAGCGGTTGTTGTACCAATAAAAAAAGAACTTGAAGAAACGGTATCTCAGCGGTTGAAAGACATTCCCTCAGTAACCGTTGAGGGGATAGGTGAAAAGGGGATTGCAATAGTTCTCGAGGCGGATACGGCAGAGAGGCTTAAGGAGATGTCCGAAGAGATAAACCAGTGGGAGGAGGTGATAGAGTTTGAACTGGTCTATCTAAACTGGGAGTAACCAAACAATCAAAAACATTAACCAGAAGGAGGTATGTATGAAAAGGAGTTTATTGATTATTCTGGGGCTACTCTTTACGGTATTCGTAATCAATACCGGCATAGCAGAGGCCGCCGATAATCCTACCGATCCGTGCATCAGTTGCCACGACACCGTAACTCCAGGTGTGGTCAAGCAATGGCATGAATCTAAACACAGCAAGGTGGGTGTAAAGTGTTATGTATGCCACAGGGCAAAGGATGACGACCCGGCCGGTTTTGAGCACAACGGTTACAGGGTTACCGCCCTTGTAACACCCAAGTACTGTAACTCATGCCACCCGGAACAGGTAAAGGAATTCAGAGAAAGCCTCCACGCCGCTGCCGGGTTGTTTTCTCTCTCATCATACGCCATAGCAAAGGGTGAAGAGGTTACTGAAGATAACATAACCGTGGGGCAGAACAAGAACTATAAGACCAACTTTTCCAGGGAGTCCGCCGAGGCCGGTTGTCTTCACTGCCATGGCACGGTCATCAAAGTGGGCAAAAACGGCAAACTTATAAACTGGCCCAACAATGGGATGGGAAGGTTCAACCCTGACGGGAGTACCGGCTCCTGCACCGCCTGTCACACAAGGCATGCATTCAGTGTGGCAGAGGCAAGAAAACCCGAGGCCTGCGGGCAGTGCCACCTCGGCCCAGACCATCCACAGGCCGAGATTTACGAGGAGAGCAAGCACGGGGCTATCACAGCAGCAAAGGGCGAACACTGGAACTGGGATGTCCCTCCCGGCCAATGGGGCCCCGAAGACATTGAGGCGCCTACCTGTGCAACCTGCCATATGAGCGGTTTTGGAGGTGCAGTAAAGAGCACACATAACGTAAGCGCCCGTTTGAAATGGGAACTTGAACCAGCCGCATCCTGGCCAACATCAGAAAAGTATCTTAAAGGTGAGGCAAAGTACAGTATTGATCCAAAGATTGCAAAGCGGTATGAGGAGATGTATGGACTTCCCGCCGGTTCACTTGGAAAAGTCAAGACCGGCCTTCCCAATCCTTTTGCAATTGCAAAGAAGGTGGCTCCAGAGGTTTACAATGCCTATGTGGGTCCTGGCAAGTGGTGGGAAAAGGGTGAGACTCGCTGGGACGCCATCATGGGAGAAGGAAGGCGCTCACCAGAAGAAAAGAGGGCTGATATGGAGAAGGTATGCACCCAGTGCCACTCAACCGCATGGGTAAAGGGTGAACTTGCGAAGGCAGAAAAGGTGATTGATGTCTATAACGCCGTTGCCTTTGCCATTAAGAAGAAGTACTACGATCCTATCAAAAAGGAAGGTCTCGATAAAGACATAAAGTTCAATGGCAAGAGCGAGGTGGATACCCTCTGGCATGAGATATGGCATCACGAGGGACGCAGATGGAGGATGGGTGCCTTTATGCAGGGCCCGGACTACGAACACTGGCACGGCTCATATGAAATAACCGTTGACGGTGCAGAGATGGCAAACTGGCTTGATGACCTGAGAACACGCGCAGCCACAAAGAAGAAACTCGGAATAAAGTAGAGAAGACATTCCCGAGCATAATCAGGGGAGGTATCTGCCTCCCCTGATTATTTTTTTCTGC
>CAYMML010000037.1:0-14503 GCA_964391515.1 uncultured Thermodesulfovibrio sp. | reverse complement strand
GAGATGTGGTGGGAGTGGATGTCAGGTGAGCCCTCAAGGTCTGCTATGGTGCGGGAGACCTTGAGGATCCTTGAGTATGCCCTGGCGCTTAGATTCAGTTTTTCCATGGCAGTCTCAAGTATCTGTTCCGCCTGGTCTGTAAGAGTGCAGAACTTCTTTATATGCCTTGTCTTCATCTGGCCGTTACAGAAGATGCGGTCTCCCTTATACCTCCTTAACTGAACCTCCCTTGCCGCCATTACACGCTCACGGATCGCCTCGGAACTCTCAGCAGGAACATCAGAGGAGAGTTTCTTGTAATCCACTGCAGGAACCTCGATGTGTATGTCTATCCTGTCAAGGAGGGGGCCTGATATCTTTCTGCGGTACCGCTGTATCTGAGAAGGCGTGCAGATGCACTGCTTCCGGTCATCACCCCAATGGCCGCAGGCACACGGGTTCATAGCCCCAACAAGCATAAACGATGCCGGATAGGAGACGGAGGCCACCGCCCTCGATACGGTAACCTCACCGTTTTCAAGGGGCTGACGGAGCACCTCAAGGACATTTCTCTTGAACTCTGGAAGTTCATCCAGAAAAAGCACCCCGTTATGGGCAAGGGACACCTCGCCGGGCTTTGGGTATTGGCCGCCGCCTATAAGCGCCACATCGGAAATGGTGTGATGAGGTGCCCTGAAGGGCCTCGTGGCAAGAACCGCCTGCCCATGGTTAAGCAGGCCCGCAACGCTGTGTATCTTTGTGGTTTCCAACGCCTCATCAAACGTCATGTTAGGGAGAATAGTTGGGATACGCCTTGCAAGCATTGTCTTACCCGAGCCAGGAGGGCCTATCATCAGTATATTGTGACCACCTGCCGCAGCCACCTCTATAGCCCTCTTAGCCTGTTCCTGCCCCTTAACCTCTGAAAAATCCGTATCATACACAGAGGCGGTTCTGAGGACAGAGTCAAGATCAACCCTGTAAGGGGTAACCGGCTTTTCACCTCTTAAAAAACCCACCACATCAAGGAGCGTTCCAAGCCCGTAGACCTCCACCCCCTCCACCACTGCGGCCTCTGAGGCATTCCCCTCAGGCAGTATCAGCCCCCTCTTGCCAAGCCGCCTTGCCTGAACCGCAATAGATAATCCGCCTTTTATGGGCTTTAGCCTTCCGTCAAGTGAGAGTTCACCAGTAATCAGATACTCCCTTAAGGACTCATCAGATATAATGCCTTCAGAGGCAAGTATCCCCAGGGCGATGGGGAGATCGAAGGCCGAACCCTCCTTCTTAAGATCAGCAGGGGCAAGGTTTATGGTTACCTGTTTAAGGGGGAAGGTGTATCCCGAGTTCTTGAGTGCTGCCCTTACACGGTCGCGGCTCTCCTTTACCGCTGCATCAGGAAGCCCCACAAGGGAAAAGTGCGGGAGCCCCCTTGAGGTTATGTCCACCTCAACCTCCACAGAAATGGCATCAATGCCCATCAATGTTGCACTCAATACCCGGGAAAGCATCCCTAAATTATAGCCATCGATACACTAAATTTCAAGTATTCAATTTGACAAATCCTGCCTGGATAGAGAAAATATCACCGGTGTCATTTCCACAGACACCCGTTAGGTTTAGTGGTTTTACATTAAGAAAACTCAGGTTATGTCCGATAAGATACAGGGTGTGTGAAAGGAGCAGTTTTTGGAAGGAAGATACAGGTTGATCATAGGAGTCCTTTTTACTCTGACCTTCTTTCTGCCTCTTTCGGTCAGGGCGGTAGGACTTGACCTCCTATCACCCCAGGAGATAGTCCCCTTCCAGATAGACCCGGAGGTGTACAACTTCAGCGACCTCCTAAGCCCTGAACTTACTCCGCCGTCTAACTCCGCAGACGGTGCCGACCTCAACGAACCCTCTTACGAGCAGGAGGACTATGTAATCCTTGCAGCATATGAGGAGGATGACTCTGTAAAGAGGATGGTGGAGAAGCAGTTAAACCTGTATCTTACCACGAAACGTAACACCTTTCAGACCTGGCTTGAACGGTCAGGGCGGTATAAAGACCTGATTCAGGAACTACTCAAAAAGGAGTCCCTCCCCCCTGATCTCGTCTTCCTCCCTCTAATAGAGAGCGGTTATAAACTATCGGCAAGATCGAGGGCACGGGCGGTGGGCCCCTGGCAGTTCATCTCGGCCACCGCCAAACGCTACGGCCTCAGGATCAACTACTGGATAGACGAAAGGAGAGACCCCGTAAAGTCCACTCTTGCAGCCGCAAGATACCTGAAAGACCTCTACGAAGATTTCAAGTCCTGGCCCCTCGCGCTTGCTGCCTACAACGCCGGTGAGGGTCGGATAAGATACGCCATAAGGAAGGGTAGAACCAGAGACTACTGGAAACTGGCAAGTTCCAGGCGATACCTGAAGAGAGAGACCCGTCAGTATGTATCAAAGTTCATTGCAGCCGGAATAATCGCCACAAACCCCGAATTGTACGGTTTTTCCGATCTACAGTATGGTGAGCCGTTTAGATTCGACGAGGTGAAGATAAATAGCCCCGTCTCCCTCAAGTTTGTTGCAGGGTGCACGGGGACAACAGTCTCGAGGATAAAGGAACTCAACCCGGAACTGAAGAGGTGGTGCACCCCACCTGATATGAGTAGTTACACAATCCGTGTCCCATATGGAAAAGGTGGTGAGTTTCAGAAATGTTACAACTCCGCAAAACCCTCCGAAAGGATGCCCAGGATACCCTACATAGTGAGAAAGGGAGATACGCTGTACGACATTGCACGCAAATTCGGGGTACCAAGGAGAGAGGTATATAGCATGAACCGTGGTATAAACCCAAGACGCCTCAGACCGGGGATGATGATCTTTCTACCACCCTCCGACAGCACAGGGCGGGTTTCAAAGGTCACAAACTTGCGGGCAGACCCAACACTGGTTCCCTACAAAGTCAGAAAGGGAGACACCCTTTACGAGATTGCAAAAAAGAGGGGAATAAAACTCTCAAAACTCATTGCAATAAATAGAAATACCGACCCACGAGCACTAAGGCCTGGGAGCACTATTTACCTTCCTTTTTCTGAGTAGGCTTTTTCTTGGTGGATTTTTCAGTCCCTTTCTTGGGCTTATCTTTTTTCCCCTTTTCCCCTTCTCCCTTTTTGTCCTCCTTTTTCTCCTCTACCTTTGATAGGGCAACCTTGTAGTAGGGTGACTCAGGATAGTTTGATACCAGTTCCTTATAGAACCTCTTTGCCTCCTCGCCACTGCCGGAGGACTCGTATATCCTGGCAAGTTCATAAAGGGCCACATCCTTGAGAAAAGGCGACCCCTTCAGGTCTCTTAACCCCTTCAGATACTTTATTGCCCCTTCAGTATCACCTGCCTCCTCCCTGAGTTGAGATGCCCTGTAGTAGGCAAGGGGGAGGATCTCTCTGTCGTCAGGAAACTTCTTGATGATTCGCTCAAGGGTCTTCAGGGACTCATCCTTTTTACCCAGTTTATACTCCGTCAGGGCCTTGTAATAGAGGTTAAAGGGGCGTTCCTTTACTGAGGCAGCCTTTTCAAAAAACTCAAGGGCCTTACCAAGCCTCTCCTTTTCATCCATCTCCTCGTTGTAGATGTTTTTGTAATACCTGAACCCCTGTGATTCAAGGGTGGCCACCTTTTCAGTCTTACTTCTGAACAGATATAAACCACCGATAACAACCAAAATGACAAGGATGAGCGCCCCGGCGGCCATATGGACAAACCGGGAGTTTTCCCTGTAGTAATCGGCAAACCGCTGGTACAGGGAAAGAACCTCCTCTTCTGGAGCAGACTTCTTTTTCACACGTTTTTTTATCGGCTTTGGCATTACTCAGATCCTCCTCTATAAAAATCTTCTTTAGTCTTTGAGCCTGGAAAGTCTTTCGGCATTGGCAAATATCCTATCTATCATGGCACTGTCGAGCCCTGCAGCCCGGATCACATCCTCTGCAAATGCCCTGCTGATGAGATCATCCGGTGAATGTGCATCGGTATCAATCACGAGAGGGGCATTGTGCTTCATAGCAAGGCAAGCCACATGCCCGTTTGCAAGGCTGTGTCCCTTCCTTGCACTCAACTCAAGTGAGACACCCCTCTGTGCCGCAAGCACCACATCCTCCTCGTCAATCAGCCCCGGGTGGGCTACTATATCCACCCCGGCCTCGATTGCCGCCCTGTTTGTACCCTTCATGACGGGCTCAACTATCGTCTCACCATGCACCACCACGATCTCTGCCCCAAGTTCCCGTGCAAACCGGGTGAGCCTTTCTATGTCCTCGGGAAGCACATGGGTGAGTTCTGCCCCCGGGATAACCTTTACAGGCTGTCTTCCGTTAAGTTCCCCTGCTATCTTCACCACACGGGGGATTATGAAATCCATGTTTGATGCATCCATATGGTCTGTTATGGCAATAGCCCTGTAGCCTTTCACAGCGGCACGCCTTACCAGTTCGGCAGGTATGAGTGCCCCGTCGCTGAAGAGACTATGGGTATGAAGATCTATCACTTTGTTGACTCCTCAGAGATTATATCATTTATGGTAAAGAGGGCGTAAAAGGGATACCCCAGTCTCTCTATGTTCTCCCTTCCATTTTCCTCACATCTGTCAATCAGTGCAACCACCGCAAGTATCCTTAGACCCGCCCTTTGTGCAGCCTTGATCGCCTTAATGGTCGACCCACCCGTTGTTACCACATCCTCAAGTATCACCACACTGTCCCCTGCCTCCATGTTTCCTTCCACCTGCTGGGCCGTGCCGTGCCCCTTTGGCTCCTTCCTTATCACAAAAGCCTCTATCGGGTCACCCACCTTCCATGAATACAGCGCAACCGATACGGCAATGGGGTCTGCCCCCAGTGTTAACCCACCCACACCCCTTGGATTAAGCCCCTTTGACTTTATCAGTTCGTACACCTCTTTACCCACAAGGTAAAGCCCTTCAGGGTTGTAGTTTACCTTTTTCATGTTGAAGTAGTAGGAACTCATCTTTCCGGATGAGAGTTTGAAAGAAGGCGTATCAGAACGCCTGAACGCCCGCTCCCGGATCAGTTGGAGGAGTCTTTCTCTCTCGTTGCTCATTGCTAATTCCCCTTCCCCTTGACAGATTGTTCAATCTCATACCTGACGGTCTCTCTGATACCCTTTATAAGGTCATACTCAGGGCTCCACCCGAGTTCCCTCTCAGCCCTTCCATAGTCAAGGGCGCTCCTTCTGAGATCCCCCGGCCTTGCCTCTCCTTTATTGGGGGTATCGAACCTCTCGTCAAGGGCAATCCCCTCATCCCTGAGCGCCCCGAGAACCGTCCTGTATAGTTCCCCTGTGGTGGTCTCCACGCCGGTACCGATATTAAATACCGAGGCACTACCGCCCTCAAGGGCAAGTATATTTGCCCTCACCACATCACCCACATAACAGTAGTCCCTGGTCATTCCGTCTTCCTGGTCAGGATACCTGTAAATAGTGGGCAGTTCACCAGAAAGCATCTTTCTTGTAAATATTGCCACCACCCCTGCCTCCCCATGGGGAACCTGACGGGGGCCATAGATATTTGCATATCTGAGTATCGTATAGTCCAGCCCATGCTGGAAACGGTAGTAATTAAGGTATATCTCGGAAGAATACTTCGTTATGGCATAAGGAGACCTTGGTTCAGGCACAGCATCCTCTGAAGTTGGCAGATCCTCTTTCTCTCCGTAAACTGCACCTCCGGTGGAGATGAATATAAACTTCTTCACCCCATATCTTACAGAATTCTCAAGCAGATTGAGTATCCCCATGATGTTTACATCAGCATCAAACCGTGGATCTTCTACAGATGCAGGAACAGACATCTGGGCTGCATGGTGATTTACCACATCAGGCCTCTCTATCTCAAAGACCTTCTCCAGTTCCCCTGCCCTTACATCCATCAGATAAAACCCTGCCCGGGGGTTCAGGTTTTCCATCCTGCCTGTATATAGATTATCAACAACAACGACCTCATGCCCTGCCCGGATATAACCATCCACCACATTGGAACCTATAAACCCGGCACCACCGGTAACCAGTATCTTCATTCCTCACCCCTTGTTAAACTAATGCCGTTAATGGTAAAAAACACGGAGTTAATGATAACATATATCACCTCAAGAAGTGATAATCTTCTTTAGTTTCACACCAGGGGATAGGAAATGAAAACAGACTTAATCTTGCATAATTACAGCAGTTTTATGTGGATAGAATTTTAGTATGACCGGTCTTTTAATTGCCTCAGTGGTGGCGTTTCTCTCCGCCTTTCTTGGGGGGCTCCTTACGATAATGGGGAGACCCTTTGGTAAGGAGCGGCTGAAACTCACAAGTGGTTTCTCGGCGGGGCTCCTTATAACGATTGCAATCGCCCACATGCTGCCGGAGTCAGATCTCGAGAAAAACTATGTCTATGCGGTTCTCGGGTTTGGGATATTTTATCTTATAGAGGGGTTCACCGCTTCCGGCTCCTGTGGCGACGCCCACTGTGAGGAGACCCACCCATCAGGAGGAATGGTGGCATGGGCAGGGATGAGTTTTCATGCCCTTGTAGATGGCATTGCAATGGGGGTAGGCTTTACCGCCTCAAAAAAATTGGGGTTCCTCATAGCACTGGCAATACTCGTACACAAGGCACCCATTGGTTTTTCCCTCTCCTCTATTCTGAAATCAAGAGGGTATGACAGGGGAAGGATACTTCCACTTTTGCTGGTGTTTTCCCTCCTTACGCCAGGGGGGGCAATTCTGAGTGGTCTTTTCCTCAGCGTAGAAAAGTCCGTACTGAGTGCCGCACTGGCCTTCTCAGGTGGCACATTCCTCCATATCAGCGTATCAGACCTTCTTCCCCGTGCCCACGCCGAGAGGAACCGGACTATAATGGTCTATGTGCTCATGGGAATTCTTGTGGGTCTGCTACCCGGTCTGTTCGGTCTTTAACGGATCCTCAACTCCCGCCTCCCTGAACCCCTTCTCACGGTAAAGACAACTGTCACAGGCTCCACAGGGCATACCCTCGGCACCAGGGTCGTAACAACTCCAGGTAAGGGAGTAATCAAGCCCCAGGGCTAACCCCTTTCTTATAATCTCGCCCTTTGTTAGGTTTAGTAGCGGTGCCCTTATTCTGAACCTCATTCTCCCCTCAACACTTTCCCTGGTTGCAAGGTTTGCCATCTCCTCGTATGCCCTGAGGTATTCGGGACGGCAGTCGGGATAACCGCTATAGTCAACGGCATTTGCACCTATGAAGATATCCTCAGCCTTAAGCACCTCAGCCCATCCAAGTGCAAAGGAAAGGAAGATGGTGTTTCTTGCAGGCACATAGGTGACCGGAATCTCCCGGGCGGTGCCTCCTTTTGGCACATCCATATCGGCCGTAAGGGCAGAACCCCCTATTTTTCGGAGGTCGAAGGTGATGAGTATATGCTCTTTTACCCCGAGGGAAGCAGCAACACGTTTTGCCGATTCAAGTTCACGCCGGTGCCTCTGAAAATAATCAAATGTGAGGGCATAGCACTCAAACCCCTCCGCCTTTGCAATTGCAAGGGTGGTAGAGGAGTCAACACCGCCGCTTAGTAGAACAACAGCCTTCTTCAAGACGCATTCTCCTTGTCGTTTTCTCTAAAAGTCTAACCCAGGTCAAACCAAAAAGAAAAGGCTTTGAAAGTTACGATATTATGAAGGGGCTTAAATTATGAGATATCGTCCGGTGTGCCAGGCTTTCGATCAGGCCCCGGGCTCTTCAGCACATACCCGTTGCCGACCCTGCGGTAAATTATCTCACTTCCCCAGGGATCTTTTACACCATCTCTCTGCAGCGCCGATGGGTACTCCCCCTTTTGCATCTTTATACCTTCAATCTCCTCCCTCAACTCCGAAAGAAGTGAGTGTGTCTTTGCCCTCTTTACACCATCAGACCAGGCAGGAAGTATCATAATCCCCGAGATTATGAGCCCTATTATTAAAAGAGCCGGTACACCTACGGGAAGGAGCAGACGGAAGGGTATCCGGCTTTTTCGCCTTTCCTCCTTGACCTCCACACCCTCAACAACAGGCTCTATCCACCCCTTTTCAAGAAAAGAGACAAGCATCTTTGAGATGACAAAATCATCACCCGAGGAGAGTTCCACAATGGTGCTAACATCGTTTTCTCCATCCACAAGTGAGAGAACCTCCCTTTCCAGGTCTTCCCTTTCAGGCGAGTCCGCCTCGAGTTCACCCTCCTCGGTCTTTCTGAAGATGGTATCAAGGGTGAGCATACCTTCAATCACAGACCACTCATCAACTATCCTCAACCCCTCCATCAGGATGTGCTGTGTATCAAGGGAGATACCGAGTTCCTTATCTACCGGAACCCCCTGAGGTATGAACTCGTATGTCCCCTCCTTCCAGGAAAAGACATGCACAATCTGGTCTATGATCTGCCGGTTGATTATCTCAAGGAGTTGATCTTTTGTTACAAGGCCGCGATTTACAAGTACCGCCCCGAACCTTGCACCTGTGGTTTTCTGCTCTTCAAGGGCAGAGTTAAGGTCTTCTTCGGTCATAAGCCCCTTTTTGACAAGTATCCTGCCTATGCGATTGTCTTCAGAGCGTTTAGCAGATTTTATGGTTACAACATTGCCCTCATTGAAGTAGACCTTCACCCTGTCTAAGGGGCTCTCAACGAGCAACACACCGGTCTTCTTCTGGTAATATATCAACTGGAGGATATCGGCAAGCCCGAACTCCTTTATAGAACCCTCTAAAGCCATCCCTTCTGTATCCTCCTCCGGGTATATAGTAAACTGGCAATATAAATGAGAATCGCACAAAAGAGCGATAACCAGGAAAGCCATGTATGCCCTGGCCAGTCCAGATGAAAATCATACCATGAGGCGGCAAAGGCCAGGGTAAGCGCAAAAAGGAAAAGATAGCCTGAAATTATACCAAGCAGCACCCTGCCTCCAAGTATCAGCCCCCCTCCCGGGAAAAGAAAGGAGATCAGGGTGAGTATCCCCCTTCTTTTCTTCTGGTAGTTGTAAGAGTTCAAAATCTGCTCCACCCTCTCGCTCGGGTTTGACTCAAAGGCAATCAAACTCCTGAAACAGTCAATGCAGACCCCTCCCCAGAAGTTCCGTTTCTGGCAGCCTATACAGAAAAGATTGCCACACTTTGGACACCGCTCTGCATCGGAGCCGGCATCTTTGCGTAAAAGCAATATGCCCGCAAAAACTACCAGAAGCAGAAGACTGAGGCCATACTGGTTCATAAATCCACCCCTCTTTTTTCTGGCAACCTCCCACGCAAACGCCTTAAGTTCCCCGGTGCCAAGGTGTTCAGGCATAAAGTGAAGGGGGTTCCTATCACCCCATATCTTCCGGTAACGTGTGACCCGTTCAAAGTCGGTCTGAACCGCCTTGTTGAAAAACTCATCACCATGGGTGAAGTCCAGTTTCTCACGGGCAAGGATGCTCAGGTTGTAATAAGCGGAAGGTAGTTTTTCAATGTTTAGTGATTCGGCAAATGCCTGCTCCGCATCGTCATAGAGTTTCATACCGGCAAGAGATATCCCCAGATTGATGTATATCCTTGGATCGTCGTATTCAGACTTTAAAGATTCAAAGACCTCCCTTGCCTGTTCATACTCACCTGAGTTCTGATAAAAAAGCCCGAGCGAAAACCTGGGCACGAACGTGTTTTGCCTCTTGAAAATATTCGTATCTATCTCATTTACCATCCGCCCCTCATTGATCCTGACCACATCCCTCACCAGAGGATCGGAGGCTATTTGTAAGATATCTGCAGCCTTAACACCGCCAATCAGTGTAAGTATCAGTATCAACCCCATGACGGGGATTGCAGTTCTCACCCTTTCCAGGTCGTGAAACATGGAGAGGAAAAAGACGGCAAGCAGCAGATAGGGAGGCCCGAAAAGAACACCCACCATGACCACGAGATAGGCAGCCCGTTTTTCGTTTTCCTCCATTTCGTGAATAAACCTTGGAATTCCCGAGTACAACCTCAACCCTCCACCTATGAGTATAAGCAAAAACCCCGCAACACATAGCGAGAGTGAGACTGCACCCCAGAGTGTGATCTGCCACCAGAAACTACTAACGTATCTCTTAATTCCATATACTGTAAACCTGAAGGCATTTATCAACCCTGTTGGGCTGAAACCGAGGTTTCTCCTGGCTATCCGGAAGTACAGATCCGGGCTGTATGGGTATATCTCCACCGCCTCGTTATAAAGGGTTTCGCTCTCTTTCCCGCTAAGGCCATCGGCCTTATGAGCAATTGTAAGGGCAAGGGTGTGTGGAAAGGAAAGGGTTTCCTCGGTAACCAATGGTTCGGAATATGCCCTCGTTGTAACAAGAGAAAGGAAAAATATGAATACCAGTAGTAAAAGACTTAACTTACTAAGTTCATCCGGTTTCATTCTTTGCGTTGCCCCTCTTTTCTCCAATCCTGGGTTCAGTCCCCTTGATCAGCCTCCGAATATTTGCATGATGGCGTAAAATAATCATTAACCCAATTAAAGTTGTAAGATAAAAACCCTCACCTATACCCTTGAATAATATCATAAAAAGCGGCAAAATACCAAATGCTATAAGCGCACTGAGCGATGAGTACTTAGTCGTAAATGCTACAACAAGCCAGCAGAGCACCCCGAAAGCACCTGCTGGTGGATAATACGCAAGCATCACGCCAAGAGATGTGGCAACACCCTTGCCACCTCTGAATTTAAGATAAACAGGAAAGTTATGTCCCACAACTGAAAGAAATCCGCTTACCGCCTGCATGTGCGGTGCTGCAGAGAATTTTGCAGCAACTACTACCGGGATGGCACCTTTGCCTATGTCGGCAAGGAGGGTAATAAGAGCCTCCTTTTTACCAACATTCCTCAATACATTAGTAGCACCTATGTTCCCGCTGCCATGCCTTCTTATATCCACCCCTCTTAATTTCGAAATCAACAGGCCAAAGGGCACCGCTCCAAGGAGGTATGAAAAAAGCAGGATAACCAGATCAACCGATTTCAAGATATCTTCCTCCAGAATGCCATCGTGTACTGCACACCAGAAATAAGGGCAAGGATAAGAGAAACCCAGATTAAGATGGTGCCAGGCATATAAAGGTTAATCCCAAACAAAGAGTCTCTTAGAAGCAGGCAGATAATACCTGCTATCTGTGTGACGGTTTTAAACTTCCCCCCCTTCTCTGCGGCTATTACAATACTCTTAGTAAGAGCAACAACCCTCAACCCTGTAACAAGAAACTCCCTTATTATTATGAGTATAGCAACAATTGCCGACAGGAGATCCATCTCCACAAGCATAATGAGTGCGGCAATCACCAAAAACTTGTCAGCAATGGGATCAAGTATTATCCCGAACTTCGTTATCTGGCCGGTCTTCCGGGCAATGTAGCCGTCGAGAAAATCGGTTATTGATGCAACAGAAAAGATCAATGTGCCAAGCACCGGACTCGTGGGTGCAAAGACAATAAAAAAGGGGATGAAGAATATCCTGCTTATGGTAAGAACCGTTGGCAGATTAAGCCTTATTATACCCATTGATCACCTTCTCCCAGAGCCCCTTTGCCTTAAGGATAACCTCCGCCACCTCCCTTACAGCCCCTCTTCCACCCCCACAGGAGGTAACCATTATGGCATGCCTGGATATCTCAGGATCTGCATCTGAGACGGCCACAGGGAACCCAACCCTGCGCATTACCGGTATATCCACTATATCGTCCCCCACATAACATATCTCCTCGTCAGTTAGGGCGTGCTTGCTTTTTAAATCATTGTAGGCAACCACCTTGTCAAAACACTTCTGATAAACATCCTTTATCCCCAACTCCTCTGCCCTCCGCTGAACCACCCTCGATCTTCTGCCTGTGATTATGGCCACCTCCACCCCGTTTCTCACAAGCAGTTTTATCCCATGACCATCACGGACATGGAAGGCCTTGAATTCATTCCCCTCATTGTCAAGGATTATACGGCCATCTGTAAGCACACCATCCACATCGAGTATCAGGAGTTTCACCTTTGAGGCCGCAGTCCTGATCCGTTCATCCAATTTTGTCTCCATCAGGAAGATATTATTCCATTTATTAACTCAGTGTTACAAGGTCTGTAAAAGAAAAAGGAGAGGTTGAAGCCTCTCCTTTTTAGACAGTCCATTTATCTTTTCACCTGTTTTCAGAAACCCCTACCTTTTTTCTGCAGTGATGGTCTTCAACACCTTTATACCCAGTGGGGTTATACCGTATCCCTTCCTCTGATTACTGGTGATAAGGTTGAGTGCCTTCAGTTTCTTCATGTTTTTCTTGATTCGGTCGGCAGGAACATTGAGTTTCTTTTCAAGATCCTTTGAATGCATGTAGTCAGATTTCTCCCGCAGTAGTTTAAGAGCCTTAATCAACCATGGTTTTGCACTCTTCTGGTCGGCAATAAGCACCTGTTCCTTAAGATCGTAGAGTTCAGAGTCTTTTACATTACCCATTGCCTTCTTGTAGTTCTCTATGTCCTCACCTATGTACTCAAACTCAATCCGCACGGCACGTTCTCGGGTAAAGTCAACCTGCCGGTCTGCAAGTATCTGGTACTCCTCCTCAAACTGCTCTCTCGACTCAAAACCACACCGTTTTAACTCCTCGTCTGTTATCTCAGAGAGCCTCTTAAAGTCCACATCCAGCACTCTCAGAAGACCCAACTGGTGTGCCCTGTAAATCTTACCCCTCAGTACACGAAGGGTATCCCAGGGCTGAAAAGTCAGGGTAATCTTCCCTGCCCTGATATCATCAAAATACTTTTTCATGAAAAGAAACATCTATTTACCTCCAGTGTTCAGAGTAAAGTGAAATGACAAAATGAGAAGACAAAATAATGGTAATTAATATATAATACAATATTTTAACAATGAATTGGAAGACTTGGAGGTGGAATTATTATGAGCGAGCACGAAGAAGTAGTTGAAAAACTTGAAGAATCTCTTAGCGGCTACAAAGAAAAGGTGATGACCACCACAAAGGGCTGGCTTGAATGGGACAAAGACCTCATCTTTGTCGGACGCACCCAGAGGGGGTATGAGATTGATTTCGATGCCAAGGTTGAATGGGGCTGTATGCCTACTGAGAGCCTGCTGCTCAGCCTTGCAGGCTGTCTTGCAATAGACATGGTCTCTTTTTTACAGAAGATGAGATGCAATATCAAAAAATTCAAGATCGATGTAGAGGGAGACCGTAACCCCACTCCACCGCAATACTACAAGGCCGTAAGGATGCTTATACATCTATCGGGAGAGGGCTTTACAGAAAAGAAGATCAAACGTGCCATCTCCCTTTCTCAGGATAAATACTGCTCCGTATATAATTCCCTGAGACCTGATCTTGATGTAACCATTGACTATGTAATCGAAGAATAACAAACCCATCGACCGTTTAAAGGAGGGGTATGTCAGAGGGTAAGGGGTACGAAGGGCACAGGAAGCGGCTGAGAACCCGTTTTGCAACAGCAGGCGCGGATGGGTTACTTGATTATGAATTTATTGAACTGCTGCTCACATACTCCATACCCCGCAGGGATACCAAGCCAATCGCCAAGGCGCTCCTTAAACGGTTTAAAAACCTGCAGGGTATCCTTGATGCCGAAACACCAGAGTTAGTGGAGGTAAATGGCATCGGTAAAGAGACCGCCCTGTTCATAAAAGTCCTGAAAGGCCTCATTACGAAATACCACCGTGAGAATCTACTTCAGAACCCTAAGTTTAGATCACCTACCGATGTTACCGATTACCTGAAGGTAGAAATGGGCGGGCTTAAAGACGAGCAGTTTCGTTGCCTGTTTCTAAACAACCAGAATGAACTCATTTCTGAAGATATCATCCAGACCGGCACCGTAGATCAGGCGGTGGTTTATCCAAGAAAAATCCTTGAAAAGGGGCTCCATTACAAGGCCACAGCCGTTATACTGGTCCATAACCATCCGGGTGGTGGCCTTAACCCCTCAAAAAGTGATATAGAACTTACAAGAAAAATCAAAGAGGCCGCATCAGGCATTGGGCTTAAAGTGCACGATCATATCATTGTAACAAGAAATGGTTACTTCAGTATGCACGAAGCAGGTCTGATATAGATACCTCATTCACATCACACCCTAAGGGATCTGGCTTTTAAATAAAAAAAGGAGATGGTTTAAACCATCTCCTTTTTAAATCTTTAATCCGGCGGCGACCTACTCTCCCACGACCCTGCGGTCGCAGTACCATCGGCCCTGGCGGTCTTCACTTCCGTGTTCGGAATGGGAACGGGTGTTGCCCCGCCGGTATAGCCACCGGAAATCGTTGGCTATGTTTATATTTTACTGCTTAAAGAACAATTAAATCAAGTCCAAATCTCAAACAAACTTCTTTTCCATTGTACAACTAACCAATATACAAATATACCAATTAACCGTTTTCTCTTCAACAACGGGAGGGTACTGGAAGAAGGGGAGTAGGTCAAGGCTCAC
>CAYMML010000036.1:0-14557 GCA_964391515.1 uncultured Thermodesulfovibrio sp. | reverse complement strand
ATGGAGGGCAGTCGGCGCAGACGGAGGCAAAGAGGGTGGTGCTTAGATACCGGTCTCCCCTGTCCGGAAGTATCACCACCACAGTGCCATCTTTGAGACCTTTCACAATATTTAGTGCAACCCACATCGCCGCCCCGCTGCTCATTCCCACAAAGAGCCCCTCGGTAAGGGCAAGACGGCGGGCGGTGTCGTAGGCGTCATCGTCGTTTACATTTATCTTATCATCCAGTTTTGACGGGTCATAGATACCCGGCACAATCGCTTCGGACATGTTCTTAAGCCCCTGTATTTTATGCCCCATTAGGGGCTCTACCCCGATTATCTTGATTCCTTTATCATATTCTTTCAGCCTCTTGCTTGATCCCATGAGAGTTCCTGTGGTACCCATGCCAGCCACGAAGTGTGTTATCTCTCCTCCGGTCTGCTCATAAACCTCCACCCCTGTTGTCTCGTAGTGCGCCCTTACATTGGCAGGGTTATTGAACTGATCGGGCATGAAGTAAGAGGAGGGATCTTCCTCGTATAGTTTGTGGGCAAGCCTTATGGCACCATCAGTGCCCTCAACACCGGGGCTAAGCACAAGTTCGGCACCAAATGCCTCAAGCGTCTTTCTCCTTTCCAGGCTCACGCACTCGGGCATTACCAGTTTCACTCTGAACCCCATTGCAGCACCTGTCATGGCAAGCCCTATGCCGGTGTTGCCGCTTGTAGGCTCAAGGATGGTAAGCCCCTCTTTAAGCGCCCCCCTCTCAATGGCATCCATTATCATATACCAGGCTATCCGATCCTTTACAGAACCACCGGGGTTTGCACCTTCAAGTTTTGCAAATAGCCTCACCGAGGGGTTTGGGTTTATACGGTCTAATTTTACCAGGGGTGTCTTCCCTATTGAATCAAGAACACTCAATTTTTTGGAACTCCTCCCTTCCTTACTATCTCAAACTATAAATAATAACAGATTTTGGGGAAATGCTTCCTGATAAAAGAGTAACTACAACCGGTACTAATGTTTGATGAAATCCTCTCCGCTCTGGTATCTTATAAGTTCCATGAGTGAGATACTTGAGATAGTTGACAGAGATGGAAACATAATAGGCAGGGCAAAGAGATCGGAAATACACGGAAACAACGCCCTTCTACACAGGGTGGTGCACCTGATTGTCACAAACCCTTCTGGGGATATTCTCCTTCAGAAGAGATCCATGAAAAAGGATGTTGCGCCCGGCAGGTGGGACACCTCTGTGGGAGGGCATGTGGGTGAAGGTGAGGACATCGAAACCGCCCTGAAACGGGAAACAGAGGAGGAACTTGGCATCACGCCTGACGGGGCAAGACTGCTTTATACATACATACACAAAAACCCCTACGAGTCTGAACTTGTCTATACCCATCAGTTGACCCACCAGGGGCCCTTCAGGTTTGACCCCGATGAGATCGACGAGGTAAGGTTCTGGTCGTTAGAGGAGATAAAGCAGAACCTCGGAAAGGGTGTTTTCAGTGACAACTTTGAGGATGAGTTTGGGATGTTTATGAACCATATAAACGAAAATATACAGGAGGACTGAAACATGATATCAGAGCGTGCAAGGCGGGTAAAACCATCTCCAACACTTACCATGGATACAAAGGCCAAGGAGATGAAGGCCTCGGGAGTAGACGTGATAAGTTTCGGTGTGGGTGAGCCGGATTTTGACACACCTGAACATATAAAAGAGGCGGCAATAAGGGCGCTCAGGGAAGGAAAGACAAAGTACACCGCAGCAGCGGGCATCCCTGAACTGAAAGAGGCAATAGCAGAAAAACTGAGCCGCGAAAACGGACTTTCTTACTCACCCTCTGAGATCATCGTCTCCTGCGGCGCAAAGCACAGCCTGTATAATGCCTTTCAGGCCATCCTGAGCCCGGGCGATGAGGTGATAATCCCTTCACCCTACTGGGTCTCCTACCCGGCACAGGTGCTCCTCAACGATGGCACCCCTGTGATTGCGGAGACCCTTGAAGAGGATGGATTTAACCTGAAACCTGAAACCCTTGAAAAACTCATAACTCCCAGGACAAAGGCCATCGTGCTTAATTACCCCTCAAACCCCACCGGACTTACATACTCCGAAGACACCCTGAAGGCGGTGGGAGATCTTGCCGTCAGGCACAACCTCTATATCATCTCAGACGAGGTCTATGAAAAACTCCTCTACGACGGTGCAACCCACACCTCTATTGCATCCATCTCTGAGGAGGTAAAGGCAAGGACACTCCTTATAAACGGGCTTTCCAAATCACATGCCATGACCGGCTGGAGAATCGGCTACACCGCCGGGCCTGAGGATGTGATAAAGGCGATGTCAAAGATACAGGGGCAGTCCACCTCAAACCCCAACTCTATCGCCCAGTGGGCTGCCGTGGAAGCATTAAGAGGGCCTCAGGACTTTCTTGCCCCCATGCTAAAGGAGTTCGACAAACGGCGGAGACATCTTGTGGAGGAACTGAACAAAATAGAGGGCGTAACCTGCATGATGCCCCGTGGCGCCTTTTATGCCTTCCCGAATGTATCGGGGCTTCTTGGCAGGAAGTGGTCTGGCGGCACAGTTGAGGACTCATCAGACCTTGCCATGTACCTCCTTGAGGAGGCAAAGGTTGCCCTTGTACCAGGAAACGCCTTTGGCAAGGAGGGGTTTCTCAGGATATCTTACGCCACCTCTATGGAGAATATAGTTGAGGGGCTTAATAGGATAAGGAAGGCAGTTGATGCCCTGGAATAGTTATGAATGAACCTGAAGAAGGGTTCCGCTCCGGCTATGTGGGGATTGTGGGCCGCCCCAATGTGGGGAAGTCCACCCTCCTAAATGCCATACTGGGTGAAAAGGTCGCCATCGTAACCCCACGCCCTCAGACCACCAGAAACAGGATCGTGGGCGTAAAAAACCTGCCAAATGCCCAGGTAGTCTTCCTTGATACCCCCGGGTTTCACCGTCCGAGAGAGAGGCTTGGTGAGTTCATGGTAAGAACCGCACGAGAGAGCCTTAAAGAGGTAGAGATAGCACTTCTCATGGTTGAGCCAAGGCCACCTGGGGACATTGAAAAAGAGGTTATAAAGGAACTTGCCTTGCTGAAAAAAAGGGGCAGACATCAACAAAAGGCGGTATTCCTGCTCATTAACAAGATAGACCTGATCAAAAAGACCGCAATTCTACCTTTGATAGATCAGTACAGAAGCCTCATGGAATTTGATGAGATAATTCCCCTCTCTGCACTTCACGGCACCGGTCTTGATGAACTCATGGACTGCATCATCAGATACCTTCCCGAGGGGCCCAGATACTATCCGCCTGATATCTACACAGACCAACTGGAGAGGTTCCTCGTAGCGGAGATAATCAGGGAGAAGGTGATGTTGCTAACATCCGAGGAGATACCCTACTCTGTTGCCGTTGATGTACTAAAGTGGGAAGAGAAAGAGGATCTCATAGTTATAAGCGCAGAGATTTATGTTGAAAAAGAGAGCCAAAAAGGTATTATAATAGGAAGAAGAGGGAGGATGCTTAAGGAGATAGGCACCCAGTCGCGCCGTGAGATCGAGGGTATCCTTGGAGTGAGGATATTTCTTGACCTCTTTGTAAAGGTTAAGCCTGACTGGAGAAAGAGGCTATCAGCCCTCAGAGAACTTGGGTATAAATGACGGTATGTTAATCCAGATGAAGGTAGAAGGGTTGCTCTTTGACCCACGAAGTGGGATGTACATCCTCCTTTTGAAGGAGGTTGACGGCACCCAGACCCTCCCGATCTGGATAGGCAAGCCCGAGGCAGACTCGATTGCGCTTGCCCTGGGCAAGGTGGCTACTCCAAGACCACTCACTCATGATTTGCTGAAGAACATCCTAAGCACCCTTGATCTTCATGTATCAAGGGTGGTGGTTACAGACATAATAGACAACACCTATTACGCCCTCCTCTACCTCACAGATGGTGACCAGGAGATATCGATAGACTCAAGGCCTTCTGACGCCGTTGCACTTGCCCTCAGGGTAAATGCCCCTATATTTGTGGATGAAGATATAATTGAACAGAGACACCCGGATGAACTTGAAGAGTGGCTGAAGAACCTGAAACCTGAAGACTTCGGAAATATAATGTAGTCTCCTCAGATACTTCATGAATCTTGCGGGCACAAACGCCTCAAACCTTGAGGAAAAAACACCCTGATGCTCCACAGAACTGAAGGTATCATTCTGAACACAACCCCCTTCGGGGAAGCAGACCTTATAGTAACCTGTCTTACAAAAGACTTTGGTATTATCCGTTTGTTTGCAAAAAGTCCCCGCAAGGTGGGAAGCCGCTTTGGAAGCAGCCTTGAGCCCCTTACTCATTCACGCATCGGTTTTTTTGGAAAGGAACAGTCCAGACTGCCAAGGCTCACTCAATCAGATATCATTCACAGTTTTCAGCCCCTGAGAGAAGACATCCGCCTCTTTTTACAAATCTCTGAACTGATCGAACTCACCATCCGGACGCACCCTGAACTCTCAGAAGGGAAACGCCTCTTTGCCCTGCTGCTCACCGTCTTAAAGGAGATAGAAAGAGACGGCACACCGGGCATACTCCCCCTTTACTACAAGATACATACCCTCAGGTTAGGTGGTTTTGCCCCCAGGCTCCAGAACTGCACCCGCTGTGGCAGTGCGTCTCAGAGGTTCCTCCTCTCGGAGGGTGGAATTGTGTGCAGTAACTGTGAGCCGGTTGGGAAAGAGTCCATACTGATTGAGCCCGGTATTATGAAAATCTATAACTATCTTCTTCGTTCAAGGCCTGCAATGGTGAGGAGGCTAAAGGTGAGTGAGCAACACCTGAGTAAACTTGCAGACATCATCAACTCTCATATAAACTATACTGTAGTGGACAGGTTGAATACAAGGGAGTTTTCGCCCCCGGCAGGGGTGGGGAAAGAGAATAAATGAAGGATATATTTTCTCTCCAGGAAAGGGTAAACAGACTCTTTGACGATGTCTTCTCAGAGAAACCTGAGCGAGGCGGGGGTGGCATATCCTGGTCTCCCCGGGTAGATATTTACGAACTGCCCGAGACATTTGTCGTTCATGCCGAGGTTCCCGGTGTTACTGAAAATGATATCGAGATCACTATCGAGGGAAGGATAATGAGCATAAGGGGGCAGAGACCCTCACCCTCTTCTCTTCAGAAGGGATGTATTTCCAGGTTCTATATAATGGAAAACAGCCACGGCAACTTCAGGCGTGACTTCTCGCTACCAAACGAGATAGACAAGGAGTCTATCACGGCAACCCTGAATGACGGCCTCCTGGAGATCCGCCTTCCCAAAAAGACTGTCAGAAAGACGAAGCGCATCCCCATCTCCGAACCATGATAAGCGCATGGCTTGGACATTTCCTGGATAAGCCCCTCGAGCCTCTGGCAAGGCGGGTAAGGGTAAACCCAAATCTACTCACCATCACCGGCTTTCTGATCACCACTGTTGCATGTTTGTTCATACCCTGGCAACCACTTACGGGAGGAGTTCTCATCCTTTTAGGTGGTGCCTTTGATATGTTTGACGGTATCGTGGCAAGGACAAATGGAAAGACCTCTCCTTTTGGTGCCTTTCTTGACTCGGTGCTTGATCGGTACTCCGACTCCTTTATATTCCTCTCGATCTCCTATCTTTTCATTCTAAGAGATGACCTCCTGGGAGCGGCGCTGAGCCTTGGAACGCTAATCGGTGCACTCCTGATAAGTTACGCAAGGGCACGTGCCGAGGGGCTCGGGCTTGACTGCCATACCGGCCTGATGGAAAGGCCTGAAAGGATAATACTCGTATCCGCAGGGTGCATCACAGGGTACATTGTGCCCGTAATCTGGGCACTCTTCATACTCACCCATATTACCGTGATACAGCGGATACTTCATGTAAGAAAAAGGGCGGGATGACCTGCTGTTAGAAGGAGTGCGAACTTTTCATAAGCAGTCCCACACCGAGGTAGGTAAAGAGAACCACCCCGTAACCCAGAACACCTAAAACCGCCGCCCTCCTTCCCTTCCATCCCTGGATGTATCTGACATGGAGATACAGGGTGTAATGTAGCCAGAGAAGGGTCGTCCATATCTCCTTGGGTGTCCACAGCCAGTACCTGCCCCAGGCAAAGAATGCCCATATACCGCCTGATATCATGGAAAGCGAAAACAGGATATATCCCACAAAGATCACCCTGTACTGGTATGCCTCTGTCTTCTGGTTAGCACCTCTCAGATAAATAAGGCCGAGTACCGCCCCAACCCCGAAGAGCCCATAGGAGAAAAAGGAAAGCACCACGTGTATCTCAAACCAGTATGTCCTTAAAACGGGTGGAAGGGGGTAGTCCATGGAAGGCGAAACCACCCCAAAGACGGTGAATGTAAGGCAGATGATTATAATGGGTTTTATTATCCTGCTCTCATACCCTTTCAGAACCAATGCAAAGAGGCCGGTTGAAACAGACATAAAGAGGAGAGTATCGTGTAGCCCCACAAGGGGAAGCCTGCCAAGCACCACCCCCCTTTTTACCAGATGGGCTGCCTCAATCAGGAGACCGACATAAAAAAGCCACTCCTGGAAGAAACTGAACAGAAAGGCGGGTATGGCAAAGAAACCGATCAAGGGAATATCTTGCCCGGGTTGAGTATGTTTTTTGGGTCAAAGAGTTTCTTAATCCCTCGCATCATGTCAAGCCCGATCTGGTCTATCTCCATAGTTATATAGTCTGCCTTCGTAAGCCCTATACCGTGTTCACCCGATATGGTTCCCCCTCTTTTCAGCGTCTCCTGAAAGACCGACTTAACAAGCGCCACGCCCCGCATATATAGATCATGGTCATCCTCATTTACCATTATATTCACATGGAGGTTCCCATCTCCTGCATGACCAAAACTCACTATGGGAATCCCCTCCTTCTCTGATAACTCCTCAAGAAACCTGAGCATACCTGCCATCTCTGTTCGAGGAACTACTATATCCTCGTTTATCTTTGTAGGGGAAATCCTGTTCAGGGCTGGCGATACCGCCCTCCTTGCCTCCCACAAACGTTCCCGCTCCCTCAGATCCTCTGCCGCATTTACATGGGCACCAAGTTTCTGGCATATTTCAGCCACTTTTTCTGCCTGTCTTCTCACATCCTGTATGTTTCCATCCAGTTCTATTATCAGTAGTGACGCCTCCGTGTTCAAACCGGTTGGTCTAAACTCCTCAACCACCCTCACGGCATTTCTGTCCATCAGTTCAAGCGCCCGGGGGATTATCCTTGAGGAGATGATCTGAGAGACAGCCGTCCCGGCATCGGAGACATCTCCGAATACACCAAGCAGTGTGACCAGGGCTTCAGGCTCTGGCAAAAACCTGAGCCTGATCTTTGTGATGGTGGCAAGTGTCCCCTCTGATCCCACAAGCAGCCGGGTAAGGTCGTATCCCACAACACCCTTTGGTGTCTTCACCCCGGTTGTTAGCACCCTGCCATCAGGCAAAACCGCCTCAAGTTCCATCACATAGTCCCTTGTCACGCCATATTTCAGCGCCCTGGGGCCTCCTGCGTTTTCGGCCACATTACCGCCAATGGTGCAGAAGTTCATACTTGCAGGATCGGGAGGATAGAAGTACCCCTCAAGGGCAAGTTCCCTCTGGAGGGTACCGTTAATCAGCCCGGGCTCAACAAGGACATTGAGGTTGTCCCTGTCAAGTTCAAGGATACGACGCATCCTCTCAAAACTTATAACGATACCGCCCCGTTCCGGGACAGCCCCGCCTGTCATCCCACTGCCTGCCCCCCTTGGGATCAAGGGTATCCCCTCCTCATAGGCATATCTGGAAAGGGCGACCACATCTTCTGTGTCCTCAGGCCAGACTACCGCCCCTGGCGCCCTGTCTATACGCGAGGCATCAAACCCGTAACAAACAAGGTCGGAAGGTTCGGTGCTTATCTGGCTCTCACTAAGAATCTCCCTCAGTGCCTTCATGGGAAAACCTTTCAATGAGGTCCTGAAGTTGTGCCCTGGTACTTTCCGTCATGGGCTCAAATTCCACCGCTATTCCATAAACAGGTATCACATCACCCCGCTCCTTTCTCGTCCTCTGGAGAACCGCTCTTACCACCCTTCCGTGCAGGTTTATCCTCCTGCCGGAGTGCTCTATTATCAGATTGCACCGGCTACCGGGGTTGAACCTCCTCGTGCTCTCAAAGAGCATCCCTCCGATGCTGAGGTCTTTGATCTGGATACCTGAAGCAAGAATAACATGACCCTCCACCTCACCGTGTAAATTAACCCTCTTATATCGTCTTTTTTCCACCTATGTTCACCCTGTTAAAACAAAATTTGCAGAACACTCAAAAGATACTCAAAAAATAACACATCCAATCACTACATGTAGAGGGCAAGACTCACGTTACCGTCTTGCCGGATTATCTTTCTGTTTCCATTACCGCCTCAGCGATAAGATTATTGAGACTCTCAAACTCAACCCTATTGTGCAATGCTGTTTTAACAATAAATGGCACTGATCAGAAACGGTCAGTCTCTTGCGAACTCAAGCGAGAGAACCTTGGAGACCCCCGGCTCTTCCATGGTAATACCGTAGAGGTAGTCTGCACCCTCCATGGTGATCCTGTTATGGGTAATCACAATGAACTGTATGTTGGCAGAAAGATCCCTCAACATATCTCTGAACCTGACGGTGTTTGACTCATCAAGGGGGGCATCAGCCTCATCCAGTATGCAGAGAGGGGAGGGTTTGAGCAGGAAACCAGCAAAGAGCAGAGAAACCGCAGCAAGTGCCTTTTCACCCCCTGAGAGGAGGTTCAGGTTCTGGAGCCGCTTCCCAGGTGGCTGCGCCACTATCTCAATACCGGACTCAAGAATGTTCTGCTCATCAGTAAGCCTGAGTTCGGCGGTACCGCCACCAAAGAGCGTCTTGAAGACCTCATTGAATTTCTTGCTCAGCCCGTCAAATGCCTCCCGTAACAACCGCCTGGTTGTCCTGTTTATCCTGGATATGGCCTCCTCAAGTTCCTCAATTGAACTCACCACATCATCATGCTGTGTCTTCAGAAACTCATACCTCTCGGAGAGTTCCCTGTGCTCCTCAAGGGCACCAAGATTTACCGGCCCCATAGACTCCAACTTCTCCTTCAACTCGGTTACCTTCTGCCTCTCCTCATCAGGGTTCATACCCTCCACGTCAATCTCCTCACGAGAGACATCGACCCCATATTTCTCGTTTAAACTGTTTACCAGCCCCTTTATATTCATTGTTATCTCTGCAACCCTCAGGTCAAGGGCATGAATCTCCTCACTTAAAGACTGCACCTCCCTCCTCAGTTTTGTTATCTCTTCATCCTCTTTTAACAACTCATTCTGTGTATCCGTTATCTCCTCACGCCTCCCGGATATAGTGCTTTTTATCCTGCCAACCGTCTGAACCACCTCTGAAAGTTCCGTCTCTACCCGTCTGAGTTCCTCATCTTTCTCCTTAATGCCAGCCTCTTTCTCTTTAATCCCCTCAAAAGACAGTTTTATCCTTTTCTCGAAGGACTCTATGGCAGATTTTGCATCGGATATGAGTTTTTCTATTGCCCTTAGCCTCTCTGTCTCTCCTTCAAGTTCTACCCTCATCTCACCAAGTGCTGTGGTTTTTTCGTCAATACTGCTTCTTTTTTCAGAAATCTCAGCCTCAAGCAGATCTATCTCCTCCTCAAGGCTCTCCCTTTCGGCCACCACCCGGGCAAGTTCCTCCTCCTTGACGGTCTTCTGTTTTTCCATCTCCTCCGTCTCGGTTTTTAGCCTTTCTAAGTCCATCGAGAGATGCCCTGTTTTTTTCTCAAACCTTCTCTGCTCCTCTTTTAATGAGTTAACCCCTGCCTCAAGGGTTGACACCTCCTTCTCGATGGTAACCATAGAGGCCTCAGTGGAGGAAAGCCCACTCCTTATTCTGGCAGCCTCTGTCTCCCCCTCATCGATCTGACCATCTATCTCCAGGAGTCTGCCCTTCTTATTTTCAATCTCCTCCTCCAGTTCCCTTATCTCCCTTCGCAGGCTGAGTATCCTCGTGCCTGAACCACAGTGAAGAACACCCCTTTTTTCCACCACCTCACCATCGGGTGTAACAAGGCAGATATAATCCGGCAACCGCCGGGCCTGTGCAATCCTTGATGCAACCTCAAGGTCTTCCACAAACAGGTAATTCCAGAGAAGGTTCTTCACCAGTTCCGAGTGGGGTGATTCATTGCTCACCACCTGTGAAAGCGGTCTTGCACCCTCTATGACAGGCACCTCAGATTCCCTTCTCTCGACAAGATCCTTAGAGGAAAGCATCACGGTCTTTGAAAATTTGCTCCTTGCAACCACACCTGCCGCAGTGGTGAGGTCGCTCCAGTCGGATACAATGTACCCCCTTATCTTATCGGCAAGTGCCGCCTCAACCGCCCTTTCATACTCCCTGGGCACCTCCACGACACTTGACAATGCGGCAACCAGTTTTACCCCCGCCTCTCTGAATACACCCTCATCCACATCACCCTTTACCATCTCGTTTAATGAACCTATCCTGGCACCGGTTGATGCGATCTCCTCCCTGAGCCGTGCCTTTTCCTCCGTGAGTTTTTTTATCTTTTCAAGTGTATCTTCAAGTTCCCCCATCAACCTGATTCTTTCATCTGCTTTACTCTTGAGTTCCGCCCTCTTATCTTCTATGGCGCCCTCCTGAGCCCTGATCTCCTCTGTAAGTTCTTCATACCTCCGCCTTGCCTCTTGCAGTTCACGCTCGGTCCTTTCAATCCCCCTTCTGCCCTCATCTATCCTCATTGTGAGCATATTGAGGTCGTTTCTCACCATCCCGATCCTGTCAGTGAGGCTGAAGAGTTCTTTCCTTTTTTCATCCAGTTCGTCCTCCACCGCCATGAGGCCTTCCCGTTCAAAACGGATTTCCACCTCCCGCTCTGACAGCACCGTCCTCAATTCCCCTATCTTCATAAAGTGCTGTTCCTTCTTACCTGTAGCCTCTGCCATCTCCTTTTCCCGGCTGTCTTTCTCAAACTCATACTCAGAGATTCTCTGCTTAAGAACCTCTATCTGTGAGGCGTCATGCTGGCGTTCCTGCCGAAGTAGTGCCTCCTTCTGCTCAAGAGACCTCCTGAGGTTCTCCTTTTCCTCCAGGATCTTTATATCCTGCTCTATTGACTTTTCCTCCTCAAGGAGGCTCAACCTCTTCTGTTGAAGAGCATTTTCCCTCTCTGTGATCTCCCTTCTCAGTGCTGCTTCACGGTCTTTCAGTCCAGAGAGTTCCTCCTTGAGTTTCCGCTCATCACCGACCATATTGATGTAATCAAACCTGCCGAGTCTCAGTTCGGCATCTCTAAGGATATCGGAAAACTCCTTATACCTCTCCGCCTTTTTTGCCTGACGGTTAAGGGAGTTCATCTGCCTCTTTACCTCGGCAAGTATATCCTCAATCCTCTGCAGGTTTAACCGTGAGGACTGGAGTTTGTTTTCGGCCTCAGCCCTCCTGACCTTGTACTTCATGATACCGGCCACCTCTTCTATAAGGAACCGCCTGTCCTGGGGTTTCGCATTGATGATCTCCCCGATCCTGCCCTGCTCAAGGATGGAATAACTCCTCATCTCAAGCCCGGTATCAAGGAACATCTCTCTTATGTCCTTGAGCCTGCAGATCTGCCTGTTGATAAGGTACTCACTCTCACCTGAACGGTAAAGACGGCGGGTAACCACTATCTTCCTTCCACCAGACTCACCGTTTCCCTCCTCCGGAAATGTTATATACAGATTCACCTCCGCCATCCCCCTTGGCTTGTGGCTCTGGGATCCGCTGAAGATTACCTCATCCATCCTGTCACCCCGCAGGATCTTTGCGGACTGCTCACCAAGCACCCACCTGAAGGCATCAAGTATGTTGCTCTTTCCCGACCCGTTAGGCCCAACTATGCAGGTTATCCCTGGATGGAGGGTAAAAGTGGTCTTTTCAGCAAATGATTTAAACCCCGATAACTCTATCTTCTCAATCTTCATAACCCTATGATTATACTCCCACCCCCCTTAACCTGGCAAGATCAACCCACAGGGGTCTCAAGTCCTCACCACATATATCCGATAAATAACCTATGAATAGGCCGATTAGAGGTGCACAATGCTCAAGAGGTGTGATCTTTGCCATCGCACTCCTGCTCCTATGGCTAACCCCTGCAGGTGGGGTTGAGATTATCGTTTCAATGGATACCTCTGAGGTGATGAAACGGGCTGACCCCAAAAACTTCAGAACCGAGGCCCTGTTACTACTAACAGACCTGCTCTCTGAAAAAGACAGGCTCGGCATTGTAGGTTTTGCCGGGAGTTCACGCCTCATTATTCCCCTCTCACCATCTAAAGAGGCAAAAAGGGGCATCAAAAAGACCTTGAAAAAGACACACACATCAGGGAAGAGGCAAGATGTCTACGAGGCACTCAGCCTGCCCGCAAGCCTTCTCAGGAGAGAAAAGGGGGAAAAGTGCATAATCCTCCTGCTATCTAAAGCAAACCCATCCTCTCAGGATGAACAGAAAGAAAAAATACTCAAGCAGGTGATACCACTTCTCAAACAGAAAGGGATAAAACTCTTTTCAGTCTCCCTATCCGGTGATGCCGCTCATCCATTCCTTGAAAAGATCACCTCCCTGACCGGAGGGGGGGCATACAGTGTTTCTAACTCAAGGCTTCTACATACCGCCTTACTGGATGTGTACAGGAGTATTAAACCACTCAATGAACTTCCGGTAAAACAAAGGGCATTCAGCGTGGACACCTCTGTGAAGGAACTTCAGATCGTTGCCACAAGGGCAAACCCTAACAAACCAATCCGCCTTGAACTCCCCACAAAGGAGATCTATACCGCAAGGAAACACCCGTCCATTATCCGGTGGAGTAAAGGAAGGGTCTACGAATACATAAGGATAAGGGAACCGGAGATGGGCATATGGAAGATACACTATAGCAGCGGACATTACGAAAGGGTATTCGTTCTATCAGATTTGTTACTACAGACCTGGGGGACACCCGAGAGTGTTCAGCCAATGAAAGAGGTGTCCATCTTTGGCGCCGTGGTAGAAAACGGTGAGAGGCTAAACCGAATTCCCCTTATACTTGAGGAGTTCAGGATGGAAGGAGAGGTCGTAACACCATCGGGAAGGCATGAGGCACTGAAGTTTAGTCCACCAGAGCCGCCGGAGGACGGTGTGTACTCGGCATCCTTCACACCTTCAAAAGATGGCAGGTACAGGGTCGTAATTACCGGAAGGGGAAAGACATTTAATAGGGCGAGGGCCTTTGACATAGAGGTAGAAGAAAAAGGAAAACCACTGAAAAAGGAAGTATCCCAAATTGAACCGGATGGGGAAAAGGGCGTTACACCTGTAAAACCTGAAGTAAAAAAGGCTGAGGTTAAAGACGAAGAGGCTGGCAAACTAAGAAAAGAACCAGAAAAGGAGGCTGAACCCGTCCAACAAAAACCACAAGAGCACAAAACCCCAAAACCCGGGCAGACAGTGTCAGCCCCGAATGAAGAAGGGGTAAACTGGACAAGGGTGCTTTTGAGGTTTTCTATTATAAATCTCTGCCTTTTCGGGCTTGTCTTCACTGTGGTGATCGTAAAAAGGCTAAAGAGAAAGAGGAAAAAGGATGATCAGGATTGACCCTTTATACATAATGCTGCTTGCCGAGGCGGTCATGCTCCTTGCCGGTCTGTCCGTCTATTTATACATTAGGCTCAAGAAGTCTCAAGGTGCAGGTGTCGAAAAAACGGTTATCGACATTACCCATCTAATTGAGGAACTCCACAAAGAGAAAGAGGCACTTGAGGGCAAAAGGGAGGTCTTTGAGGATGAGCGAACAGATGACACAGGCATACTCCTTCACAGAAAGACCTTCCAGATGCACCACGACTTTCTGAAGGACATGATTGAGGCAACAGAGCGTGCCGAACATACCGAGATAGAAAATCTTACCGAGTTTCTCAAACGTGGGATCAGGGAGACCATCAACAGGGGGATCCTCTGGGTCAAGGAGGTCATAGATGCCAAAGACAGCCGCATTGCAGAACTTGAAGAGGAACTTGCCTCTAGGGAAGGGACAATCGAGCAGATGAAGGCTGCCTTTATAAAACAGAAGTACAGGATAGCCGATCTTCTCAGTTCCCAGGAGATGCTTGAACAGATACAGAAGAGGTTCGATTTCCTGAAAGAAAGGAACAAACAGTTGAAAGAAAAACTCCACAATGCACTGTCAGACAAGGAAAACAAACCGGCAGACCCTGCACTCATAGAGGAGTTGGAAGCGGTAAACAAGGAACTGGAACTCTGCATTGAGACACTTGAAAAGGAAAACCAGCGGCTCCAGGAGAGATTGAGCCAGTACGAAAGCGGGATCAATGAGATGGAGGAAAACTTTACAGAGTTTTTAACCGCTCAGGATTCTACAGGATCAGACAACGGTGAGGCAGAAACCCTGAAAAAGGAACTCGAGGAAAAGGAAAAGGAACTTG
>CAYMML010000035.1:12651-14595 GCA_964391515.1 uncultured Thermodesulfovibrio sp. | reverse complement strand
CCAATGTTTTCTACACACAGGTTATAAAGTGCTTCAATAATTGTCTCAAAAAAGTTTTGCGCGCCACTGGGTACGAGTTTGAGCGATTTCCTGACCAATAGTGCAAATACTATAAGAATTATCATAGCAACCCAGGAGTATGTCACATAAAACGGTACACCGGGTATGTTTATAAGCAGTCCACCTTCTTCCACTGAGATGCCTCCTTTCCTTATGCAGGCTAAGTCAGGTATAAAACTCTGATATGATACTAATCCCTTTAGGAATTGTCAAGGAGAGGAGATTTTGTTTTTTTTATCAGGTTATTAAAAGGTTACATAGATCGGGTTTCACTTTGCCGTTTTGTTAGGGAAAATGATAAAATTAAGCAACAGGTCATTTTACCCCTTAATTCTATCCGGGAACTGAAAGAGGTGTCTCAACATCATAAAATCCCCGGGGGGGTTGGTTGAAGCAACCTTCCCCTGAAGAGGCAATCTTCGATATCCACGAAGAGTGTGGCATCTGTGGTGTTTACGGACACCCTGAGGCCCCAAACCTCACCTATCTTGGACTACATGCACTTCAACACCGTGGCCAGGAGGGCGGTGGAATCTGCTCATCCGATGGAAAGACTCTCTTTATTGAGAAGGCCATGGGGCTGGTGGCAGACATATTTACCGACAAGAGGCTTAAGAGGCTTCCAGGGTATATCGCAATCGGGCACAACCGTTACTCCACCGCAGGCGGGAGCAGCCTCAAGAATGTCCAGCCACTGCTTGCAAGGTTTGCCATGGGCAGTATCGCCATAGCCCATAACGGCAACCTCGTTAATGCCGGTGAACTGAGGGCGAGGCTTGAGGAGGAGGGGGCTATTTTCCAGTCAAACGCCGACAGTGAGGTCATAATACATCTTACGGCACACGCAAAGGGTGAGTCCTTTAAAGACCGGCTCCTTCAGGCACTCCAGGAGGTCTCCGGTGCCTTCAGCCTCCTTGTGCTCCGGGAAAAGGAGATGATTGCCGTGAGAGACCCCTATGGGGTGAGGCCTCTATCACTTGGAAGGTTTGACGGTGCCTATGTTGTTGCATCTGAGACCTGCGCCTTTGACCTTATTGGTGCAGAGTACATAAGGGATATAGAGCCCGGTGAGATGGTGGTGATTAACGAGTCTGGCATCACTTCCATACCGGCACTTACCTCCAGAAAGAGGGCGTTTTGTGTCTTTGAGTTCATTTATTTTGCCCGTCCTGACAGTTACATATTTGGCGGAATAAATGTAAACGCCATAAGAAAGGCCTTGGGAAGGCAACTTGCAAGGGAGGCTCCTGTGGAGGCAGACCTTGTTATCCCCGTGCCAGACAGCGGGATGCCCGCAGCACTCGGGTATGCCGAGGAGTCAGGCATACCCTTCGACCTCGGGCTCATCAGGAACCACTATGTGGGGAGGACATTTATTGAGCCGAAACAGAGCATCCGGCACTTCGGGGTAAAGATAAAACTAAACCCCGTAAGGGACATTCTAAGAGACAAACGGGTGGTGGTGGTTGACGACTCCATCGTCCGTGGCACCACCAGTAAAAAGATAGTCAAGATGATCCGTGAACTCGGGGGTGCAAGGGAGGTGCACATGCGGATAAGTTCGCCCCGAACGGTGGGGCCGTGCTTTTACGGTATAGACACACCCACCCGCAGGGAACTCATCGCCTCCACACACATGGTGGAGGAGATAAGAAAGTACATAACCGCAGACTCCCTCTCCTACCTCTCCATAGACGGCATCAAGGGGTGCGTGCCCAATCCCGGAGACTACTGTTATGCCTGTTTTACTAACGACTACCCCATAAGTTTCCCCGGCGAACGCCACCAGCAACTCGACCTTTTTCTTGTTTAAATGAAGTAATTAAGTAATTGGGTAATTGAGTAATTAGGTTAGTAGGTTAGTATTGAGTACCTTGCCTCACC
>CAYMML010000035.1:0-12551 GCA_964391515.1 uncultured Thermodesulfovibrio sp. | reverse complement strand
CTTCACCTCTTCACCCCTTAACCGATTCACCTATTCACCTCTTCCCCGATTCACCGATTTCCCCGGTTGATCTCAACTGATATGTGATATAATTTAACTATGCATGCCGGGAGATGAGGTGGAAAAGCAATTTGTCAGGATAGGAGACCACCATCTCGCCTATTATCAAAGGGGGGAGGGGGAGCCGGTGCTTCTGGTTCATGGGATTACCACCTACTCGTTTCTGTGGCGGGATGTGATCCCCCATCTGGGAGATGAACTTGCAGTCTATGCCATAGACCTCATAGGCTGTGGCGATTCGGAAAAGCCCACCGGCGTTGACTACTCCATAAAGGCACAGGCAGAACTCCTCAGGCTGTTCATCATGGCTCTTGGGCTTGAACGGGTTCATCTGGTCTGCCACGATATCGGAGGGGGGATAGGTCAGATCATGGCGGTCAGGAGCCCTGAGGTGGTAAAGAGCCTCACCCTCATAAACACCGTTGGTTACGATTACTGGCCGGTTCAACCGATAGTGACCCTCAGAGTGCCCTTCCTTCGTGAGATAGCCATGGCGGTGATGGATAAGGGGGTGTTCAGGAGCATCATAAGAAGGGGTCTTTATTACAAGGACAAACTCGACGGGGAACTCCTTGAACTCTTTATGCAGCCCTTAAGGACAAGAGAGGGTAGGCAGGGGTTTTTACACCTTGCCAGGTGTCTAAATAACGGTGACCTTATGGAAATAGAGGAAGACCTGAAGGGGATAAACCTCCCTGTGATGATAATCAGGGGTGATGCCGACCCCTACCTTAGCCCCAGGATATCGGAGCGGCTCTACAGGGACATCCCCGGGGCGGTGCTCAAGCGGGTAAAGACTGCCGGTCACTTTATACAGATAGACGAGCCGGAACTACTGGGGACACTCATCCGGGAGTTTATAACCGGCGTGAGATATGGAGAAGAGACCGGTGGATGAAGAGCGGAATGCAGGGGAGCAGATCGGGAAACTCAAACAGGAGGTCTCACACCTCCGTGAGGAGTTGAGGGCACTTAGCGAGGAAAACGAACTCCTCCGTGAGCGCTCCGAAGACATCTTCCTCCTTGGTGTCATCTCCGAAAAAGTGGTCACTGCCGAGACCCCTCAAACGGTCATATCAACCGCACTGGAAAATGTCTGTATCCTCAAGGAACTCGGCTACGGTGCGCTCATCCGCCCTGAAGGGGAGAGGGTGCGGGTGGTAACCGACTACTGTGAGGAGTTGGAGTGCTCTTTCAGTGATCAGGAGTTCCCCATTGAAGGTGCACTTGAGCGGGTGTTTTCAGGCAAGCACGAGGGGTTTTTCAGTTATAAAGACGGCGAGAGGATACCTGCGTTCATACCAAAGCGGCTTGGGGGGCACCTGGTCTCGTCCTCGTTGTTTCTGCCCCTGAGCCAGGGTGGTGAGACGGGGTTTCTGGTCTTTGCAAACTACCGTTACGCCCCGGATTACCTCCGGGGGCTTGTTCCCCTACTGAACAGGCTCATCCATGTTATCAGGATGAGGATCGAGACCCTTCTGCTGTTGCACCAGTTGTCCAGGACGAACATCCACCTTGAGGAGATGGTGAAGGAGAGGACTGAGAAACTCCAGGAGACGATGGATAGGCTAAGGGCGGAACTGGATGAAAGGCGGAGGGCAGAGGAGAGGGCACGGGAGAGTGAGACGCACTTCAGGATGATCTTTGAGCAGGCAAGGGACGGGATTGCCCTCATAGATCCCGAGACGGGCTGTGTAATGGAATCAAACCCCGTGTTCAGAAACCTTACGGGGCGGTCGGAGGAGGAACTCAGGAAGACCCCCGTTTGGGAACTAAGGCCACCTGAGATGGTGGAGGAGGCAAGGAAGAAGTTTTATGAGATAAGGGAGAGGGGTGAGGGCGGTTCGGCAGAACTTCACTTTCAGAGGCCTGACGGCGGTGTGGTTCCAGTGGAGTTTGTTACAAGACGGGTGGACTTCGGTGGAAGAAAGTACCATCTGAGCATTGTAAGGGATCTCTCTGAGAGGATGACGTTTATTGAGAGACTTGAGCGGAAAAGAAGGGAGATGGAGATACTTTATAAACTTGTCTCTTCCGCCCAGAAGGGGCATGACCTTCATTCTGCCCTCCAGGGCCTTGAGGAGGCACTCCTTGAACTCCTTAAGCCCTCTCTGATCATGTTTTACCGAAAGTCCGGGGATGAACTTAAACTCATAAGGCGGTATCCCGAGGGGGAGGAGGCGATAAAGGAGAGAAAGAGGCTTGGTGAGTGCCTGTGTGGAAGTGCGGCAAAAAGTATGGGTGTCATCCTTTCAGGCGATATACTCAAAGACCCCCGTTGCACCCTTGATGAGTGCAAGGATGCCGGAATGAGGGCATTTGCGGCTATACCACTTGGGGAAGAGGGTGACCTGGCAGGGCTTTTAGGGCTTGCCTGGGATGAGGTTCGGGATTTCAGCGAGGAGGGTGAGTTTTACCATGCCCTTGGGGCAGGGCTTACGCTGGTATTCCGTAACATCGCCCTCATAGATGAGTTAAAGAGGCACTCCCGCAACCTTGAAGACCTGGTGAGGGAGCGCACGGACGACCTTCAGAGGGTGGTAAACCTGATGGCGGGCAGGGAGTTGAGGATAAAGGAACTCAAGGATGTGGTTGACAGACTGAGAGAGCAGATACTCTCCCTTGGCCATGAGCCGGTTGCGGATGACCCGTTGAGGGCGGAAGATGTCTGAACAGCGACGGAGATACGGCCTCTGCCTTTTCTGGCTTCTTATACTTCTCTTTCTATCTCCATCTATAACCCATGCCGGGCGGGTGGTGAAGGTGGGGGTTTACCAGAACCCGCCCCTTGTCTCTTACGAAAAGGGTAAACAACCTCAAGGCCTTTACATCGACCTGCTTGAGTATATGGCTCAGAAAGAGGGGTGGGAACTTGAGTATATCCCCTGCCGTTGGAAGGACTGTCTGAGGATGCTTGAGGAGGGAAAGACCGATGTTCAGACCGCCATAGGCTACTCTGAAGAGCGGGCAAAGAGGTTCCTCTTTACCGGCGAGGATGTGCTTGTAAACTGGGCTCACATCTACCGGAGAAGGGGTGCGGAGGTAAACTCCATCCCCGATCTTCAGGGAAAGAGGGTTGCCATTCTTGAGGGGGATATCTACGAGGTGCCCTTTATTGAACTCCTGAACTCCTTTGGGCTTAACCCGGAGGTGATAAGACTCCAGAGTTACGATGACATATTAAGGGCAGTATCCGAAGGGCGTGCCGATGCAGGGCTTGTAAACAGGCTCTACGGCAGGCTCAACAGTGGCAGGTTCCCGGCGGTGGAGCCCACACACATCGCACTTTTTCCCATAAGGGTAAAGTTTGCCCTCACAAAGTGGGGTGGCGGCTCCCGTGAGATAAAGGAGGCGATAGACAAGCACCTTGCCGGGCTAAAAAAATCTCCCGGCTCCCTTTACTACCAGAGCCTGGACAGATGGCTCGGGGTTCCCGAAAAGGCGGTGATACCTGCATGGCTCAGGTGGGTGGCGGTATCTGCCGCCGCCCTGGTGTTGCTCTTCTTTTTGAACAACTGCTTCCTCCGGTTTAAGGTGAAACTTGCAACCAGGGAGATAAGAGAGCAGTATGAAGAGATTGAGGGGATGAGGGACTATCTCCAGAGCATCTACGAGGCAACCCCCGATATGGTCTTTGTTCACGGTGAGGACGGAAGAATCCTTGACATTAACCGCAGGGTGGAGGAGGTTTATGGGTTCAGCCTTAAGGAGTTTCAGAGCCTGCCACCTGAACGGATGATGGGTGAGGGGTACACCCTTGAGATGGCGGTTGAGAGGATCAGGGCGGCGCTTGACGGAGCCCCGCAGGAGTTCAGGTGGGTGGGGAGGAAGAAGAGCGGTGAGGAGTTTCCGGTGGAGGTCAGGTTGAGGGGGGTGGAGTTGAGAAGACACGGGAGGGCAGAGAGGGGTGTTGTTGCCTTCGTGAGAGACCTCACGGAGATAGAGCAACTTACGGGGAGGCTTTCCGAAAGTGAGTCTTTAAGAGAGGCGATCGTCTCGGCAATCCCCGATCTGGTATTCGTGATGGATAGGGAGGGCAGGTTTATTGATTACCATGGCAAGGACGAATCGGAACTCTATGTCCCGCCTGATAGGTTCATAGGCAGGAACATAAGGGATGTGCTCCCGGAAGAGATATCCGCCCGTGTCTTTGAGGCTATGGAGAGGATAAGGGCAGGGGAGGGGCTCCAGAGGGTTGAGTACTCACTCCACCTGAAGGGGAGGCAGAGGCACTATGAGGCAAGGCTCGTCCCCTCCGGTGATGAAAGGGTGGTGGCCATAGTAAGGGACTTTACACAGGAGAAGGAGAGGGAGACCGCCCTCAACGAGTACCGGCAAAACCTTGAGGAGATGGTGGAAAAGAGGACTAAGGAACTGAACGAGCGTATCCGGGAGGTGGAACTCCTTAACAAGGCCATGATAACCCTGCTTGAGGACTTTCAGGCGGCAAACAGGAAACTTGAAAAGACCACCGAGAGGCTCATGGAGTCAAACACGGAACTTGAGGCATTTGCCTACTCGGTATCGCACGATCTGAGGGCGCCACTCCGTGCGATGCAGGGTTTTTCGGATGCACTCATTGAGGACTTCTCCGAACAACTTGGAGAGACCGGCAGGGACTACGCTGAAAGGATAAAGACCGCCGCAAGCAGGATGGACGAACTCATTACCGATCTGCTTGAGTACAGCAGGATCACCAGGCGGGAGGTGAGGCTGAAACCCGTATCACTTGAGAAGGTGATCACCGAACAGATAGAGGCACAGAGGGATGTAATCACCCATAAGGGGGCGGTGGTGGAGGTGGAGGAGAACCTTCCTGATGTAATGGGTTCTTACGCCATACTCTCACAGGTGGTGGGTAACCTCCTTAGCAATGCCCTCAAGTTTACGAGGCCTGATGAGCCTCCCAGGGTGAGGATATGGCATGAGGAGAGGGAGGGTTTTGTGCGGCTTTACTTTGAGGACAACGGGATAGGCATCCCCGGGGAGCATACAGAGAGGATATTCAGGGTCTTTGAGAGGCTTCACGGTGTTGAGCAGTACCCGGGCACCGGCATAGGGCTTGCCATCGTGAAGAAGGGGGTTGAGAGGATGGGTGGAAGGGTGGGGGTGGAATCAGAGGTCGGAAAGGGTAGCATATTCTGGGCTGATCTGGTAAAATATGACGCTGAAAAAGGGGCTGTAAAGGAGGGAACGGGTGAACCCCGGTGATTATACCATACTCCTTGTGGAGGATGACCCCAACGATGTCCTCCTCATAAAGAGGGCCTTCGACCGGTGTGGGCTAACCAATCCGGTGGCGGTGGTGAGTTCGGGCGAGGAGGCGGTAAGATACCTGAAGGGTGAGGGCAGGTTTGCTGACCGGTCAGAGTACCCCCTGCCGGTTCTGATACTCCTCGATCTCAAGATGCCACGGATGAACGGGTTTGAGTTTCTCAGATGGCTCAGATCAGAGCCTGAACTCAAAAAACTCATAACCGTGGTTCTCACCTCATCCAAGGAGACGCCCGACATAAACCTTGCCTACGAACTTGGGGCAAACTCCTATCTGGTAAAGCCCGTCCAGTTTGAAGACCTCATGAGGATAGTAAAGGAACTACACCTCTACTGGATAGTTATGAACGAAAAGCCCACGGATTTTGAGGGATGAAACCGGTATGGAACGGCTGAGGTTTGTTCTGGTTGACGATAACCCTAACGACAGGGCACTGGTGCGGCGTGAACTGGGAAAGGAGTTCCCCCAGGCCGAGGTGATAGAGGTTTTTAGCCCTGAGGGGCTTGAGGAGGTGCTTTTAAGGGGTGAGTTTGATCTCCTTATCACTGACTACCAGTTAAAGTGGGCTACCGGGCTTGAGATATTGAGGCAGACAAAAGACCGCTATCCCGGTATCCCTGTTGTGATGTTTACCGGCACCGGCAGTGAGGAGATCGCCGTTGATGCCATGAAGGAGGGGCTTTCAGACTACATCCTCAAGTCAGAGAAACACCTGAAGCGGCTTCCCGCCGCCGTGAAGGCGGTGCTTGAGAGGGCTGAGGCGGAGAGGCGGGCTGAGGAGATGGAGACCCGGTATAGAGATATCTTCCAGAGCCTCCCCCTTGGTGTTTACAGAACCACCCTCGATGGCAGACTGATCGACCTCAACCCGGCAGGGCTTGAGATATTCGGGCTTCCGGATATTGAGGATGCAAAAAAGATAAGCGTCTGGGATGTGTATGAAGACAGGGAAGACCGGGAGTTGATAATAAAGAGGTTGAAGGATGAGGGGTATGTGAAGAACTTCCGCACACTCATGCGGCGGCCCGATGGCACGGGGTTTCACGCAGAGATACATGCCCGCATGGTTGATGAAGGCTACATAGAGGGGGTTATAGAGGACATCACCCCCCTTGTTGAGGCAGAGAGGGAGAGGGCAGACCTCTTTGATACACTTAACACACTCTTTGAACACCTGCCTGAGGGTGTGTTTTTAGTGGATCGGGATGGGAGGGTTATGCTTGCAAACCCGGTTGCCTCCTACCATCTGCTTACGTTGACGGGTGCAGGTGAGGGCGATCTGATCGGCAGTATTGAGGGCAGAGAATGGCGGGAGTTCATCCTTTCGGGAGAGGGGGAGAGGTTTCATGAGGTAAGGCGGGAGACGGATAAGGGCGAGCGGGTATTTGAGATAGGCGGGCGGTACATCGGCGAGCCCGGTGAGGGCAGGGGTGCTGTCTTTCTGATCCGGGATGTGACTGATGAAAAGAGACAGGAGGAGAGAATGCAGGCACAGGAGCGGCTTGCCGCAATAGGGCAACTTGCAGCCGGTATAGCCCATGACTTTAACAACCTCCTTACGGTGATCATCGGGTATGCCGAGATCATGATGAGAGACCCGCAGTTTCCTCCTGTGTACAGGGAGAAGATAGACGCCATTTATAACGGCGGTACCAGGGCATCGAAACTGGTCAAGCAGATACTCGACTTTTCCCGGAAGTCCATAAGCCAGAAAAAGCCCTTCGACCTTGCGGAGTTTGTCAGGGAGTTTGGCAGGTTTATGGAGAGAACCATCCCGGAGAATATAACCTTTGAGGTGAAGGTGCCCGACGGGGAGTATGTGATAAACGGTGATTCCACGAAGATACAACAGGTGCTTGCCAATCTGGTGGTAAACGCAAAGGATGCAATCCTGGGTGGTGGGAGGATAACCCTGGAACTTGGCAGTATTACCATTCAGGAACCCCTGAGCCTCTCAAGGGCGGAACTCCCACCGGGCAGGTATGCGGTGGTAACCGTATCTGACACCGGCACCGGGATACCTGAGGAGATCATCTCCTACATCTTTGAGCCGTTTTTCACCACTAAAGGGGTGGGTAAGGGGACGGGGCTTGGCCTTTCGCAGGTATATGGGATAGTGAAGCAGCACGGCGGTGAGGTGGATGTAAGTTCACGCCCCGGAGAGGGGACGAGGTTTGATGTCTATCTGCCCCTTGTGGAGGGGGAGGCTGAATCTCAAAAGAGAGACCCCGTTAAGGAGGCGCTTCCAGAGGGTGGGGGGGAAAAGATACTCGTGGTTGAAGACGATGAGACGGTGAGAGACCTGATAAAGACACTGCTTGAGACCATGGGCTACACCGTGAAGGAGGCACCTAACGGGCTTGAAGGGCTCAGGATTTTTGAAAGTGAGGGCAAGTTTGACCTGATTATCACCGATATGATTATGCCGGAGGTGGGAGGGATGGAACTCGTGAGAGAGATAAGAAAGAAAGACCCTTCTGTGAAGGTGGTGGTTCTAAGCGGATACCCCGATCTTGAGGATGAGGAGATGATACTTGCTGGCGGTGTGGACAGGGTGATCGGGAAGCCCATCAACATAAAGCCCTTTGCAAAGGCTATCCATGAGTTGCTCGGGAAGAAGGATTAGTCTTCTTACCTCACAAACGCCATTAACCCAATTAACACAATAAACTCAGCCAACGCAATTAACACAATAAAAATTTGCAATTGCCACACCTTTTGTTGTATCATACCACTTCCTTTGAAAACGGGAAAGAGGTCTTGACAAAAGGAAAACTTTCTGGTAATATAATCAGGTTTTTTCACCAGATAACGACGGAGGTAAGGATTTGCCTACTATTAACCAGTTGATAAGAAAAGGCAGAAAGCAGATCAAGGAGAAGTCAAAGAGCCCTGCCCTTCAGAACTGCCCCCAGAGGCGGGGGGTCTGCACAAGGGTATATACCACCACACCCAAGAAGCCAAACTCTGCACTGAGGAAGGTTGCAAGGGTGAGGCTTACAAACGGGATTGAGGTTACTGCGTATATCCCGGGTATTGGGCACAACCTCCAGGAACACTCCATAGTGCTTATAAGGGGTGGAAGGGTGAAAGACCTCCCTGGCGTGAGATACCATATAGTGCGTGGTGCACTTGATACGATGGGTGTGGAGCAGAGGCGTCAGGGAAGATCAAAGTACGGTGCAAAGAGGCCAAAGTAGGAGAGAGTTATGCCAAGGCGTAGAGTAGCAGAAAAGAGAGAGATCCTTCCTGATCCCAAGTATGGGAGCAAGGTTCTGAGTAAGTTTATAAATGCGATCATGAAGGATGGGAAGAAGTCAACCGCTGAGAGGATCTGTTACGGTGCCTTTGAGATACTCAAAGAGAAGACCGGTGAGGATCCGCTCAAGGTTTTCAAAGCGGCACTTGAGAATGTGAAACCCATTGTTGAGGTGAGACCAAGAAGGGTTGGTGGAGCCACCTACCAGGTACCGGTTGAGGTGAGGGCCAACAGGAAACTTGCCCTTGCCTTCAGGTGGATAAGGGATAACGCAAGGAAGAGGCCAGAGCGGACTATGACTCAGCGTCTTGCAGGCGAACTCCTGGATGCTTACAACAATACAGGTGCTTCCGTGAAGAAGAGGGAAGACACCCACAAGATGGCTGAGGCAAACAGGGCCTTTGCGCATTACAGATGGTAGCGTAACACCATAAGTCCCGAGGCGGGACTATCCCCAGGCAGGTACCGCTTCGATTCGTCCGATCGGTGACGGGAAAACCAGTTTTTGTTTTTTATATACTCAAACTATGTCTAATTGTGTGTAAGGAGAGTTAAATTGGCGTTTCCACTTGAGAAGGTAAGAAATATCGGGATAATGGCCCACATTGATGCGGGCAAGACGACCACTACGGAGAGGATTCTCTACTATACCGGTGTTACATACAAGATGGGTGAGGTTCACGACGGTACCGCCGTCATGGACTGGATGGTTCAGGAGCAGGAGCGTGGTATAACCATCACTTCTGCGGCAACAACCTGTTCCTGGCGGGATCACCGGATAAACATCATCGATACCCCAGGCCATGTGGATTTCACCATTGAGGTGGAAAGGGCGTTGAGGGTGCTTGACGGTGCGGTGGCTGTCTTCGATGCCGCTGCCGGTGTGGAGCCCCAGTCAGAGACGGTCTGGCGGCAGGCCAATAAGTACGGTGTGCCCAGGATCGCATTTATGAATAAGATGGACAAGATGGGTGCAGACTTCTTCATGTCTGTTGACTCGATGGTAGAGCGGCTCGGTGCCACACCCGTTCCGGTGCAGATACCCATTGGGGCTGAGGAGAACTTCCGTGGGCCCATAGATATTGTAAAGATGAGGGCGTTTTACTTTGATGATGAGACCCTGGGTGCAAAGTTCGTGGAGGATGAGATTCCCGAAGAGTACCGTGCCCAGGCGGAGGAGTACAGGGAGAAACTCCTTGAGGCACTCTCCGATGTGGATGAGGCGATAATGGAGAAGTATCTCAACGGCGAGGAGATACCGGAAGATGAGTTGAGGGCTGCCATAAGGAAAGGAACGGTGGAGATGAAGATAACACCCGTTCTCTGTGGCTCCAGTTTCAAGAACAAGGGGGTGCAGTTACTCCTTGATGCGATAGTGGATTATCTTCCCTCACCACTTGATGTGCCACCGGTGGAGGGCACCACGCCAGATGGTGAGGTGGTTCAGAGGGTATCTTCCGATGATGAGCCCTTTGCGGCGCTTGCATTCAAGGTGATGACAGACCCCTATGTGGGGCAACTCACATACCTCAGGGTTTACTCCGGTGTGCTTGATGCGGGCTCTTATGTGCTTAACTCCACAAAGGGTAAAAAGGAGCGTATCGGCAGGCTTCTCAAGATGCATGCAAACAAGCGGGAGGAGATAAAGGCGGTGAGGGCAGGTGATATTGCTGCCGCTGTTGGCCTCAAGTACACACTAACCGGTGACACTCTCTGTGACGAGAGCAGTCCGGTGATACTTGAGGCGATGGAGTTTCCGGAGCCTGTGATATCAATAGCCATTGAGCCAAAGACAAAGGCGGATCAGGAAAAACTCTCTCAGGCACTGATGAAACTTGCCCAGGAAGACCCATCGTTCAGGGTCTCTCACGATGAAGAGACCGGCCAGACGATCATCTCAGGGATGGGTGAACTTCACCTTGATATCATTGTGGACAGGCTTCTGAGGGAGTTCAAGGTGGGTGCGAATGTGGGCAAGCCACAGGTGGCTTACAGGGAGACGATTACCACATCTTCAAAGGCGGAAGGAAAGTTTGTGAGGCAGACCGGTGGGCGTGGCCAGTATGGTCATGTCTATTTAGAGATAGAGCCGCTTGAAAAGGGTGGCGGGTTTGAGTTTGAAAACAAGATTGTCGGAGGTGCCATCCCCAGGGAGTATATACCTGCGGTTGAAAAGGGTGTTCGTGAGGCGATGGATGCCGGTATCCTTGCCGGGTATCCGGTGGTGGATGTGAAGGTCACCCTTTATGATGGCTCCTATCATGAGGTTGATTCATCAGAGATGGCGTTCAAGATAGCAGGCTCTATGGGGTTTAAAGAGGCCGCAAAGAAGGCAAAGCCGGCACTCCTTGAGCCGATAATGCAGGTTGAGGTGGTTACCCCCGAGGATTACATGGGTGATGTGATCGGGGATCTGAACTCAAGAAGGGGTAAGGTGCAGAGCATGGAGAAGCGTGGCAACACGCAGGTTGTGCGTGCCCTCGTGCCCCTTTCGGAGATGTTCGGGTATGCTACCGACCTGAGGAGTAAGACCCAGGGCAGAGCCACTTACACAATGCAATTTTCACACTATGAGGAGGTTCCAAAGAACATAGCAGAAGGAATAATATCGAAAGTTAAGGGGCAATAAAAAAGTTGTGATTTTTTTGTTCCCTTTATGTTATATTTTTAGTCTCTTGTTTTCGGGAAAATAGGTAGGATTTTCGGTTGAGTTAGATTTGGTGAGCATATAGAAGGATTTATTCAAGGAGGAGTATTATGGCAAAGGAAAAATTTGAGAGGACGAAGCCGCATATCAACGTGGGGACGATAGGGCATGTGGACCACGGTAAGACGACGCTGACGGCAGCAATAACGAAGGTGTTGGGTATGAAGGCGATGGCCCAGTACACGAGTTACGATGAGATAGACAAGGCACCTGAGGAGAAGGCCAGGGGGATAACGATCCAGACGGCACATGTGGAGTACGAGACGGAGAACCGTCATTATGCGCATGTGGACTGTCCTGGTCATGCGGACTATGTAAAGAACATGATCACGGGTGCGGCGCAGATGGACGGAGCGATACTTGTGGTAAGTGCAGCCGATGGGCCGATGCCGCAGACGAGGGAGCACATACTGCTTGCCCGTCAGGTAGGGGTGCCTTACATAGTGGTATATATGAACAAGGTGGATCAGGTGGATGATCCGGAGTTGTTGGATCTGGTGGAGTTAGAGATCAGGGAGTTATTGAGCAAGTATGATTTTCCTGGAGATGAGATACCGATCATAAGGGGCAGTGCATTGAAGGCTCTTGAGAGCAGCAGCAATGATCCTGAAGCGGAGGAGTACAAGAGCATACATGAGTTGATGGCGGCGGTGGATGAGTATATACCGGAGCCTGAGCGACCGATAGACAAGCCGTTTTTGATGCCCATAGAGGATGTATTTTCGATCAGTGGGCGTGGGACGGTGGTAACGGGTAGAGTAGAGAGGGGGATAATCAAGGTAGGAGAAGAGGTAGAGATAGTAGGGTTTGGAGAGACGCGGAAGACGGTGGCGACGGGAGTGGAGATGTTCCGGAAGATACTTGACGAGGGGCGTGCAGGGGACAACATAGGAGTGCTTTTAAGGGGAATAGGGAAGGATGAGGTAGAGAGGGGTCAGGTGTTGGCGAAGCCCGGGAGCATAACGCCGCACAAGAAGTTCAATGCAGAGGTTTATGTATTGACGAAGGAAGAAGGTGGGAGGCACACGCCGTTTTTCAACGGGTACAGGCCGCAGTTTTACTTCAGGACGACGGATGTGACAGGAGTGGTAACGCTACCAGAGGGAGTGGAGATGGTGATGCCTGGAGACAATGTGAACATGGAAGTGGAGTTGATAACGACGGTGGCGATGGAAGAGGGGCTTCGGTTTGCAATAAGGGAAGGTGGCCGCACGGTTGGTGCCGGTGTGGTTACCAAGATTATAGAGTGA
>CAYMML010000034.1:0-15186 GCA_964391515.1 uncultured Thermodesulfovibrio sp. | reverse complement strand
CACCATTTGCCGCTCCCTTGCCAAAAGCATCCTGAATCTGTTATAAAATATATCTGTTTTTCTCCTTCGGGAGGAGACTCCTTGCTCTCCTTTGGAGGGCTTTATATCCATGAGGAGGTATTAATGAACTACTACGAAAACACTGTAATCATCGAACCCACACTGAGCGAGGAAGACCTTGAGGCGGTAAACCAGAAGATCAAGAAGTTCATCACAGACGGTGGCGGTGAGATACTCAAGGAAGACAACTGGGGGAAACGCAACCTCGCCTACGAACTGAACAAGAGAACCCAGGGGTACTACATCCTCTACACCTTCAAGGCTCCGCCTTCACTGATCCAGAAACTGGAAAAGTTCTATCTCGTTTATGACCCTGTATTTAAGTTCATGGTGATCAAACTTGAGAAGAAGCAGGTTGGGGCACTCCTTGAATCGCTTCAGAGTTCTCTATCTGAGGAGCCTTCTCAGGAAACCGTGGAGGAAACGCAAAGTGTATAACAAGGTGATCTTTGCCGGCAATCTCACAAGAGACCCCGAACTCCGGTACACCCCACAGGGCACAGCGGTGACCAACATAACGCTTGCGGTTAACTCAAGGGTGAAGCAGGGTGAGGAGTTCAAGGACGAGACCCTCTTTATCGATATCGTTGTCTTCGGAAAGCAGGCCGAAAATGTTGCCCAGTACCTTTCAAAGGGCAGAGGCGTCATTGTTGACGGCAGGCTCAGGGAGAGGCGGTGGGAGTACGAAGGTCAGCAGAAACGCAAGATGGAGGTGATAGCAAACACCGTAAGGTTTCTACCAAGGAGAGAGGAGACCCCGGCACCTCCGGATGACGACTTTATCCCACCTGAGGAGAGTACCGAACTCGAACCATTCTGATCAAGAATTGAAAGGAGAATAAAGTGGCAAGGAGATTTCAAAGAAGAAAATACTGTAAATTCTGTGCAGAAAAGACACCATTTATCGACTATAAGGATTACAAGAAACTCAGAAACTACATTACAGAGAGAGGTAAAATCCTTCCCAGAAGGATGACCGGTACCTGCGCCAAACACCAGAGGGAACTCACTCGGGCGATAAAGCGTGCAAGAAACATTGCCCTGATCCCATTTATGGAAAGGTAGTTTTATGAGGATACCCAGATCCTGGGTAAGGCCAATGGCGGAGAGGATCGTAAGCGATCTCATCAAGAGATCCTACATTGAACCCCTCATAGAAACCGATGAACTGCTCGGGCAGGTTGAGGAGATACTGCTTGACGAACTCATGGTTGAAGACAGGCTTAATGAGGAGGTACGGGAGATACTCAGCAAGCATGCCGCCGAGATTGAATCGGGAAGGCTTGATTACAAAAAACTCTTTGACATGACCAAGCGGAAGATCATCAAGGAGAGGAATCTTATACTCTGATGCTTTCTGACGAAAAGATCAGCCATATGAGCCACATACTGCTCAGGGAACTGAAATCGAGGGGGGTTGTAAGTCTGCTTGTCGATGAGCCCCGCATCAGGAAGCAGATAAAGAGATCCATTGGTGAGACCATAAAGATTGGGGAGGAGATCGACGAAAGGGTCAGAGCGAAACTCCAGTCTTACTCAAAAAAGATATTGGAAGGTAGTCCTGAGTGGGAAGTTCTCTACAAGAGGTTCTTTCAGGAGGAAGAGAAAAAAAGAGGGCTCTCAGAAGAATAATCCTAAACATCACCCCCTTTATCCTCCTTCTTTCACTTTTTGTCTCTATCGGGTTCGGCTACGATACCAGGCACCCCTATGTTTTTCTCACACTGCTGGTGTTAGTTCTTATCATTGGTGCCGGCGGACAGGCTTCAGGTAGGAAATGGGGTTTTTTCACCCTGTCGGCAGGACAGATCTTGATAGAGTTTTTGAGCAGAACCGGCATTCACCCGCCCTTTGACCTCCACCTCCTGCATATCCCTTATTATCTCATATCTACACTGCTTACAGGCATTAATACCGCCGTTTTTATCACCCTGGCACAACCCCTTTACCACATCAGAGAGATCCTCTCACCCAGGATGGTTGAAACGGCAGTCTTTATCGCTATTGCGATAATCCCCGGTGTTGGAATTATCACACTCAAGGAGGTGTGGCGACGGAAGAACAACCGCCTCAGAGAGTCTCTTGAACGGATACAGCGGGGTGCTGAGGGGCTGATGGATACAGGCCCCGAACTGGGGAGGGAAAGAATACTCTCTGAGTACGTCTCCTTTACAGAGGAACGGGAAAGAAACCTCCTTGATCTACTCATAATGGCCGAAAAATCCCTTGCTGCAGATAGTGCAAACCTTTTTCTGATAGAGGATGGCAGGCTTTCCTTCTCACTGTCCTCTCTGCAGGATGACCTCTTTGTGGAGGAAGGTGGGCTGATCCAACAGGTTATCAACACAAGAAAACCGGTCTTTTACCTGGCAGAAAAAGAGAAGGAGATAGTGCCGGGTTACAACCGGGAGGGGTTAATGAGTTTTATTGCCACCCCGGTAAAAGACGGTGAGACTCTGCTTGGTGTACTCTCAGCCGATAGCAACCGCTACAGGGCATTTGATCAGAAAGACATCGACCTCCTGGAGATGTTTGGCACCGAGATATCAAAACTCCTCCACCGTCAGAGGATTCTTGCCAGGATTGACCTTGAATACAGGAGCCTGAGGATACTCTACCGGGAAAGCGCCCGGTACGGAGAGATACTGGATATTGATGAGGTATCAAAGCGGATCATAAAGGGAGCACAGGAGATATCAGGTGCATCTGCCATACTCTTTTTAAAGAAGGAGCGTGGATATAGGGTTATCCCACCAACCGGCAAAGAGAGTATAACCCGCTGGAAGGGCACCCTGCTTGCAAACGTGATAGATACAGGCCAGGCGATTTACCGCTCCGACCTCAGTAAAGACAGCCTCCCCCCTCTGCCACCTGGATGCGGCAGTTTGAGCGAGATAGGTTCAATCATCTTTATCCCCATGTTTCACGAGGAGGAGACGGTGGGAATACTGGTAGTTTATTCTGAAAACCGTGATGCCTTCACATCCCATCTTTTTGAACTCCTGCGGGTGCTTGCAAACCAGGCATCACTCAGCATCTCTAATGCAATCCTCCACCAGGAGATAAAGACCCTCGCCCTTACCGACGGCCTCACAGGACTTTACAACCACCGCCACTTCCAGGAGAGGCTTGCAGAGGAGTTCAAGAAGGCAGAAAGGTTCTCTGAACCCCTCTCTCTGATCCTTACAGACATCGACCACTTCAAAAAGGTGAACGATACCTACGGCCACCCTGCAGGTGATGTGGTGCTAAAGGGCTTCTCAAGGATAATCCGGGAGACGGTGCGTGAGATCGATATACCGGCAAGGTATGGAGGGGAGGAGTTCGCCATAATGGCTCTCAAAGCGGATGCCCCGGAGGCAAAGAAGATAGCCGAACGGATAAGGAAGAGGGTGCAGAGTGAGAGATTTCAGGCCGAAGGGGTGGAGATTACGGTGACGGTAAGCCTCGGGATAGCCTCATACCCAAGGGATGCATCAACAAGGGAGGAACTCATAGAGCATGCCGACCAGTCGCTTTACAGGGCAAAGGAAAGCGGTCGTAACAGAACCGTCCTTTTCAGGGAGATGAAGCATGAGCAGAAATGAGAGGATGAATAAAGAAGGCATTTTCATGCCACAGGCAACGGAAGAGGATATACGAAGGGAAAAACAGAAGGCACGTAAACTCAGGCACTCCCGCTGGTGGCACAGGAAGAAGGAACGGGGGGTATGCTACTACTGTAACAGAAAGGTGGGGGCAGGGGAACTCACCATGGATCATATAGTTCCTCTCATAAGGGGGGGGAAAAGCACGAAGTCAAACATAGTGCCGGCATGTAAGGAGTGTAACTCAAAGAAGAAATACCTGCTCCCACTTGAATGGGAGGAGTACCTTGATAAGATCAGGAGGCAAACGGGGGATTGAAAGGGCATACCTTCATGACCCTTTATGCAATCCAACCGCTTAAAAAGTACTTTCTTTCAGTACTCAAGGGGCTCCATCCTGTACCCCTGAGGGATACTGAACAGGGTCTCATCCAGGATACTTCCGGTGGTAATATCAAAGAGAGCCATCTCTAACCTATACCCCTTCATTGATATAATGATTTTCTCCGGCACCCCCTCATGAAACCCCTCCTCCCTCACTGATATCTCGTCCCCCTCTGATATTTTGAACCAACTCTCTTTAAGACAGAGGGTGGATGGGTCAAACAGATGCCTCTCTACCCACTCATTCTGACTCTTTGTACCCGGCCTTTCCATTAGATAACCCCTATCATCAGACCGGAGGGTGTAATCACCCCGTCCAAAAAGCCGCCTTGAGATGAAAAGGTCAGACAATCCCATCTCTCTGTGCTTAATAACCCCTTCAGAGGGAAAGATCATGTAAAGCCCATCTCTGTTGATAAGAACCTCATAAAGTGTAATGCCAAAGGGTGCATACAGAGTAATTCTCAGTTTGTTCGGTCGCATATAAAACAAGACTCCATCGTAACCACCACCTGAGATACCTCTCCAGGAAATGCTGAACCGCCCCCTGGCAACAACCGTTTCCGGGGGCGTCTCAGGAAGACAGTTCATGAGTTCCTGAATGCCCACCCCCACCTCCTCAGGTCTCTTTATGCTGGGGGCACAGGCAGAGGCTACAATGGCCATCCCGATAAGCAGTATCAAAAGGGGGTGTATTTTTATACGGGTAAACACCTGGCCAGCCTTTTTCTTGCTAAATCCCCTCTTTGGGTGATATTATTATTGTTCATCTTTTCTAAGATATTTCAGACAATAATCAAAAATTACATACAGGAGAACCCGTGAATCTTCTTAAATTCAGAAAGCCAAGCAGGTATATAAACCATGAGGTAAACTCTATAAGCAGACCTGATGCCCCTGTAAGGGTCGCCCTTGCCTTCCCTGATGTCTACGAGATAGGGATGTCACACCTGGGGCTCAGGATACTCTACCATATCATAAACGGGATGGAGAATGCACTATCTGAGAGGGTCTATGCCCCCTGGCCTGACATGAAGGAACACCTTGACCGATCGGGAGAACCACTGAGGAGCCTTGAAACAGGAAGGCCACTAAAGGAGTTCGACATACTCGGTTTTTCCCTTCAGTATGAACTCTCTTACCCGACGGTTCTGTGGATGCTGAAACTAAGCGGTATCCCACTTTTGAGGGAAGAACGGGGGGACAAATATCCGGTGATCATTGGAGGAGGGCCCTGCACGGCAAACCCCGCTCCGCTTGAAAGGTTCTTTGATGCCTTCCTTATCGGCGACGGGGAGGAGGCGGTGGTGGAGATGGTAAGCATCTTTCACTCTGTCAGGTCTGAAGGTGGGGGAAAGGAGGATGTCCTCAATGCCCTTTCCGAAATAGATGGGTTCTATGTCCCAGGGGTAAGCAAGGAGACCGTGAGGAGACGGTATATAAAATCACTTGATGATGCCCCGTTTCCGGTATCATTCCCTGTTCCGTACACGCAGATAGTCCACGACAGGGTCAACATCGAGATCAGCAGGGGTTGCACCAGAGGGTGCAGGTTCTGTCAGGCGGGTATGATCTACAGACCACTGAGGGAGCGTTCTCCCCATCAGGTGATCAAACTTGTGGAGGAATCCTTAAAAAACACCGGTTATGACGAGGTCTCCTTCACATCCTTAAGTGCAGGCGATTATACAAACCTCCATCACCTGCTGCGTGCCATTAACAACCGGTTTGCAGGGAGGAATATCTCACTGTCTCTACCCTCTCTCAGGGTGGGTGGAGTAAGCAGAGAGATACTCCGGGAGATAAGGCATGTCAAGAAGACAGGCTTTACGATCGCACCTGAGGCTGGTACGGAGAGGCTCCGTTCCGTGATAAACAAGGACTTCAATGCCGAAGACTACGAGAGGGCACTAAAGGCACTCTTCAGTGAGGGCTGGCTCAACCTGAAACTCTACTTCATGCTGGGGCTTCCCACAGAAACGGATCAGGATATCGAGGCGATTACCGAAATGGTTCAACTTGCGCTGAAGACCTCGAGGAGACTCGCCCCGAGGCAGGCAAACATCACCGTTGGTGCCTCACCCTTCGTACCCAAGCCACACACACCCTTTCAGTGGGTGGGCATGGAAGAGATAAGCAGTATTGAGAGAAAGTTATCCTTCCTGAAGGAGAAACTCCCGAAAAAGGGGGTAAAGTTTAAACCACACGATACCAGGATGAGCCTGCTTGAGGCGGTGCTTTCAAGGGGTGGTGAGGAGACGGCAGATCTGCTCCTTGCCGCCGTTGAAGGTGGTGCATACCTCGACGGCTGGTCTGAACACTTTGATTTTTCTGGATGGCTCGATGCCTTTGATAAGACCGGTCTTTCTCCCGACCATCTTGCCTCACGTACTTTCGAGAAGGACTCCCCTCTCCCCTGGGATCAGATCGATGCCGGCCCCAAAAAGGGGTTTCTCTGGAAGGAGTACGAAAGGGCGGTTTCCACAGAAAGGACATCGGACTGCAACCACGATAGGTGCCACGGCTGCGGAATGGGCTGTAATCCAGGTGAGTATCTCTCAAGACCTGTACCAATGTCATTCAGGGTCGAGACAGACAATCTAAAGCGGTTCTCCCCCATAAGGGTGAGGGTAGAGTTTGAAAAGGTGGGTGATCTTGCGGTGCTTTCCCATCTGGAACTTATAACCACACTTGTCAGGGGGCTCAGGAGGGCATCAGTCCCCCTGGTCTATACGGAAGGGTATAGCCCTTCACCAAAACTCTCTTTTGGCCCACCCCTCAACGTGGGGGTTGAAGGGCTCAGGGAGTATTTCGATATGGAGGTTTACCCGCCCTTCGATATCCAAAAGAATATGGAGTTGATAAACAAACACCTCCCCCAGGGGCTCAGGGTAAAGGGTATGGCCTTTGTGTTCGGGAAACAGCCATCCCTTACGAGTTTCATCACCCTCTATGAGTATGAGGTGGAGTTTAAAAACAAGGATAAGGTAAACCTGGGTTTCCTTCTTAAAGGCAAGGGGCGGTTTAGTGAAAATCTTAAGAAATTTGATATAATTGGTGATAAGCGTGTAAAAATCGAACTCCTCGACCGTCCAGAAAAGAAGGTCAAACTAAGGGATATGCTCGAGGGTCTCTTTGGTATGCCCATGGAGGATATGGCAGTAAGGAGAACCGCCCTCTACGGTTACAGAAAGGGGTGGTTTACACCGATGGAGTTGTTGAGAGGCCCTGGCAGACCGGAGTCATCCGCTGTGACGGTATGAGGCCAGCCCATGGTGATGGGCTTTATACTTGATGTCAAGTGATATTCTTATAAATGTAACCTTTGACGAGGTAAGAGTTGGTCTTTTAGAAAACGGTCAGTTAGTCGAGTTCTATGTGGAGAGGAAGAAAGACACCTCCCTTGTAGGTAACATATACAAGGGGAAGGTGGTCAAGGTACTTCCCGGGATGCAGTCTGCCTTCGTTGACATCGGCCTTGAAAAGGCCGCCTTCCTGTATGTTGCAGATATAAAAGCCGACATCGAGTCTTATGCACCCTTCCTTGAAGAAGAAGAGGAGACGGAAGAGATCCAGATACAGATCAAAAAGGGGCGCCAGGAAATCCCCATTGAAGACCTCATCCAGGAAGGGCAGGAGATAATCGTCCAGGTTGCAAAAGACCCTATTGGCTCTAAAGGGGCAAGGGTCACCTCCTATGTAACGATACCCGGCAGGTATCTCGTCCTGATGCCCGGCCTTGACCATGTGGGGATATCCCGCAGGATCACCGATGAGGAGGAAAGGGAGAGGCTTAAGGAGATAGTGGACGAGATCCGCCCGAAGGGGTATGGTCTTATAGTAAGAACCGCCTCCGAGTCTGCAAGCAAGGAGGAACTGGAAGGAGACCTTGAGTTTCTCCGGTTCATCTGGGAAAACATCCAGGAGAAGAAGGAGCGGGTATCCGCCCCCACCCTGCTTTACAGCGACCTTGACCTTGTATTCCGGAGCGTACGTGATCTAATGAGCCAGGATGTGGAGAGGATGATTATCGACTCAAAGGCAGAATATGAGCGGATAAAGGAGTTCGTAAACACCTATTTTGAGAAACTCTCAGACCGGATTGAACTGTACGATGGACCCGAGCCCCTCTTTGACGCCTTCGGGGTGGAACTGGATATAACAAGGGCGCTGGGGAGGAAGGTCTGGCTGAAGTCAGGCGGTTACATCGTTATAGACCAGACCGAGGCGATGACGGTTATAGATGTAAATACCGGCAAGTTCGTGGGCAAAGAAAACCTTGAAGATACCATCCTGAAGACCAATCTGGAGGCGGTAAAGGAGATAGCCTATCAGATCAGGCTCAGAAACCTTGGGGGGATTATCATAATCGACTTCATCGATATGGAAGAGCCTCTAAACAGGGAAAAACTCTTCAATGCCTTCAAAGAGGCATTGAAAAAAGACAAGGCGAAGAACACCATCTACAACATCTCCGAACTGGGACTCATCCAGATGACCCGCAAGAGGGTCAGGGAAAGCCTGGGGAGAACCCTCTGTAACACCTGCCCCTACTGTGAGGGAAAGGGTTTTGTGCTCTCCCCAAGGACCATCTGCTTTGAGATATTCAGAAAGATTGAAAAGATGACCACCACACGAGGTGCACGGGTGCTGATCACCGCCCACCCCTATGTGGCAGAACTACTGTCGGATGAGGAGAGTTATGCTGTGGAGGAGATTGAGAAATCAAGGGGTATAGAAGTTATAATAAAAGAGGATGCCCAGTTACACCAGGAAAATTATACCATCTCTGTCCTCCGCTGATAGTTAAGAGACCCACCGGCATGTCCCAAAAATCAAGATACCAGAGGTTGATTAATCTCATCAAGGAAATGGAAAGCGTGGTGGTGGCCTATTCTGGAGGAACAGATAGTACGCTCCTTCTAAAGGCGGTAGTGGATGCCCGGATACCGGCGGTTGCGGTCACCGGTGTCTCCGCCTCCACCCCTGCCTGGGACAGGGAAAATGCCGTGAAAATGGCGGGAGAGTTGGGCATAAGCCATATACTCGTGGAGACTGACGAACTGCAAAAAGAGGGGTACAGGAGAAATGACGGGATGCGCTGCTACTACTGTAAGGAGACCCTATTCGGTCATCTTCGGAGGATTGCTGAAAAGGAGGGGCTTAAGACCGTTGTGGAGGGTAGCAATCTTGATGATACCCGTGATTACAGACCCGGCCTGGAGGCTGCCCGGAAGGCAGGCGTAAAGAGCCCCCTTATTGATGTGGGGCTAACAAAGGATGATGTGCGCAGAATATCACGGTCTCTTGGCCTTCCCACCTGGAACAGACCATCCTCACCCTGCCTTGCATCACGGCTCTCCTACCATAGCCCTGTAACGGAGAAAAAACTGAAACTCGTAGAGCAGGCGGAGGCCTTCCTCAGAGAAGTTGGCATTGAACCCCTGCGCATCCGCACCGACGGTGTCACTGCAAGGATAGAGACCTCCACAGAGGAGATGAAACGGCTGATCAGTGAACCTCTCAGGGCAAAGGTGGTATCCCACCTCCTTGGACTTGGTTTTAAATATGTCACACTCGACATGGAGGGGTTTATGAGCGGTAAGATGAATAGAGAGTTACTGTGAGTTTGTTTACAGAAAGAGAACAACTTATTAAAGAACTCAAGAGGTGTATCCTCTGCGGAGGGTGCAAGTTTGAATGCCCCACCTACCACCACGGCCAGAGAGAGTCCCTCAGCCCAAGGGGACGGCTCAGGATAATCCTGAAGATCCTCACCGGTGAACTCGAGCCCACCGATGAGGCTCTCAGACGGGTCTATTCCTGTTTCCTATGCGGTGCCTGTACCGGCAGGTGTTCTGCAGGGGTGCAAATTGAGGAACTCCTGATTGCAGGAAGGATAAGTCTCCGGTCTAACTGGCAGAGCCGTCCCGCCATCGACAGGGCACTTCCGTTTCTGCTCAAACACAGAGTTTTATCAGCATCTGTTGCAAGGAAGGTACACCCCCTTTTGAAGGGGGTATTTAAGAGACTCGGCATCCCACAGCCGTCAATTCCGCCGGTAACAGACCTTTTTGCCCGTGGGGGTGTATACTCCCCCCACCATGCAACGGGGCTCAAGGGAAGGGTGGTGCTCTTTGGTGGTTGTGCAGCAAGGTACATCCAGCCTCATCTCATCTCCTCATTTATCAGGGTACTAAATGCCGCCGGTTATGAGGTGGTTCTCCCCCCGGGGGAGGCATGCTGCGGTGCACCGCTTATCGAGACCGGGAATATGAAGACAGTGGAAGGGTTTGCAGAAAAAAACCTCTCACTCCTGAGGAGGCTCTCAACAGAGACCATTGTGACATTATGCCCTACCTGTGCGCTAACTCTGAGCAGGCGGTACGAGGGGCTATTTGGTGAAGGAGTATCGGTGATTGATTCGGCAGTATTCCTTAACAGTCTTGACATCCATACGGACCGACTGAATGCCACCGCCTATTACCACCAGCCATGCCATGCAAGGTACGGCCTTGGGATAAAAGATGAGCCCATCATGATACTTGAAAAACTTGGCATAAACATTAAGGGCGGTCCCGGTGACTGCTGTGGACTTCCGGCCATCACCTCAAACAACCACTGGGGTCTCAGTGAGTCATTAAAAGATGCCAAAAAGACGGACTTTGAGGCATCCGGCGCCACCGTCATGGTGACCGGATGCCCCGGGTGTATGTACCAACTGGGCAACATTATCGGCGAGGAGAGAGTCCTCCATATCGTGGAGGTCATGGACGAGGCCATTACTAAAGAGGAATAATACCTAAAAAAATATGGGCGTAACGGGATAGTTTTAAATACCATGAGCAATTGAATTATCACCCCCTCTCATGCTATCATATTTGGCAATTTTTATTTAACGAAACTGTGTTGTCGGCACTCAGGGAAGGATACACTACCCTTCAAGAAACCTGTCAGAACAAATATACCCGGGAGAAACTATTATGACCGAAGTGTTGCCCTTCAGGGGTATTCTTTACAACAGAGAACGGTTCAGAGGTGATGAGGTTGTCTCGCCACCCTACGACATAATAACCGAGGAGATGAGGGAAGGTCTCTATGCCAAAAGCCCTCACAACTTCGTAAGGATAGACTTCGGGAAGGACCTGCCTGGTGATAACGACAAAGAGAACCGGTACACCCGTGCTGCCGCACTTTTCAACAGATGGCGCACTGAAGGCGTCCTTGTCCGGTCTGAAAAACCCTGTTATTACCTCTGCGAGGTTAGTTACTCGCTGAAGGGGAAAGGGCATGTTATGAGGGGGCTTTTCGGTGCAGTGAGGATCACCGAACTCTGCAAGGGGGTCTTCCCCCACGAAGAGACGCACTCAAAGCCAAAGGCCGACCGGTTGAACCTCATGCGATCCTGCCATGCCAACCTGAGCCCGGTATTTTCCGTTTATAACAAACCCTCCTGTAACACTAAAGACCTTTTTGAAAAGATTACAACAAACACCCCCTACATGGAGGCAAAAGACCCGGACGGCGCCCTTCACCGCTTATGGGTGATCGATAACGACGACGACATAGCATATCTGCGTACACAACTCAGCAATGTCTCCATCTATATAGCCGATGGTCACCACAGGTACGAGACCGCAATAAACTACAAAAAAGAGATGGAGAGAAACAACCCCTCTCACACAGGCGAAGAGCCTTACAACTTTGTGATGATGTACCTCGTAAACATTTCAGATGGGGGGCTTTCCATACTCCCCACCCATCGGCTCCTGCGAGGAATCTCCTTTGAAGGGAAAGACCCGGAGGAAACGATACTGAAGCCCCTCCGGGAACACTTCGACTTTCACCGTATAGATGATCCACACAAAATAGTGGATGCCATTGACAAAGTGCCTCACTCCATCGGTCTCTTCATAAAGGGGCTCCCCTATGCAATCTCAATGAGGCATAGAGGTTCGGGGCTTGAAGAACTGCCTGAGCCCATCAGGGGGCTTGACGTAACTGTCTTACACCAGTTGATAATTGGCGAGATATTCCCTTCATCTGAACTTGCCTTCGAGATGGATCCCGAACTCACCCTGAAAAAGGTGCAGGATGGTGAGTATGAGGCAGCATTCTTTCTGAGACCCACCAGTCTTGAGGAGGTTGAGCGGGTATCCCTTGAGTGCCTGAGGATGCCTCCTAAGTCAACGTATTTTTACCCCAAGGTCCTTACCGGACTGGTGATAAACAGCCTTGATGAGGCTTGACAAGTAACAACTCGTGGAGTTAACCTTTTTATCCGAAGGAATGAAAGGCATTTGGTAAATAAATCAAATTCCCAAGGAGGTTGGATATGGCTGTAAAGGTTGGTATCAACGGATTTGGCAGGATTGGTAGAAACTTCTTCAGGGCGTCATTAAAACAGACCGACTTTGAGATCGTAGCAATCAATGACCTTACCGACTCCAGGACGCTGGCTCATCTGCTGAAATACGACTCTGTACACGGCATCCTGGATGCTGAGATTTCCGCCACAGACGACTCCCTCATCGTAAACGGCCGCCAGATCAGGGTAACCGCTATCACCGACCCGGCAAAACTGCCGTGGGCTGAGGTTGGAGCCGAGTTTGTGGTGGAGTCAACCGGGGTATTTCGTGATCGTGAATCGGCATCCAAACATATTGAGGCAGGGGCTCAGTGGGTGATCATATCTGCACCTGGCAAAGACCCTGATATCACCGTTTGTCTTGGGGTAAACGATGAGGCACTGGATCCTTCAACCCACAAGATAATATCCAACGCCTCCTGCACCACAAACTGTCTTTCACCGGTAGCAAAGGTACTTAACAACGAGTTTGGTATCCAGAGAGGTCTCATGACAACCATCCACTCCTACACAAACGACCAGCGGATACTGGATCTTCCTCACAAGGACCTCAGGAGGGCTCGTGCAGCCGCAATGAACATGATACCCACCACCACAGGTGCCGCAAAGGCGGTGGGGCTTGTCCTCCCCGAACTTAAAGGGAAACTTGACGGAATGGCAATAAGGGTGCCAACCCCCAATGTATCGGTTGTCGACCTTGTTGCAGAGGTATCAAAGGATGTAACTGCAGAGGAGGTAAATGCAGCACTCAGGGCTGCAGCAGAAGGGCCGATGAAGGGGATCCTTGCCTACTCAGAGGAACCCCTCGTCTCAATGGATCTAAACGGTAACGATCACTCCTCCATAGTTGATGCAACCGTCACAAAGGTGATAGAGTCCCGGATGGTGAAGGTGCTTGCCTGGTACGACAATGAATGGGGATACAGCAGCAGGCTGCGTGATCTTATCCAGTATATCATAAAGAAGAGATAAGGAGGCAGAGATGGTTGGTTCGGGAGGTCCAGCACCAATAAAGGATGTCCTTGGAAAACTCACCATAGAGGATCTTGACCTTAAGGGAAAGAGGGTCTTTATAAGGGTAGACTTCAATGTCCCCCTCGACGAGAACCTCAACATAACAGACGACAGGCGTATCCGCTCCGCCCTTCCAACGATTAACTACGCAATCGACGAAGGTGCAAAGGTGATACTGGGCTCACACCTCGGCAGACCAAAGGGGAAGCCTGATCCCCGGTACAGCCTCGCCCCCGTTGCCAAACGGCTGAAGAGACTCCTTAATAAGGAGGTCATATTTGCTCCTGATTGCATAGGACCTCAGATAAGCAAGATAATAGACAAGATGGAACCCGGCGATGTTGTGGTCCTGGAAAACCTCCGGTTCCATGAAGGGGAGGAGAAGAACGAGGAGGAGTTTGCCCGTGGGCTTTCTGAACTTGCCGATGTGTACATCAACGACGCCTTTGGTACCGCCCACAGGAGCCATGCCTCCATTGTGGGTGTACCCAAGTTTCTCCCCGCTGCCGCAGGCTTTCTACTTAAAAAGGAGATAGAGTACCTGAAAGGTGTGGTAAACAATCCGGTAAGACCCTTTGTGGCAATACTCGGTGGAGCCAAGGTTTCCGGGAAGATCGGGGTTCTTGAGAATCTCGAGGCAAATGTTGACAAGGTCATAATAGGCGGAGGAATGGCATACACTTTTATAAAGGCGATGGGGTATGAGGTGGGTGATTCCCTGGTTGAGAACGATATGCTCGAGATGGCACAACGGATAAGGAAGAACCTCAAGGAAAGGGGTGTAAAGTTTTACCTGCCGGTTGACTGTGTGATCGCTCACGACCTGGAGCCTGGCTCTGAGACAAAGATAGTCCCCACACTCGAGATTCCACCCGGCTGGAAGGCACTTGATATAGGCCCGGCATCGGCAAAACTCTTCGATGAGGCACTACACAATGCAAAGACCATCCTCTGGAACGGGCCAATGGGGGTCTTCGAGGTGGACGCCTTCTCCAGAGGAACCTTTGCGGTTGCAAGGTCTGTGGCAGATGCCTACGCATTGACCATCGTTGGCGGTGGTGATACCGACCTTGCCGTTCACAGAGCCGGTGTATCTGACAGCATTTCATTTATATCCACCGGTGGCGGCGCCACACTACAACTCCTTGAAGGAAAGGAACTGCCCGGGATTGCCGCACTTACAGACAGGGAGTAAGGGGTTAAGAGCGTATAGCGGATAGTATGTAACGTGTATAAAAAAGTCACCTTAAAGAAAAGGGGCTCTCAGAGCCCCTTTTCTGACCATTTCTTGTCATGCCGACGGCATGATACCTTTACCCTGTTCAACCGGATTTTGCAGGCTTTTGTTCGGGCTCTTCTGAGGCACCACCGGTGCCCTTCTTTTCACCCGTTCAGCCCGACTGCCCTGGCTTTTCTTCAACCTGCTCCTCTTCTACCGCATCCTTTCCTTTTTGCTTTTCCTCTTCGGTGCTTACAGCACCTTTCTTCTCACCGGTTCACCCGGACTGAGCAGGTTTTACCCCTTCTTCGGTGCTCCCGGCACCGGATGAGCCACCTGCTCAACCTGTCTGGGCAGGCCTCTCAGAGGCGGTGGCGGTGCAACTAACGGAGAGCCCTGAACCGGCAAGGAGAGTAAAGATGCTGATGCCGGAGAGGATCTTCCTGATCTCCTCCTTCGTCATACCTTCCTCCTTCCCTGGCTAATGCCTATCAATTATAGACATTGCCTATAAAAACTTATAAATCATCGTATCTATCTATCAGTATAGCAGA
>CAYMML010000033.1:0-15422 GCA_964391515.1 uncultured Thermodesulfovibrio sp. | reverse complement strand
ACTTGAGGTATCGCGAAAATCCGGATTTCTCCTGAATCCTGCCTGCCCCGCTCTATCAGGGTTGATGGTATTACTAATGTAGATATTATTAAATCCGTCTTTGTTCTTAAAAATCCACCTCCTTTCCTAAAGTTTTCTCCTTTTTTGCCGATATAAGAGGTATACAACTTTTTTGCAGGAGGAGGATATGTCTCTTACACAACAGATCGTCTTCAAGGTAGGCAAGGAGGAGTTCAGCCTCCCCATACTTAACGTCCAGGAGATTATACGCCCCACCGAATGCACGGCCATACCTGAATCGCCTGAATTTGTAAAGGGAATGATAAATCTGAGGGGCAAGGTGATACCCGTTATCGACCTCAAGGAAAGGATGAATATCCCACCTAACGGCTCGGAGCCTGCCGATGCAAAGATCGTGGTGATAGCGGTAGGCAAGGCCATTGTGGGTGCCATGGTGGACGGAATCTCCGGCGTTGTAACCCTTGAGGAGTCCATGATCTCAAACGACACATCCTCCATCCGCTCTTACTCTGCCGAGTACATCGAGGGGATTGCAACGGTGAACGACTCAAGGATGATTCAGATACTCAACCTGCAGAGCCTTTTCTCCTTTCTGGATAAAAACCTTATAGAGGATGAGATAGTCAATGAAGAGGTGCTTGATGATGGCAAGGTGATGGTCACAAAAAAGGTGCATGGCATAGGTGGTGAATATCTGATCCATGACATCAAAGACAGGATAATCTCTAACGCTCAATCAAAAGGGGTTGAGAAGGAGGTGATCACATCCATAATGGAAAAGATTCAGGACTTTCTGGATGCACTCACAGAAGGGGACATTGAGGGTGCAGAAGAGGCACTGCTCGTACTATCCACACTGGGAGAGAAGGAACTGTTTTCGGAGGTGGGAAAGATTACCAGAAATCTACATAATGCGATAACCGAGTTCAAGACCATGCTTGATCCCAAACTGAAAAACATGGCTCTGGAGGAGATGCCAGATGCAACCGATAAGTTGAACTGGGTTGTCAAAAAGACCGAAGAGGCAGCCGAGAGAACCATCAGCCTTGTGGAAAAGAATCTCTCTCTCCAGTCCGACATTGTGAAGCAACTTGATCTACTGGATGAGCATTTCCAGAAGTTAGAGGGTGGACATGAAGCAGAAAAAGAGGCGATTCAGTATCTGAGAAGGGTCTCAGAGGAGATGAACGTTGACTTTATGGATGTGATCCTTGCACAGGAATACCAGGACATAACAGGCCAGATAATAAAGAAGATAATAACGCTTGTCAGTGAACTCGAGGCCGATCTGGTGGAACTGATAAAGGCTTTTGGCGTAAAGATAGCACCGGACAAAAAGCCACAAGTTGCTCATTCGGCTCAAGTGGAGGACTCCCCTGCTGAAACCCTGGATTCACAGGCAGATGTGGACTCACTCCTTCAGGAGTTCGGTTTCTGAAGCCGGGTGCTACTTTGATACAGGTTTATACCTGTATACAGGCACAGGCGGGGGGATAGAAGGAGTGCCGGTATTCGCTGTCTCTTCCTGCTCATCCTCGATAAGGTCAATCCCTTCATCCTTTTCTTCATCAGGGCTATGCCTATCTCCCTTTTGTGCACTTTCAGATTTTGGCCTTTCTTCTCTGCCTCTGCCATCTTCGGTGCCCTCTTTTAGCCCCTCCCCGATGATCTTCACCTCCTCTATCTCGCCTTTCCTTCCAAAGGATAAGGAATAATTCTTCACCCCAACCGCCCTGATCAACCTGAGGACGGCCTTCTCAACAGGAAGGTTTTCAAACGACACCGAGATGGTCTTCTTACCAAGTGATGGTGGTAAGAAATGGGCATCAAATCCCACAATTGATGAGACCTGAGAGATCACCTTTGAGGCCTCTTCATTCATGACATTTAGAGTAAGGGAGCCGTTACTGTAGGAAAGGGTACGGATCTCCGCCCGGAGGTCACCTCCGGGCGGGATAAGACAAGACAAAAGCAAAAAAAGGATGAGCAGACCCTTATTCTTCAGCCTTTTCCCTCTGCCGCTCTTCAATCAGTTTCTGCGCTATATTTGAAGGAACCTCTTCGTAATGGGAAAACTCCATGGAGTAGAGCCCCCGTCCTGAGGTCATGCTCTGAAGTTGGTTTGCATAGGTAAGCATCTCCGCCATTGGGACAAGTGCCACTATCTTCTGGTTTCCGCCAGCCTGGGGTTCCACACCCTGCACCTTGCCACGCTTTGCGTTCAGATCACCTATCACCGTGCCCAGCGTATCATCAGGTGTAATCACCTCAACCTTCATAACGGGCTCAAGAAGGACGGGTTTTGCATCCTGCGCTGCCTTTTTAATTGCAAGAGAGCCTGCTATCTTGAACGCCATCTCGGAGGAGTCAACAGAGTGGTATGAACCATCGTAAAGAGTAACCTTCACATCCACCATGGGGTAGCCCGCCACTATCCCCTCCTTCATGGTCTCCACAATGCCCTTCTCAACGGCAGGAATAAACTGCTTGGGGATCACGCCACCCACTATCTTGTCGACAAACTCAAACCCTCCACCTCTGGGAAGTGGCTCTATCTCGATCCAGCAGTCACCGTACTGACCACGGCCACCGGACTGTTTCTTGTACTTACCCTGCGCCTTTGCCCTGCCCCTGATTGTCTCCCTGTAAGGGATCTTGGGGGTCTTCATCTCCACCTCAACGCCGAACTTCCTCTTCAGTTTTTGAAGCGCCACCTCTATGTGCACCTGCCCCATACCTGATATGATCATCTCTTTTGTCTCCTCGTCACGGTGAAAGTTAAGGGTTGGATCCTCCTCGAGTATCCTCTGTAGCCCTGCACTCACCTTCTCCTCGTCCCCCTTGCTCTTCGGCGCAATGGCATAGGATATAATGGGTTCGGCAAATTTCACCCGCTCAAACACAACCGGACTGGATTCATCACATAGAGTATCTCCCGTGTTGGTAGCCTTGAGTTTGGCAACCACACCTATCTCACCGGGGCCAAGCATCTGTGCAGAGACCTGCTTTTTGCCAAGGAGATAAAAGACCTGACCGATCCTCTCCTTTGTTCCTGAAGATGAGTTATACACGGTGGAATCCGCCTTGAAAGTGCCTGAGTAAACCCTTAAAAGGGTGAGTTTTCCGGCAAAGGGGTCTGCAATAGTCTTGAAGACATAGGCGGCAAGGGGCTCTGAGTCAACGGGATTACAGACCCTCTCAGAACCGTCTTTGGGGTTCGTACCCTTCACGGGGGTGATCCTTGCCCGGTCTTCCGGTGAGGGCAGGCAGAGCCCGATCGTATCCATAAGGAGTTTTACCCCGATATCAGATGTTGCAGAACCCACCACAACAGGAATAAACTTCCTCGTCAAAGAGCCCTCTTTTATGCCCCTGAATATCTCCTCCTCAGTGAGTTCACCACCTTCAAGGTATCTTTCAAGGAGTTCATCGTCTGCCTCGGCGACCTTCTCCACAAGTTTCTGCCGGTATTTATCTATGGTATCCTGCATATCTGCAGGGAGGTCTATCTCTTCACGCTTTCCGCCATCGTACTTATACGCCTTCATGTGGAGTATATCCACGATCCCCTTGAAGGATGTCCCCTCCCCAATTGGGATGTTCAGAGGTATCGCCTCAGACTCAAAGGACTTCTCTATATCCCCTACAGCCCTATCAAAACTTGCGTTCTCTCTGTCCATCTTGTTCACAAAGACCACCCTGGGGAGTTCATACTCGCAGGCATACTTCCAGATCTTCTCGGTCTCCGCCTTCACACCTGAGATGGCACTTACCAGAACCACCGCCCCGTCTGAGACCCTGAGACACCCCCTGGTGTCTTCAATGAAGTTTATAAATCCCGGGGTGTCGATAATGTTATACCTCAACCCGTTCCAGTCACAGTAGGCAACGGCAGATGATATGGAGATCTGTCTGTCTATCTCCTCAGGGTCATAATCAGTCACCGTGTTGCCTGACTCCACCTTCCCCATCCTGTCGATAACACCTGCATTAAACAACATGGCCTCCACAAGGGAGGTCTTTCCGGCGCCTCCATGGGCAACAACCGAGAAATTCCTGATCTTTGAAACCTCAATCTTTGCCATAATACCCCCTTATGAGATAATTTTTTTAACCTTCAACCGATTGATCCTCAAGTATCTCCTCAACCACCGGTTTGAACTCAGTCCTTTTTTCCATCCTTTTTGCAAATATCCTCGAGGTTATATATAAAAGGAGAAACATGGAAAACCCGGTAAAAGCACTAAGGAGGTCTGAGTCTACAGACGGAACGAACCTGCTCAGAAACTCCTTCCCTATCACGGCACCGGCGATAAGCCCTATGGCAGGAACCCCGTATATGAGGACTGAACCCCTCAGGTAGGCCATGGGTTTAAACTCCACCCTCACACGCTGCCCCACCTTCGCCCTTGCGGCGTTTACCGCCTCTATGATAGCCCCGCCCTCGGTAAGCAGGCACTTCCCCTCTGTGCACTGGTCACAGATGCTCTTTTTCTCGACGAGCACCCGGGCAATCACGCCATCAACCGACTGAACCACCCCGATCTCTTCCATCAGATTTGAATTTTAACATAAAAACAGACAGCAGTTCCATAAAGACACTGAAATCACGACTAAGGAAAGTGTCCATTTCCTCTCCCCTGTCAACTAAGGAGTTAGATTTACACTTCGCAAGTGCAAGTTTTTTCTGAGGGGTTGACATTTTAAATAAACGTATGTAAATATATTTATATGAAATTAACCATTGAACTCATGAAGGCACTTTCTGATCCATTAAGGGTAAGGCTTCTGCTTCTCCTTGCGAGGAAGGAACTATCGGTCTGTCAACTGATGGGGATAACCGGTGCATCCCAGCCCCTGATTTCGAGAAACCTCTCTATATTGAAAAAACTCGACCTTCTGAAAGAGAGGAGGGAAGGGAAACTCAGGTTTTACAACCTAAGCACCGATCTTCCTCCCCTTGCAGAAGAGGTGATAGATGCGCTTAAAAGGCATCTTGAGAATGATAGGGCAATTAAAACAGACCTTGCCACTCTCAGGGAATGCACCGAGTTTCAGAAAAAGGTGGGAAGGTGCGATATGGAGACCTTTAAGGAGTTCATAAAAAGGCACAGAAAAAAGGGAGGTTATCTATGAGACGATACAGTATTATAATTTATATTTTCATTATGACCCTCTCGGTTATTAGCCCACTTCGGGCACAGGAGGTATTCAGCCTCAAGGAGGCGGTCGGCACCGCCCTTCGTGAAAACCCCGAGATCAGGGCATTTACCTGGCATCTCGAAGGGGTAAGGCAGGATGAGGAGATCACAAAGGCCATGAGGTTACCCAGACTGAGCCTTGAGCACCGCATCTCAAAGACCGACAACCCCACCTATGCATTTATGGGGAAACTGAATCAGGAGCGGTTTTCACAGTCAGATTTTGCCATAAACTCCCTTAACAACCCCTCACCGGTGGGTGACTTTCAAACGGAGTTTAGGTTTGAGATGCCACTTATCTCCCCCAGGCTCACCGCCGGTATCAAACTCTCAAAGGGTATGACCGAGCGTGAAAACCACCTCTTTCAGGAGAAAAGGGAGGAGACCGCACTGAGGGTGCTGAAGACATACCTGTCTGTAAGAACCGCCCGTGCATATAGGGAGGCAGCACTGAAGGGGCTTCAGGATGCAGAGGAGCACAGAAGGCTTGCGGAACTGCTTTACAGAAACGGGCTCGGGCTTTACTCAGACCTTCTAAGGGCTGAGGTCTTTCTGAAAAAGGCCCAGACGGAGTTGGAAAAGGCGGAGGCGGGGCTTGATATTGCAAGATCGGCACTTGGTCTCCTCATGGGCCGGACCGAACCGGTAGAAATCGACGGAAAACTCCCGGATTTTCCCGTTAATGATCTGGACTATTTCATAAACTCAGCAATGAATAAAGACGAGATCCGTTACATGAAGGCCTCTCTAAAAAATGCAGAAAGGAATCTTTCCCTCCAGAAGTCCCTCCTCCTTCCAGAGGTTGGTATCGGGGGGAGTTACCAGATAAATGACCACAGAAGCCCCATCAGGGCGGAGGGCTCAAGTTATATGGCAGGGGTCTTTCTCAGATGGAGTCTCTTTGACCCCACCATCCAGCCAAAGATAAAGAAGGCGGAGGCGGGGCTCATGGAGGCAAGAGAGGGGCTAAGCGGGCTTAAAAAGGCGGTCATCTTCCGGGTTAAAAAGGCATACCGCCGTGTGGAGGAGAAACGAAAGAACCTTGAAAGGGCAGAGGCATCCGTCAGGGAGGCGGAGGAGGCCCTAAAACTTGTGAGAACCAGATATAAAAACTCCCTCTCTCCCATAGTTGACCTCCTGGATACGGAGACACTTTTACAGAAGGCTCGGGCAGAGAGGATAGAGGCTGAAAACGACCTTCTCCTCTCCATTGGTGAACTCTACTACCAGAGCGGAATCCTTGTTGATTATATCCTGAACGACAATAAAGACAAAAAGGAGGTTATAAAATGAAAAATAAAGCATTTCTTCTTGTAATTGCCCTTTCGGTAATCTTCACCGGTTGTGGCAGTAAGATCGATGAGGGTAAGGCCAGGATGAAGCGCCCGGAAGTATCAGGCGTGGCCACAGAAGCGGTCACCCTCCAGAGTATCCCGGACTATTACTACACCACCGGCACTGTGAGGGCGGAAGACACATCACTTGTTGCACCAAGGGTGATGGGAAGGGTTGAAAAGATATACGTGCGGGAAGGCGACCCCGTAAGAAAGGGAGACATCCTGCTCGAACTTCACTCCCCCGAGATAGAGGCAAAGGTCAAGGCCGCCAGGGAGGGGATGGCGGAGGCTGAGAAGGCGGTCAGTATGGCAGAGAAAGAAAAGGCACTTGCCGAAAAGACATATAAGAGGTTTCTTGCCCTCTTTGAAGAAAAGGCGATATCTGAGCAGGAGTTTGACCAGATAAAGACAAAAAGAGACCTTGCCTTACTTGGCTACGAAATGGCCTTAAAGCGCCTTGAAAGGGCAAGGGCGGGGCTTGATGAGGCGGAGTCATACAGGGGTTTTACAAAACTCACCTCACCGGTAAACGGCATAGTTGCGGAAAAGAAGATCGACCTGGGGAGCATGGCCTCTCCGGGGATGCCGGTATTCATAATAGAGAGAAAAAACTACATCGTGGAGGCTTGGGTAAATGAGGAACTCATTGGTAAGATAGGAAAGTCAACCGAGGTATCCCTTGAGTTTCCCTCACTTAATGTGAAATCAGCCGGAAGGGTAAAGGAGGTTATCCGCCTCGTTGACCCTCAGTCAAGGAGTTACAGGATAAAGATAAGTCCGGCACCCGGTATCCCCCACCTGAGGGGCGGGCTGTTTTGCAGGGTGAGGATACCGGTGGGCAAGAGAGAGGTACTCCTTGTGCCTGAAAAGGCGGTCATAAAGAGGGGACAACTCCGGGGTGTTTATACCGTAAACAAAGAGGGGATAATCTCCCTGAGATACATAAAAACCGGCAAGGAATACCCCGAGGGTGTCGAGGTTCTGTCCGGGCTGGTTCCGGGAGAGCGGGTGGTTGTTGTAGGTATTGACAGGGCGGTTGACGGCGGGATTGTAAAAGATTCTACAGACGCTGAGCAAAATCCCCCTGAAAAACGAGAGCCCCGCAACACCATAAAAGGAAGGGAGGGATAACCGATGGAGGTTCTTGGTCCGTCTGGAAGGATTGCCAAAGCATTTCTCAACTCCAAACTCACACCGCTAATAATACTGGCATCCCTCCTCCTTGGTGCCCTTGCAACATTCCTTACCCCCAGAGAGGAGGAGCCACAGATAGTGGTGCCCATGGTGGATGTATTCGTCACCTACCCGGGGGCAACGGCAAAAGAGGTGGAGGAGCGGGTAACCCGTCCCATGGAGAAACTGCTCTATGAGATAAAGGGTGTGGAGTATGTGTACTCCATCACCCGCCCGGGGATGAGCCTTGCCATCGTGAGGTTTCATGTGGGCGAGAATATGGAGGACAGTCTCGTAAAACTCTACAACAAACTCATGTCCAACTACGACATAATCCCGGAGGGTGTTTCAAGACCACTTGTGAAGCCGAAGTCCATAGACGATGTGCCCATACTGTCACTCACACTCTGGTCTGACAGATACACCGGCTTTGAACTCCGAAGGGTGGCAGAGGAACTTGCCGTTGAGATTGGGAAGGATCAGGATGTCTCGGAGACCCGGATAATCGGAGGCGAACGAAGACAGGTGCGGGTGCTCCTTGACCCGGAAAAACTGAGGGCATACCACCTCTCACCCTTTGGCATATTGATGAGTTTAAAGGGGACGAATGTCTCACTCCCGTCAGGTGCCTTTGAGAGGGCAAACTCCGAGTATATGGTGGAAACGGGTGGTTTTCTCCAGACCCTTGAAGATGTGGAAAACGTGGTTGTTGGGGTAAGCGGAGGAAGCCCCGTATATCTGAAGGATGTTGCAGAGATAGTTGACGGTCCTGAAGAGCCGAAAAACTATGTCCTCATGGGGCTTGGGCCTGCCTATTCGATCGGTCAGGAAGGGGCAACCGGGGAGGGCACCAGGACCGGCCTTTTCAGTGCGGTCACCATCTCGGTTGCAAAGAAGAAGGGAACCAATGCCACCTGGGTCTCTGAGCGGACACTTGAAAAGGTGGAAAAACTGAGGGGCAGGTTGATACCGGAGGACATAAGGGTAACGGTTACCAGAAACTACGGCGAGACCGCCAAGGAGAAATCGGACGAACTCCTTGAACACATGCTTATAGCCACATTTTCGGTGATAATCCTTATAGCACTTGCCCTTGGGATCAAGGAGTCAGTGGTGGTGGGGGTGGCAGTACCGGTTACGCTTGCCCTCACACTGCTTATAAACTACCTCTACGGTTACACACTCAACAGGGTCACCCTGTTTGCCCTCATCTTCTCAATCGGCATACTGGTTGATGACGCCATCGTGGTGGTGGAAAACATTCACCGCCATTTCAGAATACACGGGCCAGGCCCACTACGGGCAGCCCTTGCGGTGGATGAGGTGGGAAACCCCACCATACTTGCCACATTTACCGTGATAGCCGCCCTCCTGCCCATGGCATTCGTCAGGGGTCTGATGGGCCCATACATGAGACCCATCCCGGTTGGTGCCTCGGCGGCGATGATCTTCTCGCTCCTGGTTGCCTTTATCGTGACACCCTACATAAGTTACCGCATCCTCAAAAGGGTAAAATCAGAAGGGGAAGAAAAGGAGGGGGAAGGGATACTCAGATTTTATGGGAAATTGATGACCCCCCTTATTGAAAGGCCTCTGTTGCGACTGATTGCCATCGGGGCAATTGCAGGCATTCTGGGTATCGTAATGCTTATGATCCCCCTTAAGATGGTGACGCTCAAGATGCTCCCCTTCGACAACAAGAGCGAACTCCAGGTGGTAATAGACATGCCCGAGGGAAGCACACTCGAAAAGACCCTTACTGCGGGCAGGGAGATGGGTGAGTACCTGAGAACCGTCCCCGAGGTGAGAGACTTCCAGATCTACGCGGGCACATCCTCCCCGTTCAACTTTAACGGCCTCGTAAGGCACTACTACCTGAGACGGGGCTCAAATGTGGCTGACATCCAGATAAACCTTGCCCCGAAAGGTATGCGAAACCGCCAGAGCCATGAGATAGCAAAGGCACTGCGAGGGCCTCTGCAGGAGATTGGCCAGAGGTTTGGTGCAAATGTGAAGATAGCAGAGATACCACCCGGCCCGCCGGTGCTGAGCACACTTGTGGCGGAGGTCTATGGGCCCAACCTGAAAAGACAGGTGGAGATCGCCCGTGAGATAAAGGGCATCTTTGAGGCCACCCCCGGCGTGGTGGATGTGGACTGGCTTGTGGAGGCACCACAGAAAAAGTTCATCTTCCGTGTGGACAGAAAAAAGGCAGCCGTGACAGGCGTAACCCCTGAGGCGGTAGCAAAGACCGTCATGGCGGGGCTAAACGGCGTCTCTTCCGGACTGCTCCATTCCGGTGATGAAAAGTCTCCTGTGGAGATATACCTGCAGATGCCGGTCACCGAACGCTCCGGCACGGATGACCTCATGAGGCTTACGGTTCCATCGAAAACCGGAAAACTCGTCCCCCTTGCTGAACTGGTAAGCATTGAGCCCTCTACCATCGAGCAGACAATCTACCACAAGAACCTCCGCCGTGTGGTCTATGTTACCGCAGATGTGGCAGGAAAAGAGGAAAGCCCGGTCTATGCAATACTGAAGATGAAAAAGAAGATATCAGACCTTGCCATGCCGGAGGGGTATGAACTCCGGCAGTACTTCACTCATGAGCCGGAACTACAGGAACATTACTCGATGAAGTGGGATGGTGAGTGGCAGATCACCTACGAGGTCTTTCGAGACCTGGGGATGGCATTTGCTGCGGTGCTCGTATTGATCTACATACTCGTTGTGGCCTGGTTCAGGAACTTCCTGACACCCCTCATAATAATGGCACCCATACCCCTTACACTGGTGGGGATACTCCCGGGGCACTGGGCGTTCGGGGCATTCTTCACCGCAACGAGCATGATCGGTTTTATAGCCCTTGCAGGGATTATCGTCAGAAACTCCATACTCCTTGTGGACTTCATAGAGATGGAGTGGAAGGGTGGTGCATCCCTGAAGGATGCGGTGATCAGGGCAGGTGCGGTGAGGTTGAGGCCCATAGTGCTTACCGCAGCGGCGGTGGTGGTGGGCTCCTTTGTGATACTCTTTGATCCCATATTCCAGGGGCTTGCAATAGCCATGATGTTCGGTGCTACTGCATCCACCGCCCTCACCCTCGTCCTCGTTCCCCTCCTCTACTACCAGTTCTTCCGCAAAAAGCCACCCCCCGCTTAGAGGCAGGGGGGTGGCCGCCAAATTGCCACTTCGTAAGTGTAAATATGGGATGGGCAAGGATTAGTCAGTTGTCTGAAACCTTTTCATGAATCTTCTGTCAATATAGTCCTTTATAAAAAAGGCAGGCCTTCCGTTGAATACAAGGGCATTTCGCCAGAAGACCCCTTTTCCTCCCCCAAGGTTTAAGACGAGCAGATAACCTCCTCCAGGAATGAACTTCTTTAGCGCCCTTCCCTCTGCCCAGGCAAGGAGGTTATGAAAAAGCACCGGGTTTTGCCTTACCGCATGGACACCAACCTTTTTAAGTGGAAGGGGGCTGAAATGGATACAGTCTCCACCACCAAAGATATCAGGGAAACCCACTGTCTGAAGATATTCATTCACAAGAAGCCCTCCGTCTGGTCCGGCAGGCAGGCCGGACTCCCGGAAAAGAGGAGGCGGGATTGTCCCAGTTGCAAGAAACACCATATCCGCAGGGATTTCCCGCCCCTCTGAAAGCCTGACAATGCCTGCCCCAATCTCCCTGCATCTCATACCCTCATAGATATTTATCCCCCTCCTCCTGAAGTTTACCCTGATGATCTTTCTTGCCCTGTCAGGGAGTTCCTTTAGAAGCCCGGAGCCCGCCACAAGGCTCACCTCTCCATTAACGCCTTTTTCGTGCAGGAGCGCCTGAACACATCCGGCCACCTCAACCCCCGCCGGCCCACCGCCTACAACCACAACCCTCAGGGGCACCTTCCGCTCCCACTCAAGAATGCGGTTTCGTGCAAGGCAGAGGTTGTAAACGGGTTTTACCGGAAACACATCCGCTCCATCACGGACGGTTATTTCTCCTGCAACCTGGCTTCCCACATTGAAAGAGACGATATCGTATTCGATAATGCCGCCTTTATCAAGGTAAAGGATTTTCCTTTCAGGGGAAACCCTCACAACCCTTCCCCTGATAAACTCACCCCCTCCCCGCTCAACCATCTTCCTTACATTGAACCTTATGTCATCGGGTGTGTAATTGCCCCCAAGGAGACCGGGCCCCATCCCAGAATAGTAATGAAACTCATCCGGGCTGATCAGGATAAGTCTGAGCCCGGCATCCTTAAACGCACGAGCCTCTTTCAGTACGGTCATATGGGCGTGCCCGCCACCCACAAGCACAACCCTCTTTCCCTTTACCACGGCCATTTCAACTTTCCTTTCACCTGTCGATCAATCTTATGTTTATCAACCTTTCATCACAGAGCGTTTTTTAAACAGCACCTCTTTTCCGCTATAATATGGGATGTTCAGAAGACTATTTATTGTAGCAGTTCTGGGGATAATAACTGGATCGTCAGCCGGATTCCTTTTCTGGAACCTCTCTGACCTCCCAAGGGTGGAGGCTCTTGAGGAGTACACCCCCATGGAATCCTCGAAGGTATACTCGGCAAACCGTGAACTTATAGCAGAATACTACCTTGAAAGAAGGACATTTATCCCACACTACGACATACCCGACCATGTAAAAAAGGCATTTGTGGCAATTGAGGACGAGCGGTTCTACCGTCATCATGGGCTTGACTATATAGGCATATTAAGGGCGCTTTACCAGGACATCAAGGCAGGAAGGATCGTCCAGGGTGGAAGCACCATAACTCAGCAACTTGCAAAACTCCTTTTTTTAAAACCTGAAAGGAGCCTTTCAAGAAAGATCAAGGAGGCCGCCCTCTCCATACAGATTGAAAACCGTTATACCAAGGATGAGATACTTGGACTCTATCTCAACCAGGCATACTTTGGCACAAACGCATACGGCATCGAGGCGGCTGCAAGGACATATTTTGATAAGTCTGTAAAAGACCTCAATATAGCAGAGGCGGCCATGCTGGCAGCCCTCCCCCGTGCCCCATCCTACTACTCACCATTTAAGCATCCTTCAGCGGCAATGAAAAGGAGAAACCTGGTACTAAAAAAGATGCTCGACCTCGGTTACATAACTGAAATACAGTATGAAGAGGCAGTGGAGGCACCAATTCCTCTCAAACCACACAGAAGGAGGTATAATGCCCCTTATTTTGTTGAATACCTGAGAGCCGAACTTGAGGAGGAGTTCGGAAACGGCCTTTACACAAAGGGGCTTACGATAAATACTACGCTTAACATGGATTTACAGAGACTCGGAGAAAAGGCCGTCCAACTGGGTATTACCTCCATCGAAAAGCGGGTAGAGCCAGGAGTTCAGGCGGCACTGGTCGCTGTGGATATAAAGACGGGTGGAGTGCTGGCAATGGTGGGCGGCACCGACTTCTGGCAGACCCAGTTCAACCGTGCCACACAGGCCTTCCGGCAGCCCGGCTCCGCCTTTAAACCCATTGTGTATCTCACCGCCTTCAACCAGGCCCTCACCCCCGACGATACCATAATTGACAGGGAGGTGGGCTATCCTACGGTGGAAGGTGATGATGTGTGGACACCCGAAAACTATGAAAAGATCTACGAGGGAGAGGTCACCCTGCGGCACGCACTTGCACACAGTCTAAATGCCGCAACGGTATGTCTTGCAGACCTGATAGGCATAAGGAATGTGGTAAAGACGGCAAAGACCCTTGGCATAAAAACCACCATTCACCCATTTCTCTCCTCCGCCATAGGGGCATCGGAAATCACCCCCTTTGAACTTACCTACGCCTATGCAGCCCTTGCCGAGGGCTACAGGATCAGCCCGCTTTACATCGAGCAGATCCGAGACCGTGACGGTATTACCCTGAGGGAGGACTTTCCTCAACTAAACAGGGTCATAGACGAGGCGGTGGTTGATGAGGTGCGAGACATCCTCCGCTCGGTAATCCTTGAAGGAACCGGCAGGATGGCACGCATTATAAACCGCCCTGTATTTGGAAAGACCGGCACCACAAACGATTACACAGACGCATGGTTTGTGGGGTTTGATGACCGGATAGCCCTTGGGGTATGGGTGGGAAGGGACGACCATACACCAATAGGAAAGAAGGAGACCGGTGCAAGGGCAGCCCTCCCGATCTGGATAGAGTTCATGAAGAACTACAGGAAATACCTGTAAGTGCCGCCACCAGGCAAAAAATTCAGAATCACCCTATCTACGGCAGTAGTTCCTTGAAATCCTTTATTGCAGGGAACTCACCAGAGTGGGGCTTGTCTTTTTCTTTTGAGTTTGCTGCCATTTTCAGAAGATTGTATTTTATCCCGTACCGCCTTGAGGCAAAGAGTATCTCCTCTGTGTCGTCCACAAAGAGGGTCTTCTCTTTTTCGAACCTCAGGAGTTTTTCAGCCCTCTCCCAGAACAGTTGCCTTTCCTTGGGTGCACCAAGTTCGAAGGATGTTATCACCTTTTTGAAGTATTTCCCAAGTTCGGTCTTCCTGAGTTTGATGGTAAGGGTCTTGAAGTGGGCATTGGTGGCAAGGAAAACCTTTTTCCCTGCACTATTAAGGGCATCGAGGAACTCCTCCACATGGGGATGAACCTCGATCAGATGCCTTATCTGCTCCTTAAGCGCCGGTATGTCTATGCCCAACTCCCGTGACCAGAAGTCAATGTCCGTCCAGTTGAGCGTCCCCTCATGCCTTCTGTACTTTTCAAGCAACTCCTCTTTGGCACGCCCAAAGGTGATGTTGTGTATTTCCGCATACCTCTGTGGTACAAGGTGTTCCCAGAAGTAGTCATCAAAGTACTTATCAAGCAGGGTTCCGTCCATATCAAGCAGGACGAACTCCACCTCTTGCCAGAGTGCCTCTTTTATCTCCTCTACGGTAAACATTTACAAAAAAATTATCCTCTCAGGACAAACCGGCGTATCTCCTTATCCTCCCCGAGTTTCTTTGAAAGGAGATCCAGCAACGAATCGTCCCTGTAAGTAATGGTAAGGTGCAGAGTCTCCTCATCCTTTACCCTGTCGTATTCAAGATCAAAAGATGAAGTGGAAAAGCCCATCTCCTTCAGAAGTGACAGAACTTCACCTCCACCAGTACCTCCTTTGCTCACCACCGTGAGCACTTTGTATTTGAGTCGTGGCACACCGGACTCTATCTTTCTCAAAACCCAGAGTGCAAAAAATGTGATCAAAAAGGTTACAGTTGCCGGAAGGTAAAGCCCGCTTCCTGTGGAAAGCCCGATTGCGGATACCATCCAGAGGCAGGCAGCAGTGGTCAGCCCCTGAACGGTAAGGCCGGTCTTTATAATCACACCGGCACCAAGAAACCCGACACCGGTGATTGCACCTGCCGCAATCCTTGCAGGATCTATCCTGATAAACTCAGGGTTCTGTGCCGACAGATTGTAGTATTCCAGAGATACTATCATTATGAGGACACTGGCGGTACAGACAAGCAGGTGTGTTCTGAACCCGGCAGGCCTTCCGTGCGCCTGCCTTTCAAACCCGATGACACCACCAAACAGTGCCCCGAGTAAGAGCCTGAATACTATCTCAGATGGTGAAAGCAATAGAAGGTGCTCCTGTTACTCTTAGTCGGTATTTTTACTAATATCTACATTAGTAATGCCACCAGTCCTGAT
>CAYMML010000032.1:11344-15930 GCA_964391515.1 uncultured Thermodesulfovibrio sp. | reverse complement strand
TCTTCTAAAGCGGGGGCTGGTGTTCTTCCTCCTCGATCTTTTCGGCTATCTCTCTGAGGAGGTTTAGTGAATCACGAGCCGCCTCCTCGTCAACCTTCTGTATTGCAAAACCGGCATGAACAAGGACGAAATCACCCACCTCTGCCTCTTCAGGAAGGAGCATCAAACTGATATCCTTCTTTGCCCCCATAACATCAACGGTGGCGATGAGACCGTTTTTTTCGATGATTCTCGATGGAATGGCAAGACACATATTCAGTTCCTCTCCATGACAGGTTCTTTCTCGGCGGGGTTGATACCCCAGATTTTAAGTCTTTCAAGTATCTTCTCAATGAAAACGCTAAAGTTCTCTCTTACCTTTTCAGTGAGACCATACCCGGTTTCAATGTATGCAGGCTGGATTCCCACGAGATGTATCTCCTCTGTCAGCGTGCCCATAAGCCTTCCGGCACCGATAAGGTCAGGGAGTGCTATCTGGTGAACAGAGAGTTTAGTTGCGAAGTGGTCGGGGATCTGGTGCTTGTCAAGTTCGCCCACAAATCCGGGTTCTTTGTTGAAATTTACCGCATCAATAAAGAGTATCTTATCCTTACCCTCCACAAAGGGCAGGAGTTCAAGCCCCTTTGTGCCACCGTCAATGAGTTCAATATTTTCAGGCCAGTGGTATCGCTTCTCAAGTTCCTGAAGGGCAAATATCCCAGCCCCATCGTCAGACATGAGGATGTTGCCGATACCGATTATGGCGATTTGGCTAACAGATTTATTCATTAATTAGTGCCATCCTTAAATTACATAATCAGAAAATTTAACTAAACGTTCAAAAAACAACCACAGAGAACTCAGAGAGCACTGAGAAAATATCCTGAATGAAATTCTACCATTTTTTGTCGCAATAACTAAATCAAAAAACTCTAAACGGGTGAAACTCTCTTTAAGAGAGAGGAGATGGATTAAGGTAAATAAGGGGGCATCTGTGGATGCCCCCTTGTAATATTCACAGGAGTTAAAACTGCTCTACTCCCACTCTTTCCCGGTAACAAACTTGTAGCCGCTGAAGATTGAGCCCATGAGACCGTTTCTCTCCTTGAGGTCGAGATACCACCCGATGTAGACATGGAGTACCGCAAAGGCAAGGATGATATACATCCCAAGATGGTGGTAGAGCCGTATAGTCTGCAGGTGCATTACGCCTCTGAGCCACCCGCCCAGTATCACCCAGACAGTTCCTTCCTGCACGATGTTGTAAAGTGCAAACCCCGAAAAGATCTGCCAGATGAAGAGGGCGAATACAAAGAGGTATGCAAAACCGGCAAGTGCGGTGTGCCCCACGGCATAAGGCGGTTTTTTGCTCAGAAAGAGGTAGAACTTTATGGTGTCAATCAGGTCTCTCATCTTCCTGCCTGTAAAGGGAAACCATACCTTGAAACTTGCATACCTGTTACCCACGACAGCCCAGTAGAGTCTCACAATCATGCTCATCAGGAATGTGTAGGCGGCTACAAAGTGTATAAACCTCATCCACCCCATCACCCACTGGCTCGATTTAATAGAGTGGATAAATGGGTTTCCGATGTAAAAGCCCGTAACAGATAGAGTGAGAATACAGAGCACATTGATCCAGTGCGTAAGCCTTACCGGAACCTCCCAGGCATAAACCCTTATGCGTTCCTTACCCATCATCAGCCTCCTTCCTAAACCACCTTGATCCGGGTGACCTCCTTGCCGTCCGGGTCTGTTACATGAACGGCACAGGCCATACAGGGATCAAAGGAGTGTATGGTGCGGAGTATCTCAATGGGTTGCTCAGGATCTGCAACGGGAGTGCCGATCAGTGCCTCCTCATAGGGGCCTCTCTGGCCTTTGGCATCCCTTGGGGAGCCGTTCCAGGTGCTTGGTACCACTATCTGGTAATTGTCTATCTTTCCGTCTCTTATCTTCACCCAGTGTCCGAGGGCACCACGAGGAGCCTCGTGCCAGCCGTAGCCCTGAGCCTCTTTCGGCCAGGTAGAGGGCTCCCATCTTTCGTTGGCATGTATCCTGTAGTCACCCTTCTTCATATTGGCGGCAAGTTCTCCAAGCCACACCGGTAGCATCTCGGCGGTTACGAGGGTCTCTACACCGCGGGCTGCCGTCCTGCCAAGAGTGGAGAAGAGAACGGCTGCTGGAACATCCAGTTTTTTCAGGACAAAATTAACCACCTCCTGAACCCTCTTGTGGCCGGATGCATAGGCCACGAGCATCCTTGCAAGGGGACCCACCTCCATTGGATGATCCTCATATCGTGGAGCCTTGAGCCAGGAGTACTTCTTCCCATCACCAAGGAATTTGTATGGGGGTTTTGGCCCGGTGTAGTTGTATCTGGTTTCACCATCCCATGGGTGCTTACCTTTGTCGTCACCACCTGAGTAGTCGTACCATGAGTGGGTGACATACTCGGTTATCTTTGTGTGGTCAACCGGATGAACCTTGCTCAGGTCTTTACCGTATATGGCACCTCTTGGGAAGAACAGGTTGTCTGTGTTGGACTTTGTATCCTGTTCAAATACGCCATAAGCAAGGAAGTTACCCACACCGGCACCGTACTTTGCCCATTCCTTGTAGAAGGAGGCAACGGCAAGCAGGTCAGGAATATAAACCTTCTCCACAAACTCGTGTGCCTTTTTTGCAAGGCCGCTCATGAAGGCAATACTGCCTGCATTGAGTGCGTTCTGGCTGTTAGGATCAACAGGAACTGCCATACCGCCAACCAGATAGGTCTGGGCGTGAGGGTTCTTGGCACCAAGGAGTGCCTGGATCTTGATCACATCTCTCTGCCAGTCAAGTGCCTCGAGATAGTGTGCCACAGCCATCAGGTTTGCCTCTGGAGGGAGTTTATAAGCCTTGTGCCCCCAGTAGGCGTTTGTGAACGGTCCGATCTGGCCGCTCTCAACAAATGCCTTGAGTTTTTCCTTTACACCCTTGAAGTATGCGGTGGATGAGTTGTGCCAGTCTGATATGGACTGTGCAAGTGCAGAGGTCTTGGCAGGGTCTGCCTTGAGGGCGCTCACGATGTCCACCCAGTCAAGGGCGTGCAGATGGTAGAAGTGAATCACGTGGTCCTGAACATACTGTATACCTGTAATCAGGTTTCTGATAATCCTTGCATTGTCAGGAATTGTAATCTTTAAGGCGTTTTCGACCGCTCTCACCGAGGCGGTTGCGTGAACCGTAGTTCAGACGCCTCATATCCGCTGGGCAAATGCCCAGGCATCTCTGGGATCACGGCCCTTGAGGATTATCTCAATCCCCCTGAACATGGTGCTGGATGACCAGGCATCAACTACCTTGCCACCCTCCACCTTTGCCTCGATCCTGAGATGTCCCTCAATCCTTGTTACGGGATCAACAGCAATTTTTGCCATAATTTATCACCTCCATAACATTTTTTATTTATCAGTCTTCTTCTCTCTTCTTTCCGCCTGTGGCAAGCCGTCCTATGCCATGGGCAACGATGGCTGCACCGGTTACAGCGGCAAGACCTGCACCGACCTTGTCAGCGGTCTTTTCCACACCAAAACCAGGAGGCTGAGGAAGCCTTCTGTAAAAGGGTGTCATCTTGTCCCAGAAAGCAGGCTCTGCACAGCCTATGCAGCCGTGTCCAGCGCCGATAGGCCAACTTGTGCCTTCGTTGTATTTGATGCGAGGACAGTTTTTGAATGTCTCCGGTCCCTTACAGCCCATCTCGTAGAGACACCAGCCCTTTCTGTGTCCCTCATCTCCCCACTGGCGAACGAATTGCCCGGCATCAAAGTGTGCCCTTCTCTCACAGTTGTCATGAATCCTCTTACCATAGGCGAAGAGAGGTCTTCCGTACTTATCGAGTGCAGGAAGTGAGCCGAAGGTGAGGAAATGCACTACCGTAGCGGTAATGTTTTCCACATTTACCGGACAGCCGGGAAGGTTTACGACAGTAATTCCTGGAACAGCCTCGGAGACACCTACAGCACCGGTTGGATTGGGTGCTGCCGCCGGTATTCCTCCATAGGCGGCACATGTGCCAACGGCTATGGTTGCCATTGCATTTCCACAAACCTCTTTGACGATGTCTGCTGCAGATCTCCCCCCGACACAGCAGTAAACACCGCCATCCTTGAGAGGAATTGAACCCTCTACAACGGCAATGTACTTACCCTTCTGGTTTTTGACCACATCTGTAAGTGACTTCTCTGCCTGATGTCCCGCTGCGGCCATGATCGTCTCATGGTATTCCACATTCAGGATGTCAAGCACAAGTTCACCAACCGTGGGTTTGCTTGCCCTGAGTAGAGACTCTGAGTTTCCTGCACAGTCCTGAAACTCGAGCCATACCAGGGTGGGTTTCTTTTTCTTCTCAAGTGCCTCGGCCACCTTCGGGACAAAGGAAGAAGGTAAAGCCAGAGTGGCGGTCATGACGGAGCAGAACTTCATAAAGTCCCTGCGGCTGAACCCCTTTAGCCGAAGGGCATCATAGATGGTTCCGTCCGCTTTGCCATTTCCGTTACTGGAGCCCATAGACCCTCCTTTCTCCTTTCTTATAATTTTCCCCCGACCAAAGGTTCGGGTAAGTT
>CAYMML010000032.1:0-11244 GCA_964391515.1 uncultured Thermodesulfovibrio sp. | reverse complement strand
TTTATCTCTTCTGCCGATAGCGGGATGTTGGGGACGGGCTCATTTCCGGGTAGTGCGATTATGTGTATGAACGCTGGACCATTTGTTTTTTTCAGAAAGGCACCTTCAATCTCCCTTCTGGTTGAGACCTTAAAGACGTTCTTTATGCCAAAACCCCTTGCAACGATGGAAAGATCGGTGTTTTTATAAGTGTGAGTAGGTTGGTTGCCAGTGGAGCCGTAACTTCCGTTATCGATACAGATGATCTTAAGGTTTGGTTGTGAAAGATTTCCAATGGTTGAGAGAATCTGTGGGCTCATCAGAAGGCTTCCGTCACCGTCAATTACAAAGACTTCCCTGTTTGTGCTGAGAGATAACCCAAGCCCAACGGGGGATGCCATCCCCATGCTTCCAAGCATATAAAAGTTGGTATCCTGTGGGCAGACCCGGTAGAGTTCCTTTGAGGGGACACCAAGGTTTGATACAACCACTCTGCCTCTTATATACCGACTGATTATCTTTAAAATATCAAACCGGCGGTAATATGCCCTCTTTTTGATATGAAAAGGGAAATTTGTGTCTAAGTCAGATGAGCGTCGTCTATGTCTTTTTGGGCTCACAGACTCTGTGGATGCTTCCCACAGAGAAGGGCTTATAAGGAATGCATGGATGAGTTCTCTTTTAAAGACTGTTTTGAGTTTACTCCTTATCCTTGATAGGTGGTGTTCATTTGATATGATAGTATATCCGATACCCGCTCCACGGAGAATATGTTTAAGTGCCTTTCCCATTGGTATCTGTGCAGCGATACCCTCCTTGTATATACCTCTATGGCTTATAAATATTGGCAGGGGGAGTTTGTAAAAATTTGTGAGTGAAAGGAGGGCGTTTATCATATTGCCTATCCCTGAGGATTGCACGAACATGGCAGGCCGTTTTCCCCCCAGTGAGATACCGGCGGATATTCCAACCCCTTCCTCCTCTCTTGCGATCGGGATGTAGTTTGGCATCTCATAGAACCTGCTGAAGAGCGTTTTCATCCTGTCGCAGGGGAGGCCCAGGATAAAATCGATCCCCTCATCTGAAAGAATATCTAAGAATCTCTCTTCAATGCTTTCCATATTATCTTCTCAAGTTCTTTATCTGTGATGTCTTTCTGTATGAAAATGGGATCAACTATAAAGGTGCCGGTATCCATCTCGAGTCTTTTCTCTCCACCACCTGTTATGTTAAGTAGTATAATCTCATCGCTTTTTATACTTCCATTCTTTACGGCATTAATGAGGGCAGCCACAGCAACTCCGGCGGCAGGTACGATATCAATGCCCTCAAGTTTTTCAAACAGTTCCATCGCCTCAAATACCTCCTCGTTTCTGATGCCATACATTCTGCCATTTGTTGCGGTAAGTGCATCGAAAACACCCCCGATAGTGGAGTAGGGTGGGTATCTGTTTGAGAGCACCCTTGTGGTTATCTCCCCGATTAAGGCAGGGTCAAGATCTTCCTTTTTTAACTCACGGCTATTCCTTTGCCATGCCTTTACCATGGGGGCAAAGGGGAGGTTCTGTGCAAGATGAAGTGTAGGAAGACTATCACCATACCTTCCGTCTCTTAAAAATCTCTCTGCCATCTCCCATACCCCAAGGGCACCCGTGCCACTTCCTACTGCCTGAAAGTAGTGGTCTGGGAGCCTCCCGATTACCCTCACCGCCTCAAGTAGGCTGATCCCGAGGCCATCTCGTTTGGCGATGTTTTTTGCCCCGCCCTCAAAGGGCATCTCGGCTATTGAGGCGATCCTCCTTGCCATATCTATGGAGTCGGAATAATCACCATCTCTGATTGCAACGGTTGGCACCCCGATTGTTTCAACCAGGTACCACATCTCAAAGAGACACATCCTGGGGACGACGATAATCACAGGATAGCCGGAGACAACGGAAAGATGTGCAAAGGCACGGGCGGTATTTCCTGCAGAGGCAACCACAAGCCCATTCACCCCGTTTTCTCTTGCATTCTGTAAAACCACCGCTGCCTCAAACTCCTTGAAGGTGCATGTTTTGATGAAAGCACCTCTTTCAGGCCAGTAGCCGTTAAAGGCTATATAGAGGTTTTCAAGACCGAGTTTGCTGCCAAGGCGGTCGGATCTGTAAACAACAGGACCAGGCTGGTTGAACGAGGGGTTATGAACGGGTAACCAGTTGTATTTCCAGACCCCTTCTCTATCCAACTCCTTGAACTCCTTTTCATGATATTCAGTTATAAGAAGTGCATCCACACAGTGCTCGCAAAAGGCACAGTAGGTGTTTTCAAGCACCTTATCACACTTTCTGCATCTGATTGAAAAGTGACTCATTGTCCTGCTCCTTAATCTTGAACCTGACCAAAATCAGATCAGTTCTGCAATCAACTCCATAATGTCCACTATCTTTATCTTCCTTGGGTGATCCTTCATCGCCTCATTTACCTTTTCATAACAGGCCGGACAACTGAGAACCAGTTTGTCAGCCCCTTTTTCGAAGGCCTCATCAATGGTAAGCCTTCCAATGGCTATTGCGTTTTCGTGAAACACCTTTCTGGCCGCACCTCCGGCACCGCAGCACCTGGAGTTTCTGCCGTGAGAGTCAAATTCAAGGAGTTCCACCTGTGGGATCGCCTTTAATACCTCACGGGGCTCTTCAATAACACCCACACCCCTGCTCAGATAGCAGGGATCGTGATATATTAACTTTTCGGGTAGTGTCCGAGAGATCTTTAAGTCGCCTTTTTTTAGAGAGTGAGCAACAAACTGCGTGATATGGACTATCCTGAAGGGTAAGGGGTTTCCGTAAAAACGGGGCCAGTCCCTTACCATGATATTTACACAGCAGGGGCACGAACAGATAAGGGTTTTAACTTCTCTTCTTTCGTAAGCCTTTACAAGACGGGTGACAAGGTCTTCAAGCATGTCGAACTGACCGGTTATAAATAGAGGAAACCCACAGCATACCTCCTCTTCCGGCTCAAGCATGGTAAATGGCCTTCCGATGGCACGGAGCACTAAAAGGTCTCCCCTCACCATGGGCTGTGCCTGATAGGCACCGGTACATCCTGCATAATAGGCGATATCGGATCTCTCAGCAAGTGGCAGGTCTTCTGGTATCCAGGGTGAAAACCTCTCAGATGGGGGTTGGTTGTAGGGGTTGCCGGTTTTTTTTATCACCGCTGGCATATCCTTTTGTGGCCCGATCGGGCCGAGCCCACGCTTCACCATCTCTCTTCGGAGAAGCGGCCAGAGCCTCTGGGTTTCAATGCCAACCGGGCAGGTCTCTCCGCAGGCACCACAGGTGGTGCACTCAAAGACCGCACGGGTGAAATCTTCAAGGAGTTTTCTATCAATCCTTCCTCTTTTTAGCAGGCTTTTCAGTCCCTCCGTCGTTTCGATAAACTCCCGGTAGAGCCTCAGTTTTTCAGGGGGGGATATGGAAACATTCCCGGTTACTGCCTGTACCGGACATACCGAGAGACACTCCCGGCACTCGGTGCATGCCTTTATTTCTCTGATCTCTTTTCTGGACAGATCTTTTGTAAACGGTGCCTTTTCAGCCATCATGCCCCTCTTCAGGGTAGTGTAAGAGTTTCAGGTTGCCTTCCCTCTTCCTTGCCTCTACAATTACAAAAGGTGCACTTAGAACATGAGAAGGAAGATATAATAGCAGTATCAGAAAGAGGAGAAAGTGGAGTATAAAAAGCCCTCCACTGTTAAGCGGCACAGGATGGAAGGAGAGGATTCCCATCACAAACTCTTTAACGGAGATTATGTCAGTTCTTATGAAGAACCGAAGAATAATTCCGGTTGCACCAAGAGAGAAGATGTGGAGGATGAGTAAAAGATTTCTTGGCGAGAGATAATTAGGTTTCTCCCGGTTTGAAACCCTCACAAAAAGTATATAAATGAGGCTGAAAGTAAGGAGGATACCTGCATATTTACCGATACAAACAAGGTGGTAGAACCATCCTGGTGGATAGTGTACTATAAACCTCAGGTGCCCTAAAACCACAAGGATAAAGGAGATATGAAATCCCCATTCCCCGATCCATAGGGGTTTGTTTACCCTGAAAAGCCTGCCCAAAAACAGGACGTCCAGAATACCGGTAACAGTATAAATATGAGTCTGGTTTTTAGTCGTACTAACCGAAATGGAGCGGTTTTCTTCAGGTGTTCTGAATAGCAGCAAAAATGATTTAACAGCCTTCAGGTAGGCTATCAGAATTATTGGATAACTTATATAAGCAATGAAGGTAGACATGGGATGTAGGTATGGAGAATGTCCATTCAGGTCAGTTTAACTGGAACGGGCTTTTCAGCGTTTCAGTCCTTCTTGCCGAAAGAAGGGTGTTTTCAAGGAGCATAGCGATCGTTACAGGCCCTACACCACCGGGAACAGGGGTTATGAATGAAGCCTTCTCCTTGACACCATCGAAATCCACATCACCCACAATCTTTCCACTCTTAAGCACATTAATACCAATATCTACCACCACCGCACCCTGTTTAACCATGTCCTGTGTAATTAGTCCCCTTACACCTGTTGCCGAGCAGATGATATCGGCCTGTCTGGTGATTTTTCCAAGATCCTGGGTTTCACGGTGGCAGACCGTGACGGTTGCCTCTCTTGCAAGTAGCATCAGGGAGAGGGGCTTACCCACGGCAAGGCTCTTACCTATCACAACGGCGTGTTTTCCCTTGATTGGTACCTCGTAGTAATCCAGGAGCCTTATAACGCCGTAGGGGGTGCAGGGCAGAAAACCGGTAATGCCGGAGAGCCTTAGATCACACTCCCCGTCGTTTTTGATGGCCTCTGAAAATAGTTGAAAGGCCGATTCGTCTGATGCAAGCCTCCCTATAGATGTAGCACCAAGCCCGTCAATATCTTTTTCTGGAGAAATCTCGTTTACCACCCTCCTTGCATTTATTTTTGACGGCAGGGGAAAGAGTATCAATAGACCGTTTATTCGTTCATCTTCATTGATCCTGTGAATAGTATTCAAAATCTCGTTTACAGAGGTATCAGAGGGAAGTTTAAACTCATGGGTTCTGATACCCACCCCCTTTGAAGCCTTCAATGTGGATTTATAGTACTGTTCAGAAGAAGGGTTGTCACCAACGAGCATTAGTGCAAGCCCCACCTCAATGCCTTTTTCGTTCAGTTCCCTGACACCCTCACGAACCTTGTCTTTTATTTCTCGTGCAAAGGTGATACCCTCAAGCAGAACAGACATAAAATGCACCCCTTTCTTTTCTCATTTCTCTTTACTGAAGACTATTTTCACATCTTTTGGCAGGGCAAGTCCAGCCTCTACCTCGAGGGCCTTCAGTATGCCTGAGGGGACAGGGCATGATACATGCCTCAGGCATACCGTGCCCTCTTTATAGATTGGGTTATCTGTGATCCGCTTGAAGATGTCCATCATATTGAGAGACGGAACCTTTTCCCCAAGTTTTTCTACCATCTCACAGTCAGACTCTATGAGTATTTCATACTCCTTGCCGGACTTCTTTTTGACTACCACAGTAGTTTTAAGCCCACAGATACCCGGGTCTATTTCTGCCTTCACCATATAATTACCCTTTTATTGTAACAGGTGAGTTCTGGGCAGAAAGGAGTTCTTTCAGATTTGGAAACTTGTCTTTCATATGAGGGATATGCATTGCCATCATAAACTCCTTTTCAAATTCAGGTTCAACGGCGATTTCCACAAACTCCACCCAACGAGCCTTTTCGTCAGCCTCCTGCCTCTTGGATCTGTTGAGTAATGCCATCCGTGCGCCGTCACCTGCCGCATTACCCACGGCATAGACCTTTTCTATGTTACAGTCGGGGAACATCCCAAGAGTCAGTGCGGACTCCTTGTCTATATAACTTCCAAATGCACCGGCAAGGACGACCCGATCAAGTGTCTTAATACCAAGCCTTTTCATCATCAATTTTGCCCCGGCATATAGTGCACCCTTTGCAAGTTGGAGAGCCCTCACATCAGCCTGAGTGATGGTGATATCGGTGCCGATGGAGGTCTCTTCAGCCCAGGCAAGTACATACTCAGGCTTCCCATCTGAGCCCTTTCTCACCCTTGGGGTCTCGAGGTCCATATTGAACTTTCCGGATTTGTCGATAATGCCTGCCTTGAACATCTCTGCCACCGCATCGATAATGCCGGAGCCACATATCCCCTTTGCGTTTATCTCTTCAAGGTGGGTATGCCAGTCTGCCTTTCCAATAACCTTGTATTTAGGCTCTTTTGTCTCAGGGTCGATCCTGATTTTCTCTATCGCACCTGGAGCAGCCCTCATACCAAACTTTATCTGTGCGCCTTCAAAGGCAGGCCCTGTAGCACATGAGGTGGAATAGACCTTTTCACGGTTGCCCAGGAGGAGTTCGCCGTTTGTGCCGATGTCAATAATAAGCACCATCTCGTCCTGGTTGTACGGCTCTTCAGCGATAAGGACACCCACATTGTCTGCACCTACAAAACCGGCCTCAATAGGAAGGACATGGACATACGAACCCGGGTTGATTTTAAGCCCCATATCTCTTGCCTTGATGTTTAGAGATTTCTGAATTGCGGGTATGAAGGGTGATCTTCCGATGTATTCAGGGTTAAGCCCTAAGAAGATGTGGTGCATGGCTGTATTGAAGACGATGGTCATATCTGATATACTGCTTCCACCGTTTTTGCCATTTGTCCTGAGGTCTGCAGATACCCGTTCGATGATCTCGTTCAGTCCTTCAATGATTGCCTTTTGCATTTTCTCAAGCCCATCGGGGTTTGTCATGGCATAGGTTATCCTGGACATTACATCCTCACCGTAAGGAACCTGTGGGTTCATCATAGACTCGGTGTTTATAACCCTGCCGGTGTTAAGGTCGCAGAGATATCCTACGACGGTGGTGGTTCCCACATCAACGGCAAGCCCGTAAAGTGGTTCTACGAATCCAGGTTCAACCTTTATTATCTCCTGATCCATCCAGACGGTTACTGTGATCTTCCATTCTCCCTTTCTTATGGCATCCTGTAGTTCTTTTAAGACCTGGTAGTCAAATTTAAGATCTTTAAGCCCGTATTCTTTTTCAAGAAAGGAGATCACCCGCTCCATGTCGCCGGTTGTCATATCGTGGAGTGAGGGTTCGGGCATTTCCAGGTTGTATTTCTTCACGGCAGGATCAAGTGCAATAGACAGTTCCTTTGCCGCCTTTCTCACTATCTGCTTACCCGCTCTTGACCGCTCAGGGACGAAGACCTTTACATCTCCGTGTATCTCTGCAGAACATGCAAGCCTCATGTTGGGGCCATCTTCAGGTTTGATATGCTTTTTTTCGTCGTCTGTAAATGGTGAGAGATGAGCCATGCTTGACTCTATGTTGTCTTTCTCAAAAAAACCCTCTTCAATCCTTACCTTGCATTTTCCACAAACCTTTTTAGAGCCACAGAGTGCCTCTATATCCACACCGAGAGCCTGTGCTGCCTCAAGGAGTGTCTTGCCCTCCTCAATCTCACCTCTTCTGCCAGAGGGCTGAAATATTACCTTGAACTTTCTCATATTTGTTGCCTCCTTTTATTTGGTAAATTTTTAAACTTTTACAACTCCTTCAACAATTTAAATGCAGGGTGAGGCCCCGGCTTGGAGGATTGGGGGGCGGAGGGGCTACCGGGGCCTGCTTGTCCATGAATGGTTCATGGACACCCTGCGGGGTAAACCATCAACTGCAATATACTACTTGAGACTCTACCCGTTTAAGGGAGAGGTTCTTATACACCTTTCGTGCATAGGGACAGATATTTATACATAAACCACAGTTTGGTTTGTTTTCAAAGTAATGCCTTTCCGTCTTGAGGGCTCTGCATTTGTCGTATATAACAATCTCATTGAAGGGATTGCTCCTGTTCCACGAAACACCAGTAAGGGCCTCTGATGGGCAGTGCCTCACACATAGATCACAATCCCCACAAAGCGATTTAGTTATGGGTGGTGACGTCTCAAATGGAGCATCAGTAAGAACCGTTGCCCATGTGAGTTTTGGGCCGTATTTATGGTTTATGATGAGCCCGTTTTTCCCGATCCAGCCAAGCCCCGCACAGGTTGCAGCCGTTTTGTGGCTGAAAAGATCATACAGTCTCGAGGCAAATGTGCCGTTTCTCCTGTCGGAATCAGGCGGTATGGAAAAGAACCTGAAACCCTTATCCCGCAGATAATCTTCAATAAACCTCTGAAGTGAGATGAGTTCGTTTACACTTGAAGAGTTAAGGTCTTTTCGAACGGCAATTGATATGCCTCTCTTGAGATGGCAGAGTTCCTCTGGGAGGGCATCCGTTACATCTCCAACGCCTGCAACGGATGCCCCTTTAAGAAAGAGAGACTTCTTTAAATCTGAAAATCTCAACTCTTCTTTGCCTCTGCCTCGTCACGCATCTTCTTAAGTGATGAGATCATGTTGATCGCTTCCTGAAGGGCGTTGTTTGCATCCGGGGCATAACCGTCTGCACCCCATTTCTCCGCCACCTCTTTGGATACCGGTGCACCGCCTATCATGATCTTCACATTGGGGTTTTTCTCCCTCAATTTATCAATTACCTTCTGCATACCAACCATCGTTGTGGTCATCATTGCAGACAGGCATACCAGATCAGAGTCTGTCTTTATCTGCTCTTCCACAAACTTGTCAAGCGGCACATCCCTGCCAAGGTCATAAACCGTGAAACCTGCAACATCGAACATCATCTTAACGATATTTTTACCAATGTCGTGCACATCACCTTCCACAGTTCCTATAACTACAGAGCCTTTAACTCCCAGATCCATCTGTTTTACATGAGGTTTCAGAATGTCAAGGCCTGCGTAAAGGGCATCTGCACACATAAGGAGTTCAGGGACAAAATACTCCTGTGCCTCGAACAGTTTGCCTACCTCTTCCATACCGGATACAAGACCATCAAATATTGCCTCGTTTGCATCCATCCCGATATCAAGGGCCTCCTGTGCGGCTTCCTTGACACCGTCTTCATCATACTCAATCACACCGTTTTTGAGTCTTTCCAGGATCTCCTTTTTCTTTTCTTCTGTTGCCATAGCATTAACCTCCATAATTTTTTATTTCGTCCATCATGGCTCTCATATTTTCAGGTGGCACAGTGGGCCAGATGTCGCAGCCCGGCCATACGGCGCTTACTCCATCATCAATACACTTCCTCATGGTGTTTCTCACAAGTTCTTCATCACCGGCAACAAGCACATTGTAAGGATCGTAGTTACCGAAGATAAGTGCGTCGTTTCCGAGTTTCTTCCTGGTCTCTGCTATATCGTTCTTCTGATCCACACTGATTGCCTTGGTGCCCGATTCCATCATAAATGGTGCGATATCGTTTGTTTTCCCGCAGATATGGAGTACTGTATTCCCCTTGATTTCGTTGAATATCTTTTTGAGGTATGGTAGGATCAGGTTTTTGAATACCCTTGGGCTCAAGACATCAGATGTGGCGCCCATCTCTCTTACAGTAATGAAATCAACGCCTACCTCTTCATACTCTTTGGCAACAATGATTATTGCATCTGCAAGGACATCTAAAAGTTTGCCAACCTTGTCGGGCTTTTTGAAAGATAGTTTAAGGAGGTCGTTTAGTTCCATGATCTGCCCGGCAAGTGTAAATGGACCGAGAACATAACTTCCAATGGGAACCTCATCTCCGATATCCTCTTTGAGCAGCCTTATTGCCTCTTTCATGAGGGGGATCCTTCCGAGGTTTTTGAAGTCTGCCGGGACGGTTATATCCATCTCGTCTTCATTGTGTATAACCTTTTCCTTGATGGTGGGGTAAAGAATATCCTCAGAATGGGCATAGACATTGATCTGGCAGCCAAGTGCCTCCGCTTCCACGCAGAGATCAAAGGGTACAACTCCGCACTCAAACCCGAACAACTTGTAGGTGGAGGCAGCCGATTCTGCCATCATCTTTGCATCCAGATGCACCGCAGCAAACTTGTACCCAAGGCTCTTCATCCCTTCGGCGGTTACATTCCCCATGCCGCTAAAGCATGGAACCCTGTCGATCTCTTCCCCGTTGAAGAGTTTCAAAACCCTTTCCTTTGGTGTCATTGTGGTTACTGCCATTTTCTCTCCTTTCGTAGTGTATGGTTTATTTTTTTCTTCTTGCTCCACCTTCTCTAACCTTCTGAACGAAGTCAGAGAAGTAACGGTTTATAGGTAATTCATCGTTGTCCGGTATCTCACCGGTTTCATCATATACCAGTGTGCTCATCAGTATTTGTGCTGTGGCAACCGCAGGGAATATGCGGGGTGCGGTAACTATGGGGCCGTAAAAGTTGAAATCAGACCACAGTGCTGTGGACATTCCTTGTGCAACGGCATCCATTGCCCTGAAACCGTCAAGCCCCCATTCCTCCTTAGCCTCTTTCCACATGTGGGTACCGTTTGAATAAGCACCACCGCAGGGGAGGCCGAGTTTTTCCTTGATTAGTTTGTTTGCAATCAATGAAAATGAGGTAGAGGGTAGGTTCATTACAGAAGTATCAACAATTATCGTTTCAAAACTGTCTGCTCCCTGTGCAAGGATGCTTTCAAGAGACTTTAATCTCCCAGCAGGTGTCTGGTCCTGGTCATCAAAGGCCTGTATTACAACATGCTTAATGCCAAGATCCTTGAGCCGTTCCACCTGCCCCTTTATATCCTTGTCCCAGGGGGTGATGCTGTTGTAGAGGAATTTGTGCTGTGCGCCTATTTTGGAGATGTATTCGGTAGCCTTGGCACGCTTTTCGGCTACCCACATATCTATACCAAAAGGCATGTCTGTGGTCTCAAGATAGAAATCTATATAAACCTGAGCCTCCTCAGGTGAGTTAGCAACCATTGCGACCATTGCCGGGATGCCGGTCTTACGGCTTAATTCTTCCTGTTTCCGTATAAGTTCAGTTGCCCGCTTACGGTCGAATTTGGCGGTTTTTCTGTCTTCAAGTATCCTGTCTTTGTTATGAAACATGGATGCGATAAGTAGTGGAGGATTCTCCCCGGGCTGTCCTCCTATCTTTATGCCGTTTATGTCAAAAACCTTTTGAGGGGTGCTCAATCTGAACATTCCTGCTCCTTTCCTGACCTGATTTTTGTAATCTTCAAGGAGTGCCGGATACATCCGGCACTCCTGTGAAAAACCTTAATATTAAAGTTTTTAGTAAACACCATGATCGAACTTCGGAGGTGGGAGGTACTCCCAGTCCTC
>CAYMML010000031.1:0-15971 GCA_964391515.1 uncultured Thermodesulfovibrio sp. | reverse complement strand
ACCTGAGCAGACTGTCAGGCACTGAAGGGGTACCTTTCAGAAAGGGGTATTAAATACGAGGCATATGATGTTTCGGCCGATGCAAGGGCAAGGGAGGAACTCCAGAACAGGTACGGAAGGCTCGCAACCCCAACCATAGTTATCGGTGATGAGGTCTTTGTGGGCTTCAGGGAAAACAGGGATAAAATAGAGGAGAGACTTCGGGAGGGCAACTAATCTGCCCTCCCGAATCATTACCACACTACTAATCTTCCCAGGATATCGCCTCAACAGGGCAGGTGTCTATTGCCTCCTGGCAATCACAGGTGTCACAGGCATTCTCATCCTTCACATGAGCCTTACCATCATCCTGCATCTCAAAAACCTCCGGACAGATAGCCACACAAGACTCACAACCCTCACAAAGATCCCAGTCAATCACAGGTTTTGCCATAATCAAACCTCCTTTAAATGGATTTCACCTGCCAGGCAGGGAGAAAATCTTCAAAATTTCTTCATACTGCTTTTATATAATATTAATTGATGGAGGTGAAAAAAATCTATGAGTGACGGAGAAAAGATAAACATCACTATCCCTGTAAAGGGTATGACATGTGCCGCCTGTGTAAGGGCTGTTGAGAACGCCCTTTCAAGGCTGGATGGGGTTCAGAGCGTTTCGGTGAACTTTGCAAGTGAAAAGGCATCACTTGAGACTGCCGGTAAAATACCCCTTGAGGAGATAATAAAGACAATAAAAGAAGAGGGGTATGATGTTGCAACCGCAAGGGTAAGCATCACCGTAAAGGGAATGACCTGCGCTGCCTGTGTGTCTTCAGTTGAGCGGGCACTCAAGGGCATTTATGGTGTGACCGGTGTGTCTGTAAACCTCGCAACTGAAAAGGCGGCAATAGAGTACATCCCCACGATTACAGGGATCTCGGATTTCAGAACCGCCATTAAGGCTCAGGGATACGATATAGATACCGGCGGAGATGGGGTTGAAGACAGGGAAAGAACCGCGCGTGAAAAGGACTATACCGATCTTAGAAAAAGACTTATTACGAGTGCCATTCTCTCGTTTATAATCCTCATTGGCAGTATTTCAAAACTCCCCGTTATCTCAAACCCCTTCGTTTTATTTCTGCTTGCAACACCCGTCCAGTTCTGGGCAGGAGCAAGGTTTTACCGTGCAGCCCTGTCAGCACTCAGACATTTCTCAACTAACATGAACACACTTGTTGTTGTGGGCACCTCTTCTGCCTACCTTTACAGCATAGTGGCAACCTTCCTGCCTCAAATATTCCTTAAAAGCGGCATAACCCCACATGTTTATTACGACACCTCGGCCATTATTATCACTCTGATTCTCCTTGGCAGGCTCCTTGAGGCAAGGGCAAAGGGACGCACCTCAGAGGCCATGAGGAAACTGATCAATCTACAGCCCAAAACGGCACGGGTGGTCAGGAATGGCACCACACAGGAGGTGCCGGTTGAGGAGGTGCAGACCGGGGAGATCATCATCGTCAGACCGGGTGAAAAGATCCCTGTAGATGGAGTCATAGTTGAAGGCTTTTCGTCAGTTGATGAGTCCATGCTTACAGGTGAGAGTATACCGGTTGACAAAAGCACCGGTGAGAGAGTCTTTGGAGGGACTATCAACAAGGCCGGTACCTTCAGGATGGAAGCCACCAAGGTGGGCAGAGAAACCGCACTTGCCCAGATCATACGCCTCGTTGAAGAGGCACAGGGTAGCAAGGCACCAATCCAGAGGCTGGCTGACAGGGTGGCATCCATATTTGTGCCCACCGTTATAGGAGTTGCCTCTATAACTTTTATTATCTGGTACTTTTTTGGCCCTGAACCGGCATTCACACGTGCCATGATGAACTTTATCTCAGTTCTTATTATCGCCTGTCCCTGTGCTCTCGGGCTTGCCACACCCACAGCAATAATGGTCGGCACGGGAAAGGGGGCTGAACGGGGAATACTAATAAGGGATGCCGAGGCACTTGAGACGGCTCATAGGATAGATACGGTTATCCTTGACAAAACCGGCACCATCACAACTGGAGAGCCTGTTGTAACCGACATTATTCCCATGAATAACACCTCTGTTGATAAACTGCTTGAGATTTCCGCCTCTGTTGAGCAGGTCTCGGAGCACCCGCTTTCAAGGGCAATAGTAAAGGAGGCAGAACAAAGGGGCGTAACGCTTTCTGCACCAGACCGCTTTGAGGCCATACCCGGCGGTGGGCTACGAGCAAATATAGATGATAAGGTTATACTTATCGGCAATCCAAAACTTTTAAAAGATAGCGGTCTTGACATCTCCCCTTCACAAAACCTTCTGAGCACCCTTTCATCAGAAGGCAAAACTGCCGTCCTTGTTGCAATAGAGGGGGAAGTAAAGGGGCTTTTTGGGATAGCCGATACGATCAAACCAGGTTCTCGTGATGCGGTAATGAGCCTTAAAAAACTCGGGATAGATGTGGTAATGCTTACCGGTGACAACAAAGAGACAGCAAAAAAGATTGCCAGTGAGGCTGGAATTGAACATTTCTATGCAGAGGTTCTGCCTGAAGACAAGGTTCAAGTGGTAAAGGAACTCAAATCTGGCGGCAAAACGGTAGCCATGGTAGGCGATGGCATTAACGATGCCCCGGCTCTGGCAGAGGCAGACGTGGGAATAGCGCTCGGCACCGGCACCGACATTGCAATGGAGGCATCAGATATCACCCTCATCAAGGGCGACCTCAGAAGTGTGGTTGAAGCGATCAGGCTAAGCAAACTCACCCTTCGCACTATCAAGCAGAACCTCTTCTGGGCATTTATTTACAATATAATCGGGATACCCATTGCGGCGGGGGTGCTTACCCTGTTTGGCGGCCCTTTGCTCAATCCGGTATTTGCCTCTGCGGCAATGGCATTTAGTTCCGTATCGGTTGTAAGCAACTCTCTCAGGCTGAGAAAGAAGCCACTTTAAAACCCGAGCATATAATGAAAAACATGGATTGGCTCAATGGTGAAGCCATGAAGCAACCAATACACCAACACACCAATATACCAATACACTAATACCCCAATTCCTGATATACTATTTTTCTACCATGAAATGGAGTCTCAACAAAAAACTTATCCTGATAATGGTCAGCCTCAGCGTTGCCATTGTCGTATCCATGCTGATATTTGACTTTTATTCCGAGCGGCTTCTTTACAGGAAACTTGGTGAAAAGATTGGAAACATAATGGACTCCACAAGGGTCGCCATAGAGGAAATGACCCGTCAGGAGAAAACACCCGGCACCGATCTGCTCTCAAGCCTTGCAAAGATGCACACTGAGGGACTCAGGGAGGTAAATATCATTGACTCTGCAATCAGGATCCGCGCAAGCACAAACGAGTCTAATATCGGGAAAGCGGCAACTGAGGAGATAACCAATCTGGTCTTCCGATCGGAGGAGGGGGAGTTCGTCCAGAGAAAGGGGAGTTTGTATAATGTGATAATCCCTATCGTGGTAAAGGGTGAACACCAGGGGTACATCCACTTTGTTATCGGCACAGATGATATCACACATCTGTTCAGAGCACACATCCTCAGGCGTATAATAGTGGCATTACTGATTCTCTCAGGAGGCATCCTCCTTGCTTTCGGGCTCGCAAGCAGATACACAAAACCGATTAAAGAAGTGGTTACGGGTGCAAGTGCCGTTTCCTCCGGAGACCTTGATGTATCTCTTGAGGTTACAGAAAAGGATGAGATCGGTGACCTCAAAGAGAGTTTCAATCTGATGGTAAAAAGGCTTCGTGAGCTGAAACTCCTTGAGGAGAGACTCAGAGAGACCGAGTACCTTGCAACCATAGGGGAACTCTCTGGCACACTGGCACACGAGATCAGGAACCCTCTAAACTTTATCAGTCTGAGTGTGGACCACCTCACCGGCAAGGTGGACGAGGATGGTAAGGCACTGCTTTTTCGTATAAAGGAAGAGATCAAAAGGCTAAACAGCCTTGTAGAAAACTTTCTCTCCTACGGCCGTCCACTAAGACTATCAAAAAGACCTGTATCGGCTGTTTCCCTCCTTGAAGATACACTTACACTCGTAACGGCAAAGGCGGAAAAGGTAGGCATAAGTATTGAACGAAACTATAACGACCTTGAGAATTTGACAATCAGCGTCGACCCTGAACTGCTCAAGTCCTGCCTATTCAATGTGATACTGAATTCCTTTCAGGCTATGAAGGAAGGTGGCAGATTAAGTGTTTCGTTATCAAAAGAAAAGGGATATATATTTATAACTATATCAGACACTGGAAGGGGTATCAAGAAGGAGGACTCCCAAAAGGTGTTTGAGCCTTTCTTCACAACAAAAGAACGGGGGGTAGGGCTTGGACTGCCCATGACCAGACGGGTTATGGAAGAACACGGAGGCTCGGTGGAACTTGAGAGCACACCAGGAAAGGGAACCACCGTGACCCTCCGCCTTCCATTATAGCCGCTTCTTGATGAACAGTCCACTTCTGATAAGGTCAAAAATCCTCCAGGCATCACCTGACAAGCCTCCTGTTTCATGCCTGATTACCATTTTCGAAGGCACTATTACTAAAATTGACACCAAGCATGTCTCCTCAAATAAGGAGGCACATCTGGATTATTCAGACTGCACCGTAAGTCGTCCATTCACGGATTACCACCTTCACCTCTTTCACACCTCACAGAGGGGTCAGTCATTTCACCTTCTCTGGAGCCATGGAGTGGGAACCTGCTATGAAGGTGGTCAAAGAGAGGGGTTTCATAAACCCATACTTGTGGAAGATGAAAAAAGGATCGGCGTAGTAAGGGCAGGAAAGGCAATTTATAAAAAAGGAGGTTATGGAAAACTGCTTGGAATTGGCGTGGAGAGTGAAAAAGATATCCGCCTGCAACTGAAAACCCTCTGTTCTTCAGGCATTGAATACCTTAAGGTTATAAATTCCGGAGTTTACGATCCCAAAAACAACCGGATAACAAAAGGCGGCTTTACACCTAAAGAACTCCGTTTGATTGTCTCTCTTGCACGGCAGAAGGGGCTCAGGGTGTTTGCACATGCAAACGGAAAGGATAATATCATGAATGCCGTACATGCCGGTGTGGATGCAATTGTTCACGGTTTTGGCACAGATATAGAGGTTCTGGAGGAGATGGTAAAAAAGAGGGTTTCTCTCATTCCCACCCTCCATGCCCTTCAGGCGCTTGATGGCGTTTACAAAAGTGAGCAGGAGAGGAAAAATCTGCATAAATTTTACGAAAAACATTTTGAGACAGTATCCCTTGCCATAAAAAACGGGGTAAAGATTCTTCCAGGAAGTGACTCCGGGCCGGCGTTTCTCCCACACGGAAGTTCCTTCATTAAAGAGTTAAAATGTCTTGAAGAGGCAGGCATGAAAAAAGAGGAGATTCTCTTTGCCGCAACAGGCAGTCCGCCCCAAATAGGAGAGCCTGCCGACCTCATCTTCCTGAATGGTTTAGAGGTTGTGCATCGGGTCACCTTTAAACCTTGATATGATCTTGATCATTGTTTTCTGAAAAACAATGGGTTATCATAATTTAAAGGATGATGTTTAGACTGGTTCTATATGCCACCATGCTAATCCGTTCATCCTGAAAACATTTAAGGAGGATACCATGAAAGAAGTGCTTGATCTGAAAAAACTCATAAGTTTTAAGTCCGAATCGATAAGCCGCCAGATGATAGCAGAGACGCCCGAGATGAGGGTAGCGCTCATGTGCCTTGAACCCGGGCAGGAACTCTCTCCACACAAGGCACCTTTACGGTTGATGATGTATTGCGTTGAAGGAAAAGGTGAGTTCATTGTGGGAGACGAGGTGATTGAGGCAGACGAAAAGACCGCTATCATCTGTGATCCCATGGTGCCACATGGGTTCAAGGCATCAAGGGGAGAGAGACTCGTGGTTATGGCCGTGGTGACTCCCGCAGAAATGGATTGACCTCGTTTATATACTCGGTTTCAAGTTCCTTTATCACCTTGAGCATCTCCGGTGGGTTGTAACCTGACCCTGAACGGTAAGGGAGAAACTGCACCCCCACCTGATACCGGTAACTCTTTGATGGGGCAGGGCTAAACCACTTCACATTCCCCTTAAGGACTAAAGTCTTCTCAGAATCTGGAATGAAGAATTCCATCTCTATCAACTCACCCACCTTTATCTTTTTGTCAACAAACATCCTCATCCCACCCTTGCTCATCTCTATAACAGGGCAATCCTCAACCCTCTTTGTCCCGAACCATCTCAATAGTCCCCCTTTTCTGAATGTCACCGTCATCCCCGGGACCCTGAACCTTCTACACTCCCTTCTCTCAAGTGGATGCCTATGTAGTACCGGTTTCATCTGTCAAAATTCCTGCAGTGTCAGTGGCTCAACGCTCTCACTGATCAGTCTCATCGGTGTATACTCCGGAATACAGTTCCAACAGATCTCCAGTATCAACAGATCATAACCATTCTCAAACAGCCTGTTTCCGCAGATTCTACAGTGTTTTATCCCTTCTGTCTTCATATTTATATCCCTCCCTTTGTATGATTTTTACAATCTTATCGGACAAACTCACAAACTCTTTAGGGCAAAAAAGCAAAAAACTTGCCAGTAAGGTTTTCGATACGTCAAGGGAGGGGTTAGCAATACCTTCGCATAAACCCTAACTTTGCAAAACAATGAAACACAGACAAACAAATATTACGGGGAAACACATTATCCTTAGGCAAGAGGAGGATGGAAAGAAGTGAGGCATTCAAAGAGAGAAACATTTAAATATCTTTTTTATACTCTGTGCTCTCTGAGCTCTCTGTGGTTTGTTTTGAAAAACCCGGGACAAAGGTGAGGAGTTATTTCGGCTGGCGGGAGCGTGTGGGAATCGAACCCACCTTCCCCACTTGTGGCAGGGAACACCGGATTTGAAGTCCGGGGGGGACACCAGAACCCCATACACTCCCGATGCTTTGATTTTAACCTTACCTTTCAAGATAAATCAAACTGTAAAACTGCCAGAATCTCGCACTTTTCAGAGGAGTAATTCACTTGCCAATGCACCGGCAGGAGTTTTAATATATTCGGTGTTTACAAATATCCAGAAACTACATGGATGTTTAAACCCCCCATTTCATGGTGGAGATAGGCTTGGATATGGGTGAAAGGACTTTGATAATAATCCCTGCTTATAACGAGGAGGAGAGGCTCCCTGGCGTAATCTCCAAAACAAAAGAGACTTCCCCTGATGTGGATATCATTGTGGTTGATGACGGCTCAAGAGACGGAACCTCTAAACGGGCAGCAGATCTGGGTATAGAAGTAATAAGACACCCCTACAATCTCGGTTATGGAGCGGCTCTCCAAACAGGTTTTAGAGTAGCATTGAAAGATGGGTACGATCTTGTAATAACAATGGACGGTGACGGTCAGCACGATCCCCTTTCAATCCCCACACTCATAAAAACACACAAAGAAACGGGTGCAAATGTTGTAATAGGCTCCAGGTTTCTTGAGGGAAGTTACAGAATGGAACTGCCAAGGAAAATAGGCTCATGGATATTTTCAAAGATTGCAAGGCTTTACACCGGTACAAGGTTTACAGATCCCACATCGGGATTTCAACTGCTCGACCAAAAGGCCTTTTCTTATCTCGCCACAGATGCAGATTATCCCCTTGACTACCCCGACGTAAACATAATCATGTTATTGCACAAACGGAACTTCACCATAGTTGAAGCACCTGTGAGGATGCTGGAAAACAGAAATGGCAGGTCAATGCACAGGGGAATGAGACCTTTTATATATGTAATAAGGATGTTGCTTGCCATAGTTATGGTTTTATTAAGAAAGGAGGACTGATATGCCATTCAGTGCAAGGACAATCATATTTGTTTCGGGCTTGGTATTGTTCATCGTTGTGTTTGAACTTGTTAGAAAACGAAGATTCCGTGAAGAACTCTCTGTTATTTGGCTGGTATTTTCTGTCGTAATAGCATCGGGATCGGTTATTGATCTGGCTTTCGACCCATTATCCAAATCACTCGGGATTGAGTACCCGCCCGCCCTTGCCTTTGTTATGATCTCATTAGTATTTATCATTGCGCTTCTTTACTTTTCGCTCGTTACATCTGACCTTAAAAGCAAGTTAAAAGAACTGACCCAGTACGTTGCATTAATTGAACACGAGATGAAAAGGTTAGAAAAACTCTCATCACCAGCAAAAGAGTAGCATAGTTTATGTTAATATAGTTTTATGCGACATCTAACGGTGCTCAATATAATCCTGTTGACAGCCACGCTAATCCTGGGCATTATCGTATATACCCAGTATAATAGCCTCGATAATTTTTCCCCTGAACCGTATACCACCAAAGAGCCCATAGCCCCGAAAAAGGACATAGGCTCAACTGTACAGCCCCAAAAGGTTCCTGTATCTACTCAAAGCACCTCAAGGGTGCAGGACTACGGACTGATAACCGAAAAAAACCTCTTTCACCCGGACAGGGCACCCCAGGCCGCAAAAGTTGCCAATGAGACAAGGCCTGCCGAAAAACCTGACATAATCCTTTATGGCACCATAATTGATAGAGGAAAAAGGCTGGCCTTAATTGAAGACAAAAAAAATCCCTATACCACACCGGGAAGGGGGAAGCGGCAGAGGCTTGTCAAAATAAATGATGAAATTTCCGGGTACAGGGTTATCAAAATCACTCAGAACTCGATTGAGATCGGGAATGAAGAAGATACGTTTACCTTCACAGTTGAAGACTCCTCCAAGGACAAACACAAGGGGATCGTCCCACAACAACCCAACACAAAACAGGCAGTAAGGAAAAAACCCAAGATCAGAAAAAGACCGATTAAAAGGCTTATACATAAGAGATAGATTATTTTAACCGCCTAAACACTCCCTTCCATCTCACACCTCAGCCCTCACTACGGCAAGTATTGCCGTATGAGGAACGATGAGATACTTCTTCCCATCGTACTCTATCTCTACCGCCTCTTTTTTCATAAATAGGGCGTAATCACCCTTTTTTACCTCAAGGGGGATATATGAAGGAGGCCTATTCTCCATCCAGGGTTCATTACCCTGCAGAGACTCAGGCAAAAGGTACCCGGGCCCCGTCTCGATAACAAGCCCCCCTTGCACCTCCTCCTTTTCCCTGACCGTTGGAGGCAGATAAAGCCCCGCAGATGTCCTCTCCTCCCCAAATTCAGGAGAGATAAGCACCCTTGGGCCAAGCACTATGAGTTTTCGTCCTGTGTGTTTCAAATCAACCTCATCGGGAGATCAAGATCAGTGCTCATAAGCGGTCTTGTCTCCTATATCGTAGGCAAAAGGCATTGGAACCTTCCGTATCATGAACACAACATAAAGCACCACATTCAGATAGAAAATCACCCTCAATGCATTAAGGTCAGCAACCCCCACACCAAAGAGCACCGCAGTCAGGGGAAAGAGCATTCCAAAAAGATACCCCTCAATCATCCTGAAACAGAATGCCTCCTTGATGGCCACAAATCCGATGCATACAGAAAGGGATAGAGTTAATGGAAGGCCAAGGGGAGAAAAAATAACGGAAAACCCAACTCCCAGAAATTTCAAAATTATGGCAGCAAGATAGAACAAAAGAGAGATAACATACAACCTCTTAATAAAAATCCTGAACCTTTTCATGTACAGATGTATGGTAAACGTGGTGATACCGGATACAATGTAGAAAGGAAGCAGGATATAGACCTCGTATTCCTTCAGGGAAACTGATAGAGAGTGGAGATCAGACTCACCACCAAGCCCGTGAAGGAAAAACGCAACGCCAATCAACACCCCACCTGTTAACAGGATGCCCAGCCTGTATAGAAAGACAGAGATTTTATCTCCCCTCGTAAGGGGTTGAAATACTGTTTTTTCACCCATATTGGAAGGTGAACCTCACCCTCAGGAGGTCTGTCAGTTTGTCGAGCAGGTAGCGGCACGCTGTCTCGACCTCTTCTTTTCGTCCTCTTCAAGGTGGCAGCGTTTGTACTTTTTGCCGCTTCCACACCAGCATGGGTCGTTTCTGCCCAGTTTGGGTATATCCTCTTCGCCCTGTCCTGTAAAGTAATTTGCTAACTTTTCAAGAAAACCCATCTGCTCTCCTTTGCAATTTTTATTTAAAATGAGTTTTATTATAACATAGCGCTTGAGCCATTTGTGTCTTTGACTGTATTGTGACAATGACAGGATCAACCCAGATCATGAAAAAAAACCTCAACTACGACGCCATACAAAAGGCGATGGAGGACGTAAGGCGTGATGTTTTCGACTACTACCTCGACCTATCAGATGGAAGCATTGTAACCATCCCGAAAAAAGAAATAGATGCCCTGATTAGAAAACTCTATATTGAAGAGTGTGAAGACGATGACGACAGAGGGGTTATCTTTGACAGTTCTGTAAACATGGATGCAGAAATTGACTACCCTGAGGAAGAGATCGTTGAAAAGACAATTCATGTCCTCATGAACCCGGGCCGGTATGTCAGGATACCTGAACGAGACTCTACTGAGGCTTATAACACAATGAGAAGGTTTGCCCTTACGGTGAATGATCCAGTTCTTAAAGATAGCCTTCTTCATGCCCTGAACGGCAAGGGGGCATTCAACCGGTTTAAGAGCACACTGCTTGCCAACAAAAAAGAGAGAAAGAGGTGGCACGGATTCAACGCCAGGGTGATGAAAGAGATCATCCTTAGATGGTATAATGAAGTTACAGGGGATGGAGAGTATTGATCACCCCTCTTGCATGGAAATTCTATGGGATCATTATTCAAGGATAAGGAGGATTATACGGTGGAGACACTCAGTGATCTTGAGTCAAAAATTGCATCTGCAATTGAGAAGGTTCGTTCCCTTAAAGAGGAAAAGGCAGCACTGGAAAGACGGATAGCAGAACTTGAGGCAATGCTCGATGAGAAAAACCTTGAGATCGAGAGGCTGAGGGGTGAGAAGTCCTCTGTAAAGGGTCAGTTGGAGGAACTACTCACCGAACTCGAATCCATTCAGATATAGGAGGCCCGAAGATGGGCACTGTGGAGTTTACAATACTTGGACAAAAATACCGTATCAAGGGAGATGCCACAGATGAGTACATCCTATCCCTTGCAAGTTTCGTTGAAGGCCAGATAAAGGAGGTGATAGAAGCCAACCCAAACATATCACCACTAAAGGCATCAATTCTTGCCTCTTTCAACATTGCAGATGAGTTATTCCGGTACAGGAGGGAGCAGGAAGATCTGAAAAAGGGGCTGGAGAGCAAGGCTGAGCAACTGGTAAGGCTATTTGAATAACCTTCTCTCCGGCAAACAACCAAAAAGGAGGTGCCGGTATGAAACCTCTGGTAATTGTATCAGATCTCGGTCACTTCAAGGCCTTTTCACTTGATCACACCGACAGGGGAACGCCCAGGCTTGAGATTATGGAAGAGTTTACCCATAAGGAAGCACATGAAAGGATCGGGGAAAAACTAACAGACCAGGCAGGACGGTTTGGTATGGGGGGTGAGCGTGGCTCTCTAAAGGGGTATGGTGAGCCACACGATCTGGTAATTGAAGAGCAAAGAAAGGTCATCCGTAAGATAGCATCAAGGATCGATGAGATCGTCAAAAAGAGCAGAACCCCCAGGTTGTATCTTTCGGCACCAAAGAAGATTCACAAACAACTAATAGAGGAACTCTCTGAAGGCTCTAAAAAGGTGCTTAAAAGGTCTGTGCCAGGGGATTTTACGAAACTCTCTACACCGGAACTGATAAAAAAGTTCGGGCTGAATTAGAGGGTCTCCTCGCACCAGGTTCTTGCATTCTGGAAAAGTCTTAGCCAGGGAGAGGCATCAAGCGTTCTCTCCCACTCCTCCGGCATCCACGCCCATTGCCACTTGAGGAATGTCCTCTCAGGATGCGGCATCATCGCAAGGTGTCTACCGTCGGGTGAGATTAATGCGGTTATCCCCTTTGGAGAACCGTTCGGGTTAAATGGGTAGGTCTCGGTCTCAATTCCATCGTCGTCCACATACCTGATAGGGGCAAGTCCTTCCTCTATGACCCTTTCAAATACCGTCTCGTCAGGGAAGTACGCCCTCCCCTCACCATGGGCAACCCATACCCCAAGCACCGAACCTTCCATGCCTTTAAGAAAGATAGAGTTCGATTCCATTATCCGCACGGTGGAGAACCTGGACTCAAACCTCCCGGAACGGTTACGCACAAACCTGGGTTGTTCCTTTCCGCCAAGCCCCTCCCAGGGCACCCAGCCAAGCAGTGCCATCAACTGACAGCCGTTGCATACTCCAAGGCTGAAGGTATCCTCCCTCCTGTAAAACTCCTCAAACTCCTCCTTTACCCTCCGGTTGAACCTTATCACGCCCGCCCAGCCCTTTGCAGAGTCGAGCACATCGGCATAACTGAAACCACCCACAAAGGCAACACCCCTGAACTCTCCGAGCCCGATGCTTCCCGAGGCAAGGTCGGTCATGGTTATATCCCATACCTCAAACCCCGCCCTGTTAAAGGCTGCCGCCATCTCACGGTCACTGTTGCTGCCCTCCTCCCTGATTATTGCGACCTTCGGCTTATTCTCCCTGTTCAGGATTTCAGGATCGGTATCCACGGGTCTGAAACTCAACCGGTAGGCAGGCCCCTTCCGGTCGTAAGACGCCCGCCTTTCCTCCTCCGCCGTCTCGGGGTTAGACTGAAGCAGTTCTATCCTGTAACTGGTCTCCTCCCAAACAGAGCGGAGGTCTCTCATATCGGCATCAAAAAGAACCTCATCCCCCTTTCTCACAGTTACCTTCAAGTCCTTTTTCGTCTCTGCAACCACCCTTACAGGGATTTCGTATCTCCTGAAGACCTCTTCGACCTTATCCAGTTCTTCTGATTTTACCTCCATCAAAAGACCGGGCTCCTCTGCAAAGAGAAACTCCATCTCTCCAACCCCTGTGGGAACTCCTATCTCAAGCCCTGAATTACCACCAAAGGCCATCTCAATCAGTGCCACAACCAGCCCGCCATCACTGATATCATGGCCTGCCCATATAAGCCCCCGGTCTATCAATTCCTGAACGGCGTTGAATGCCCGTTTGAGGAGTTCAGGGTCTTCAAGGTCTGGAGACTCATCACCCACCTGGCCATAGACCTGCGCAAGTGCGGAGCCACCGGTACGGTAACGGCCACCACCAAGGTCAACATAACAGATCACACTCTCACCCGGCGATTTTATATCAGGTGTTACCACCTTCCTTATATCCGGCACCGTCACATATGCAGAGATAACCAGCGTCCCGGGTGATTTTACCACCTCAGATGTCCCGTCAGGTTTTTTCACAAGCGCCGCCATAGAGAGGCTGTCCTTACCACCATCTATGGCAATCCCCAGATCGTTTAATATATCCCTCAACGCCCTTGCCGCCTCATAAAGCCTTGCCCCTTCACCCGGGAGTTTTGGTGCCCACATCCAGTTACCCGAACACTTGATGTCTTCAAGTGCCGAGACCCTTGCCCAGACAATGTTTGTTACCGCCTCCGTAACGGAGAGCCTTGCCATGGCGGCAGGGTCTATGAGCCCCTTTATGGGCTGCTCGCCGATGCTTATGGCTGCACCGGTATAGCCGGTGTAACTCTGTGCCACCACCGCCACATCGGAGAGTGTAAGTTGAAGTGGCCCCGTGGTCTGCTGCCTTGCGACAAGTCCGGTTACACTCCTGTCAACTTTATTTGTGAGAAACCTCTTTGAGCCCACCGAAAGGAGTCTCAACACCCTCTCAAGGGCATCCCCTACCGTGGTGCCTTCCGGCAGTTTCAACGGTTCAAGTTGAGGGGGTATTGTCCTGAGTTCAAAGGTCTTCCTGGGCATCTTACCGAGCACCTTCTCGAGTTCCAGGTTTTCAGGGATGCTCCCATCAAGAGAGTCGTGGAGCACAATGTAGCCATCTCCCGTTATTTCCCCTATAACCGAAAAGGGCACCTTCTCCCGCTCACAGAGACTACTGAAGAGATCAAGGCTTTCAGGTCTGAGGAGGAGGGCATCGTTTTCCTGGTACTCCGCCCCCCAGATCTCGAGCACAGAGAGGGTTTCATCCCCAAGGAGGACATTTCTAATCTCAATCCTTGCCCCGGCAGGGTAGATTATCTCCTTTACCACATTGGAGTTTCCACCCGCCCCCTGATCGTGTATACTCACAATGGGGTTATCGTCACCAAGTTCCACACAGGCACGGATCACCCTGTTCAGTTTCTGCTCCATCTCGGCATCACCCCTCTGAACGGCGCTGAAGTCCAGTTCCTCCACATTCTCACCCTGGATCATGCTCGAAGCCGCCCCGCCCCCGATACCGATCCGGTAGGCAGGCCCACCCACCTTCACCACGAGCATCCCCTTCTCGGGGCTATCTTTTTCTATATGTCGGGCATCCATCTGCCCGACACCACCCGTAAACATTATGGGCTTTATCCACTCACGCCGCTCTCCACCCGGGAGCCGGAGACCAAAACTCCTTGTATATCCCTGGATCAGGGGCTCACCGAACTTATTCCCGTAATCGGATGCACCGTTGCTTGCCTCGATCTCGATCTGAAGTGGGGTTGCAAGGTTCGTGGGATAAACGAAGTCTTCAGGCTCCCAGGGAAGGGGATACCCCGGTATTCGCAGGTTTCCCACCGCATAGGCGGCAGTCCCTGCAATGACCAGACTGCCCTTCCCGGTGGCATGCACATCCCTGATCCTTCCACCCGTTCCTGTCTCAGCACCCGGAAAGGGGGCAACCCCTGTGGGGAAGTTGTGTGTCTCGGCAGTAAAGATTATGTGGTAGTTACTCCGGGCGTTTATCATTGGAGAGGGCATACCCGGCCTTTCAGGCACGAAAGCCTCTATCTCATACCCCCTGATGGCGCTTGAGTTATCCCTGAAGGCGATCACACTGTTACGGGGGTTTCTCCTAAGAGGCTCCCCGATAAGGTCTATCAGTGAGCCGGGCACCTCTTTGCCGTCTATTATAAGCCTTCCCTTGAAAAACCAGTGTCTTGAGTGTTCACTGTTAGACTGCCCGAGATCGAAGCACTCCACATTGGTGGGATTTCTTCCGATATCTTTTACAAAGAGGTTGTAGTAATACTCGATGTCCCAGTCATCAAGCCCAAGCCCCATCTCACGGTTTATCCTCCTCAGTGCCTCCTTACCCTCCTCGATAAGCGGCACGATGAAGACACCTTCGGGTTTGATCCCGGTCTCGAAGGTGGTAAGCCTTTCAGGATATACCGTTTCGGTCATCCTGTCGTGAATAAGAGGCAGGAATATAGAGAGAAACTCATCCTTTTCTCTCTCATCAAGGCTCCTACCAAACCGGAGTAGATACCTCCGTGAACGCTCTATCCTCTTGATCATTTTAAGCCCAGAGGCATGGCATACGCTCACTGCGTTGGTTGACCAGGAGGTGGTAAAGTTCAGCCTTGGCCCCACCTCCACCACCAGACCATCGGTACCGTTAAGGAAGGATGCCTCTGAAAAATCCTCAGGAGAGAAGGTCTCACTGAGAAGCCAGGAAAGACGCCCCTTTTCGGTATCTGAGAGGCTGCCGGTTAACTCCACATAGTAACAGTACTCCGACTCGATCCCCTCGGGGATGGGAATGGAACCACCTCCCGCCTCCTCAAGAGCGGATATGAGGTTTCTCAGGGCATACCCCTCAAGAACCGGCCTTCTGTAAAAGTAAACAATCGGCATAGAGGTGTATTTTACACCATTTCTCCCACCTCTTTCATATCTGCAAAAAATTCGTCTGTCTCGTCTATCTGGTCTGTTTGGTCTATTTCGTTCATTGCGTTAATAGCGTTGATTGGGTTTATTGCGTTTGTTGTGTTAATTGCGTTAGTTGCGTTTATAAAGTTGGTTGGGGGCAGGTGGTATGAGAGTATATTCTGAATGGCTCAAACA
>CAYMML010000030.1:0-16967 GCA_964391515.1 uncultured Thermodesulfovibrio sp. | reverse complement strand
GTATTTACTGCGTTGGAATGTGATTCAAGGCATTTGGAAGGAAGATCAGGCTTCATGACCGGAACCCACAGGTTCTCAGGATTCACTGCCATCAGTCAAAACATTGGGGAGCAGGTTATAAGCCAGAATATTGCGGCAAACGTTTTTTAATCGCCTGCCATAAAAGTTCGTTTTTTTATCCCAAATGAGCCTCCCACTGCAGAAAGAGCAGAGAGCAGATTACCGGCTCAGGCGGGAGGGGTTTTTCGTGTCATCTCCCCGGAGGCTCACGAGGACTAAAACACGGATCGGAAATGCACCCGCTGAGCATAATTATATATAATGTCTTCCATGTTTGAGGCAATAATATTGGGTATACTTCAGGGGCTTACGGAGTTCTTCCCTGTAAGTAGCACGGCACATCTTGTTCTCCTTCCGAAGTTGATGGGCTGGGAGGGGGCTGTGGATACCCTTGGGTTTGATGTGGCACTCCATGGGGGAACACTCCTTGCCCTCTTAATCGTTATGAGGGAAAAGATAATGGAGATTCTTTTAAGGGAAAGACACCTGCTTTTAAAGATTATCATCGCCACCGTTCCGGCAGGTGTTATGGGGGTGTTATTTGAGGATACCGTATCTTCTCATCTGAGATCACCGATCTTCATCGCCATTATGCTGATTCTGTTTGGTGGTTATATGTATGTATCTGAGCGTAAAGTCGGTGCTGGCACGCTTAACTCCATAGGGTATTCGGCAGCACTGCTTATCGGGGTGGCACAGGCCGTTGCCATCTTTCCGGGGGTGTCCCGTTCCGGGGTCACAATAGCAACGGCACTGTTTCTTGGGGTAAAGAGAGATGAGGCGGGTCGTTTCTCCTTTCTGCTCTCCATCCCGGTGATAGGAGGTGCCCTTCTTCTTGAGATGCTTCATATTAACAAAGCGGCATCCATCGGCGAGCCGGACACAATTATTACGGGTGTCATTGCCTCTTTCATTTCAGGAGTGTTTGCGCTCCGGTTTCTGCTCTGGTTTCTCAGGAGGGCAACCCTGCGCCCCTTCGTTTACTATCGGCTCCTCCTTGCTGTTATAATAATATCTGTTCTGATATTTACGCGCTGATCGGCTAAGAATTAACACAAAAGGGAAAGAACTAAAACAATCGGGTTATGGCACAGGGTATAAAACGAATAGGTGAGGAGATAGGTGGTCTCTTTCTCATGCTCACAAGTATCTACCTCCTGCTTTCACTGGTAAGTTATAACAGGTGGGATCCTTCATTCTTCTCTACGGGAACGGATGTTGTCAGAAACTACGGTGGGCTGGTGGGTGCATATGTCTCAGATCTGTTCATTTCGCTGTTTGGTTACTCCTCCTTTATTATTCCACTTGCCCTTATTGTTTATGGGGCAAAAAGGATACTTGGAAAAGAAAAAAAGAGGATACACCTGCCAGGAGTGATTTTGCTTTCTCTCACTGCACCAATCCTGGTCTCCCTCGTCGTAGATACCTTCAATATTCATACCGAAGTCAGCCCTGGTGGATTTATAGGCAAAGAAACCTCAAACATTTTCATCAGGTTTATCTCTCTACCCGGGGCATATATATTCACAATAGGGCTCTTTCTCTCTGCAGTAATAATGCTCCTGCCGGACCCCCTGCCTGAAACAGCAAAAAGACTCTTTAAAAACAGAAAAAGAGAACCAAAAAAAACCGGAGTGAAAGTAGTGGATTCTCCTTCATCGGAGCCTCCCTCAACAACTAATGAGGAGGTCTTTCTTGCCCCTGCACGACCTTCCGTCCCCCATCCTGATACCCCACCGTCCGGCCATGCATCTAATGACCTCAGCCGGTACAGGTTACCCAGAATTGAACTCCTCTCGGTCCATGAAAGGCCTGAAAAACCGGGCAAGGACGAACTGCTGGAGCAGGCGGAGATACTGGAGGCAAAACTACGGGACTTTAACATTACAGGAAAGGTTACACAGGTGCATCCCGGTCCGGTTGTCACCATGTATGAGTTTGAACCGGCACCCGGTATAAAGATAAGCAAGATTGTATCCCTTGCCGATGACCTGGGAAGGGCTATGGGAGGGCTCAGCGTTCGCATCTCACCCATCCCCGGGAAAACCCCGCTTGGCATTGAGGTGCCTAACAAAAAGCGGGGTGTTGTGGCACTACGGGAGATCGTGGGCTCAGAGAGTTTTAAAAAGAGTTACTCCAAACTCACTCTTGCCGTAGGCATGGACATCTACGGCCGTGCCATCGTATCCGACCTTACACGGATGCCCCATCTCCTCGTGGCGGGCACAACCGGCTCGGGCAAAAGCGTTGCAATAAACTCCATGATCATGAGCATCCTCTATAAGGCAAGACCCGATGAGGTGAAGATGCTCATGATAGACCCGAAACTCCTTGAACTCTCCGCCTACGACGGTATCCCCCACCTCCTTGCCCCCGTAGTAACAAACCCGAAGGATGCCACAATTGCTCTCAAAAAGATGGTCATCGAGATGGAGCGCCGTTACAGACTGATCGCAGAAGAGGGCAGGAGAAACATTGAAAACTACAACCTCAGGGTGAGCGACGATGAGAAACTCCCCTACATCGTCATCATAATAGATGAACTTGCCGATCTCATGTTCACAGCCTCAAAGGAGGTGGAGGACTCCATTGTGAGGCTTGCACAGATGGCAAGGGCATCGGGCATACACCTCATTGTGGCAACACAACGCCCCTCTGTGGATGTAATCACCGGCATAATCAAGGCAAACTTTCCCACCCGTATGGCCTTTCAGGTCTCTACAAAGGTGGACTCAAGGACGATACTCGACACCCAGGGTGCGGAACAACTAATAGGCAGGGGTGATATGCTACTCATGATGCCAGGGGCACGACTCGTAAGGATACACGGTGCATATGTGTCTGAAGATGAGATCAGAAATGTGACAAACTTCATCAAGTCTCAGGCATCACCCGATTACTCTCTATTTGAATCCATGGAGATTGAGCCCCAGAGTGAAGGTGGTTCATCAGATGAGGAGAGGGACGAACTCTACCAGAAGGTGATCGAGTTTGGCTCTTCAAAGGGAGAGATATCCATATCTTCAATTCAGAGGAAGTTCAAGATTGGGTACAACCGGGCTGCAAGGATAATGCAACTCCTTGAGGAAGACGGTCTTGTGGGTCCCCACAGGGGTGCCGGAAAACCAAGAGACTTCCTCGGGTAACCCTATCCGACCCTCTTTCTCCCCACACACACATACCTGAAGCCGATCTTTTTCATCATCTCCGGCTCATAGACATTCCTGAGATCAACGAAGTTAGGCTCCTTCATGAGTGACCTTACTCTTTCGAGATCCAGACTCCTGAACTCATTCCACTCGGTGATGAGCACAATCGCATCTGCTCCCCTTGCAACCCCGTATGGATCCTTTTTGTAAGTGACCTCATTAATTATCCTTTTCATATCCGGCATGGAAACGGGATCATATGCGGAAACACTTGCCCCCTTCTCTATAAGCCTCTGTATGATGTATATAGAGGGTGCCTCACGGATATCGTTCGTATTTGGCTTGAAGGATAGCCCAAGAACACCCACCTTTTTCCCCTTGAGTCCGCCAAGAAGTCCCTCAATTCTGCTCACCGAGAGTTCCCTCTGCCGCTCGTTTGCCTCCACCGTGGCCTTTACCACAGAGAGTTCAACACCATTTTCCTCTGCTATATGAAGCAGTGCCCTCGTGTCCTTAGGAAAGCAAGACCCACCGTAACCGGGCCCCGGGTGGAGAAACTTTGGGCCGATCCTTCTGTCAAGCCCCATCGCCTTTGCCACCACATGCACATCTGCCCCCACCCTGTCGCAGAGGTTTGCAATCTCGTTTATAAATGATATCTTCGTTGCAAGGAATGAGTTGGAGGCATATTTGATCAACTCTGCCGTCTCTATATCGGTGATAACCACCGGTGTCTCTATCAGATAAAGGGGTCTGTAAAGGTCTTTTAAAATGGCAATAGCCTGAGGCGTCTCTGCCCCGATCACCACCCTGTCAGGCCGCATGAAGTCCTCAATAGCGGAACCCTCCCTGAGGAACTCCGGGTTTGATGCAACATCAAAATCCACATCACTATTAAGTTTCTTTTTTATCCACTCCCTGACCCTCTTTCCGGTTCCCACAGGGACGGTGCTCTTTGTAACAATAACCTTATAACTCTCCATGTAAGAGGCAATCTCCTCTGAAACCGCCCTCACGTACTCAAGATCGGCAGAGCCATCACCACGGGGAGGGGTGCCAACCGCAATAAAAATCACCAGGGCATTATCCACGGCATCCTTAATCCTGGTACTGAAACCGAGCCGCCCCTTTTCAAGGTTTCTCACCACCATCTCTGAAAGACCCGGTTCGTAAAAGGGTACCTTACCCTTCCTCAGCATCTTTATCTTCTTTTCATCTCTGTCAACACAGGTTACATTCACCCCAAACTCAGAAAAGCATGCCCCAGTAACGAGCCCCACATATCCGCTTCCTATTACCCCTATGTTCATCCTTCATCCTCCCATAAAAAGGCATATTTTAAAAAGGTATAATAACAATACAACGCAGCAAGTATAAACCCGTGAATACCATCAAGAAAACCCCTCCGCATGAAATACATTCTGAAAAAGGTAACTACCGGTGAGAAGATCAACTTTAAGGGGCTGAACCCCTTTCCGTCCAATCGCATCTCCTGAGCAGAGAGTTTGGCATACCCCTTTGACTTTTCAACAAACTCACCGATACTCTCATAGGCAAGGTGTATCAGATGCCCCTTTAATCTGCCCACCCCACCGTCCACCACTATCCTTTCGTGAACCTGTCTTGAGGGTATCCACCCCCTTCCTCTCCTGAACAGCCTCAACACATAATCAGGCCACCAGCCACCGTGAGACATCCACCTGCCAAGGAAGTAACTCTTTCTTGGCACCTCGTAGCCATCAAAGCCGGAGTCCGAAGAGATGGTTTTTTGTATCTCATCCCATAGTTCGGTGCTGATCCGCTCATCCGCATCGAGAAGAAAGACCCAATCAGAGGTCGCCTTTTCTATTACCGAATTTTTCTGTCCTGAAAACCCCTTCCACTCCTCCTGATAGACGGTGCAGCCGTATTCCCTTGCAATCGCCACCGTGTTATCCTCACTGAAGGAGTCAAGCACGATGATCTCATCCGCCTGTTTTACACTCTCAAGTGCATCCTTTATATGATGCTCCTCATTGTATGTAATCATCACCACGGAGAGGCTCAAAACCTCCCTCCCCTCAACTCGGCAAGCACCGATCCCACAAGCACCCTTGTCTTAAGAAGGAGCGGTAGTTTCCTGTCATCATCGGTGAGGAAAATAAAAACATCCCCCTTTCTGAGAAATATACCCTCTGATTTCAACTCCGGCTTCACAACCACCGTCCTTCTCTCACCCATGTAGGTATCTATTTTTTCAGTCCTGAGCACCTTTACCTGCACATCCCAGACCTTTTTACTATCGAAAATTCTTGATATTACACTCTTGCCGGGCACAAGATCAACTCCACGAAGCAGAAAAAACCCTGACAGTGGATCAAATGTTCCAGGCGGAAGGTCATACTCCTTCCGTTCACCCTTTAGGTGATCAATAAAAAGGGCATGCCGCCCCCGTTCAGAAAAAATTACCTCCTTGTCCCTCCTGTGCCGTCCCTCCCTTATCTTCAGGTGGTAACTCTTTGGATACCATACCGTATTCCCCTCACCGTCTGTCCCCCTGAGGATGATACTCTCTGCCCTGTCGTCCACACGGTAAAAGATGGATATCCAGGGTGCAGACTCTGCCCGTGTGCTGATTTTGACCCCACCGGGTACAGTCTCAAACCTGAGCGTTGCCTCTCCAGCCTTAAAACCAAGGTAGGTAAGGTCATACCGGAACTCCTCCACAAAAGCAAATGAAACACCAGTAAAAGACAGGAAAAAGAGGAGGGTCAAAACCGGAATTAACCACAGTGCCACTGAAGGTGACAAAAGGAGGAGATTTGCCCTTGAGCAGTTTCTCAATCCTGCCCTGCCCTTTCAGTCTTCCAGGACTCTATCTCCTCATGGAGATCTATAAACCTCTGAACGGCAGGGTGTCCATTGCCAAGCATCTTTTTGAACCTCTCAAGCGCCTCCTGAAAGTCCGTCTCCCTTTCACCCGCTATCAGGTTATCGGCATAGGCAACTATCTTCTGTTCGGGGGTGTTGGGAAGGTAATCATCTACAGGAAGTCCTAACTCTGCCGACTCCTCCCTGGTTATACCGGCACCTATGTGGTTTTTAATGATCTCAACTACGGCCGGGGCAACACCCATCTGTCTTGCGATTTGTGCCCCGATTACTGCATGGTCAAGCCCATGGGATCGTGACCTTCCGATATCGTGTAGCAGCGCCCCCTTTCTTACGAGTTCAGTATCAACCTTATTTCCACATTTGGAGGCGATCCTGAGAGCAAGCCTTGTAACAGCAAAGATATGCCTTATCACATTTTCAGGGCATCCAGCCTCCCTGAGCAGTTCCACCTCCCGTGAGTCCTGAAAGGCATCTTCACCAAAACTTCCCATACTCTATCCCCTGGGCTTGGCAAGTATCTCGAGAACCCTCAGATCTAAAAACCTCTTCGATGTGGCAGCACGGATTATCATAACCGTATCCGCCCCCCTGCCTGTACCAGCCACCGAAAGCACCTCCTCACCTTCAGGAATAAGCCCTGCATCGGCTGCCATGAGCACTATCTCACAGCAGACCTTTGGCCCCTCACCGAACCGGCGGAGCGTCTGGGCTATCAGTGTGGTGGGGTAAAGACCACCGAACTTTGAGGCAAAGGCGGTCTCCACATTGTGGGTGATCATTGTGCCGGTATAGACCTTAACACCCCTTTCCTCAAGCCGGCTTCTGTCTTCAGGGGTTATCTCAATGGTGTTTGGCTCCCTGAATCCATAGGAGTGAGTAACTGCAACAAGATTTACCCCCGCCACATCTATCGCATCACAGAGCCTGAGTGCGGTATCCCCACCGGTGGTGGCAACCACGAGGTGCCTGATCCTCCCCTCTGAGAGTTCTCTTTTTATGATCTCAATGCATTCATCGGTGTTATGCCGTCCAGGCTTTTCAAAATATACCACTTCTCGTCTCATCCCAATCACCTCCGCTATCATCCAATTTCGAGCAATTCCTCAATCGTTATCAGCACAGACCTTGATAGCCCCGTAAGGTCATACCCGCCCTCAAGGCAGAAAATATACGGGATATTCCCATAAGAGAGTATCCCCTGCACGATCCCCCTTATCCCCTCGTCAGTAACCCTTATCTCAGAAAGGGGATCTCTCACATGGAGGTCATAGCCGGCAGAGACAATGACAATATCGGGCATGAACTCCCTCATAATTGCCGGCACCTCGTCCTTGAAGACCCTTAAGTACTCTTCATCCCCTGCACCTGCAGGCATGGGGAAGTTCCTTGTAGTGCCCGCACCCCTTCCACTGCCGGTCTCATCCCTGTTTCCCGTTCCGGGGTAGTGGGGGTACTGGTGTGTGCTCAGATAAAATACCGTATCATCATCATAAAAGGAATGCTCTGTGCCGTTTCCGTGATGTACATCGTAGTCTATTATAAACACCCTTTCGTAGCCCGCCCTCTGTGCATACCTCGCACCAACTGCAACATTGTTAAAGACACAAAACCCCATGGCTCGCCCCTGCTCTGCATGGTGCCCGGGAGGGCGCACCGCACAGAAGGCACGCTCTATCTCCCCGATCTTACAGTTATCCACCGCAGTTAAAACGGCACCCGCCGCATACAGAGCAGCCTCATAGGTCTTCTCAGAGAGGTATGTATCGGGGTCAAGATAGCCCGGCGAGGCGTTTGAAACCCTCTCAATATAAGAGATGTCATGAACCCTGGATATCTCTTCCTTCTCTGCCTTGCGGGGCGGGATGGTCTTCAGAAACTGGTAAAGATCAGAACCAACCAACGACTCGTTGATCGCCTTAAGCCTCTCAGGTGACTCCGGGTGCCAGGCAGGAGTCCTGTGCTCAAGAAAGATATCATGGGTTATGTATCCCACAGACCTCATAACTCCTCCTCAACAACCTCTATCTCCACCTCTTTCACATCTCCCTCTCTTATACTGAACCCCTTACAGGAAGGCACAGCATCCATCAGACTGATTATAACATAGACGGCATCATCGTAAAAGGCAAGGCTCACATCCTTTGAAGACGGATAGGCGGGAGAATCCGGGTGAGAGTGGTAAATACCAACCATCCTGAGCCCCCTTTCCCTCAGGTCTTTCATGACCCTGAACTGTTCTGAGGGGTCCATAAAGTAACTCACAGGGGAGTGTTCGGTATTGGTCATCCTGTAAACACGTTTTACCTCATAGTCAACGCCACCAAGGATACCGCACACCTCCTCAGGATAGCCCTCCCTTGCGTGCTCAAAAAGGGTGTTCATATCTCGTCTTGAGATCGTTATCTTTTTTATTTCCCTGTCCACACTCACGGAAGTGCGGAAAAACCGGTAAGCCCCTCTTCCTCGGCAAGACCAAGCATCAGGTTCATGTTCTGAACCGCCTGGGAAGAGGCCCCCTTCATCAGGTTATCGATTGCAGAAACAACTATAAGACTGCCAGTCCGGTTGTTTACCGCAAGACCAATATCACAGAAGTTCGTTCCTCTCACATTCCTGAGATCAGGGAATCTTCCCTCATCGTAAACCCGAACAAAAACCTCTTTTCTGTAAGTCTTCTTATACAGTGAGAGGACATCTTTTGTATTCATATCCTCTTTGAGTTTCAGATAAATCGTTGTGAGAATCCCCCGGTTAAGAGGAAGGAGGTGAGGTGTAAAATCAACCCTTACATCCTCTCCGGTGATGTCACAAATCCCCTGCTCTATCTCCGGAGTGTGTCTGTGGGTGGAGATACCGTAGGCGCGAAAAGACTCGTTTACCTCACAGTACGAAAGAGGAATACTTGCCTTTCTGCCTGCACCAGAGACGCCAGACTTTGAATCAATCACAATGGAAGAGGTATCCACAAGTTTCTTCTTCAGTACCGGATAAAGTCCAAGGAGTGCACTTGTAGGATAACAGCCGGGGTTTGCCACCAGCCCTGCCCTTTTGATCCTGACTCTGTATATCTCCGGTATCCCATATACCGCCTTTTTAAGTAGTTTTTCGTACCTGTGGCCGGTTTCGTACCATGTGGAATAAACCGAGGGGTTCTTGAGTCTGAAATCAGCAGAGAGGTCAACAATCTTTTTCCCCCTCTTGTAAAACTCCGCCACGGCATCCTGCGATGCTGCATGGGGAAGGGCAAGGAAAATGAAGTCGGCCTTCCTGGATATCTGTTCAGGATCGAGTTTCTCAAATCTCAGATCCCCGATACCCTGAAGGTGTGGAAAAAGATCTGTCACTAAAAGGCCGGCAGACCGCTCCGATGTTACTGCTTTTACCCTGACAGAAGGGTGATTAGCGAGGATGCGCAGCAGTTCACTTCCTGTATAACCGCTGCCGCCACATATTGCAACATTTACCACGATACAGGTATATAAAGATTAACGTTTTGAGAACTGGAAGCGTTTTCTCGCACCGGCAAGACCGTACTTCTTACGCTCCTTCATCCTCGGGTCACGTGTTAGAAGGCCTTCCTTCTTCAGTTTTGGTCTGAAATCCGCATCCACCTCGGTAAGTGCCCTTGCAATCCCGTGCCTTATGGCACCAGCCTGCCCGGAAAGCCCTCCACCTTTTACATTGGCGGCCACATCGAGTTTGTTGTGCATTCCCACGAGTTCAAGGGGCTGTCTGATTATCATCCGGAGTGATTCCCTGGGGAAGTACTGGTCTATAGACTTCTTGTTCACCACAATACTCCCTGTACCAGGCTTGAGTATGACCCGGGCCACCGAGGTCTTTCTCCGTCCCGTCGCCTGATATCTGATATCCGCCATTATCTGAAACTCCTTTCTTGGTTTTCTTCTTAAAGATCTATAGATTCAGGTTTCTGTGCCTGGTGTGGATGTTCAGCACCCCTGTAAACCTTGAGTTTCTTGATCAACCGTCTCCCGAGCCTGTTTTTGGGAAGCATCCCCCATACCGCACTCATGATAACCTTTTCAGGGCTCCTCTGGAGCCTCTTTCTTGCGGTCTCCGACTTTATCCCCCCGGGATACCCTGTATGGTGGTAGTATACCTTCTGATCGAGTTTCTTCCCTGTAAGCCTGATCTTTTCGGCATTTATCACCACGATAAAATCGCCTGTATCCACATGAGGGGTGAACTGGGGCTTGTGCTTCCCTCTCAGGTACGAGGCTATCCTTGTGGCAAGCCTCCCTAATGTCTTCCCGGAGGCATCAATTAGATACCACTTCCTTTCAACCTCACCAGTTTTGGCAAAATCCGTCATTTTACTCCACCTTCCTCCGGCGGCACACCCACCGCCTGTATTTCTATTTTGCGATTTTCAATCGATGTATCTCTAAACAGGATTACCGTAATGGTAAAATCATGAATTGTAATAATATATAATCCGATCGATTTTTGTCAAACAGGCATTAACCTCTGGCCTGTTTACCTTCAAGCAGTGAAGAAAACCTTTCAGAGATCTCTGATGCCTGGATGTTATAGAGGCTACTACCGTGTGAATCCATCGTGACTATCCCGGTAAACCCCCTCACCCTTATCTTCCAAAGGGCCTCTGGAAGGCCGAACTCCTCCTTCTTGAACACGTCAAGCACCTCCACCACCCTCTCTGCACTGAGCACGCCCGTACCACCTACCCCCTGCAAATAGACACACCCGAACCTCTTGCATGCCTTAAGGGTATTTTCGCCCATCCCACCTTTTCCTATTATGATCTTCAGATTAAACCTCTCGATCACCCTGTCCTGGTATGCCTCTATCCTGGCACTTGTGGTGGGCCCTGAAGAAACAAACCGCCACCTGCCGTCTTCAAACCTGACAATAGGGCCACAGTGATATATAAACCCACCTGCAAGCGTCTCTTCAAGCGCCTCAAGCAGCCTCCTGTCTTCAGCATCAAGGCCGTTTTTCCCCTCGATAAACCTCTCAACTATATATTTGTGCGCAGTATCCCTTCCGGTAAACCCCACACCATCAAGTTCTACGACATCCCCAACCCTGAGAGAGCGGACATCCTCATCCGAGACCGGTATGCTTATCTGCCTTATCATCACCGCCTCCTCACACCACCCTGAATTCACCATTTTGCTCAATCACGAGTTTTCTTCTCCGCATCGCCCAGCACATATAACTCACCGTAACGAAGTAACAGGCAGGTAGTCGGTGAAGTGCTGTAACCTTCACCCCAAGCACCGTGGTCTTACCCCCAAGCCCCTGAGGGCCGATGCCAAGTTCATTTACATCCCTGTAAAGCCTGGTCTCAAGTTCACCAAGCAGTGCATCCGGGTTTTTGTCATCCAACGGTCTCAGGAGTTGCTTCTTTGCCTCCCTGTAACCCGACTCCCTGTCTCCCCCTATGGATATACCGAGTATCCCGGGTGGACATCCCTTGCCTGCCGCCTTTACAACGGCATCAAGAACCACCCTCCTTACACCCTCAAAGTCCCTGCCCGCTCCGAGTTCTGCATGTGGAAGGCTGTACTGGGCGCTAACATTCTCACTCCCCCCACCCTTAAGGATGAGGTCTATCGTTATCTGATCGGAGGTGGTCTCGTAAAAATAGACCGGCGGGAACCCCCTTCCAGTGTTATCACCGCTGTTTTCCCCCGTTAAAGGGTCTACCGCATTCGGTCTCAGATACTGCCTCTCTGTGGCCATGCGGAGGGCTTGCTCTATCTCGGTGGTTACCTCTTTCTGCATCGTGCATCCACCTTTTGAGTGTATATAAAATATTGGCATACCCGTATCCTGGCAGATGGGTGCCGCCCTTTCTTCTGCAAGGTGGAGGTTTTCAAGATATCTTTCAAGGATGAGTTTAGCAGTTGAGCCCTCAGCCTCTCCCTCATGAGCCCTCCTGAGGGCAGAAACCACATCATCAGGGAGTTCGGTTGATGTCGTCCTGATCAGATGCAATACCGCATCTGAAAATTTACCTGATGTTATGAGCCCCTTCAGTACATTCATTGTACTGTATTTTAACCTTTTATCCTCCTCTTTTACATATTTTCTGTGTTATCGTATTCCGTAAGGAGGCTGATCGCAGTGATTGACCTTTTAAGAATAGGTTTAATTTTCACGTTGATGATCTTTCTGCTTCGCAGAAAGTGGAACGTGGGTACAGTAATGCTCATGGCATCAGGGTCACTTGCGGTCATTTACATGCTCAGCCCTGAAAAGGTGTTTCTTGCGATCAGCAATACCATCACCTCCCGGATAACATGGGAACTGATAATCGTTCTTACATTTATACGCTTTCTTGAGGCCATATTACGGGAATCGAACATACTTGGACGGATGATGCAGACAATGAAGGCACTGATTGGAAATGCAATGGCCGTTACAGTATCCATGCCACTGCTGATAGGAATGCTTCCCTCTGTTGGGGGCGCCTACTTTTCCGCCCCCATGGTAGATGAGGCAACCAGGAATACCGACCTTACACCGGAAGAAAAGACCTTTCTGAACTACTGGTACCGTCATCCGTGGGAACTGATCCTACCGCTATACCCTGGGATTGTGCTTGCCACTCTGCTGACTTCGGTTGATCTGCGGAAATACATACTTATTAATCTGCCCGGGGCACTGACAATGGTGGCAGGCGGATTTCTCTTTACCAGAAAGATCAAAAAGGATGAACACACTAAAGCACCCCTGCCACGGGGATTTCTCCTTGACTTCCTGCCCATAATACTGCTGTTTATAATGGTGATTGTCTTTAACCTTTCGCTTGCTCTGTCAATCGTGCTGATGGTCATTGTGCTTCTTTTAATACTCCGATACCCGCCCAAAAAGGTAAAACATATTGTAAAAAATGGGTTTTCACTGAATGTGGTCCTGTTGATACTCGGGGTAATTTCTTTCAAGGAGACTCTTGAGATATCCGGTGCCGTAAATAACCTGAGCCTCTTTTTTGCTGAACTCTCCATCCCCACCATGACACTCCTCTTTTTTCTACCCTTTATTACCGGCCTTCTTACAGGGATAACCGTCGGGTTTGTAAGCAGCAGTTTCCCTCTCATCTTAAGCCTGATTGGAAACGATCCTGTAGGGTTTGGATTTGCCTTCACTGCGGGGTATGTAGGAGTGCTTCTCTCGCCCGTTCATGTATGCCTTATCCTTACGAGGGAGTACTTTCATGCAGATATGGGAAAGAGTTACCGCAAGATAATCCCTGCCGCTGCTTTAGTGCTTTCAGTGGCAATCTCAGAGTATCTGCTCCTCAGGTAATTTTATGATATAGATCATAACATACCCTCTTCGGCATCATTTATTCTATATATTGTGAAAACCAATATAGTTGAAACAGGTGTTGTGATAGAAAAGGCCGGTGGTACTGCAAGGGTTCTTCTCGGGAAGGGGCAGTCTTGCAGGAAGTGTGGGCTTGCCAAACTCGGCCTATGCCGCCCTGGAGGTGCAAACATGATATTCACCGTTGAAGACCGGCCTGATGTCAGGGTCGGTGACACTGTGATGCTGGGTCTCAAAAGGGATGTCCACAGAAAGGGCTATGTGCTCGGGTTCATTCTCCCACTTGTGGGTTTCGTGATGAGTGCAATCCCAGGGTATCTTATCTCTTCCGCTACAGGAATCAGCAATCTTGAGGTACTTACAGGTTTCATCGGGCTTTCCCTTTCACTCCTCTACTCCCTTAAGAAACTGAACAAACTGGACAAAACGGAAAGGATGCACATAAAGAGAATCCTCTCTGACGACCGAAGGGTGGATGTAAACTACCCAAACCAGGAGGGTGAGGAGTACCTCAGACATTTCGAAAGGGCATCCTGAATCAGTAATGCAAGGAGTAAGGCTCAATAAACACCCCTTTGCCGAACCCGAACACCACATAACCAAACCTGATAACCTAACAACTCAGTGACTTAATTACTGAATTTTGCTTTATCATGATAAAATGAACCTATGGGTGGGATCTGGAGGATAGGGCATACCCTTGGTGGGAGGATAGTTATCGTCTCTTTGATTTCCCTATTGCTTACCTTTTCCATCACCTTCTATCTCCTTGAAAAGGGACACGAGAAACTGATACTTGAGCAGGTTGAATCCCAGGCAAGGGTTCTTTTTAAACAGATAGTTCTAACCAGGAGGTGGATTGCCGACCATGGGGGCATCTTTGTTGAAAAACTCCCCTGGGTAAAGAAAAACCCCTATCTGAAAGACCCTGAGGTGGTAGATATAGAGGGTAAGAGGTACGTAAAGGAAAACCCCGCCTATGTGACACGCCAACTCTCGGAGTATTCAAAGAAAGAGGGGCTCTTCTGGTTTCACATAACGAGCCTTAAACTGGTAAACCCATCAAATGCACCCGACCAGACCGAAAAAAGGGCTCTTATTGAGTTTGAAAGAAAGGGGGCGGATGAGTTTCAGAGCATTGAAACCCGGGGAGGCACCAGGATATACAGATACATTGCACCTCTCATGGTGGAACCTGCCTGCCTTGAATGCCACGGGCAGTACCGTCTTGGTGATGTGCGGGGTGCTATCAGCATAAGTATTCCCGTTGAGCACCTGTTAAAGAGGATGGAACGCTCAAGGTTCATCCTTGCCGGTATTGGCCTATTAGTCTCACTGTTATTAGTGGCCTTTATATATGTTTCTATGAAGGGGCTCGTGATCCGCCCAATTGACAGGTTAAGAACTGTAATGGAGCATCCTGAAAGTGGTGACCTTCCCTCTGCCAAAGGGCTCACGGAGGAGATAGATGCACTTTACAGGTCTTTCAGTGAAATGATGCAAAAACTCAGGAATTACCAGGACACCCTTCAGGACGAGGTCAAAAAGGCAACGGAAGAACTCAGGACAACCAACGCAAAACTCCTTGATATGACAAATAGGTATAAGCAACTCAGCCAGCGTAAATCGGATTTCATATCCTCCATCTCCCACGAGTTAAGAACCCCCCTTACATCTATAAAGGGCTCGATAAGTTATATCTCAAGGAAACTCGCTGACCTCAAAAAAGATTGCAACAAGGCCTGTGATATTGAAGACCTGATGTCCTTTATTGAGATAATCACATCCAATGCCGACCGGCTTGTAAGGATGGTGAACGAAACCCTTGATCTTGAGAAGATCGAAACCGGCAGGATGGAGTTTCACTTCTCCATTATACACCTTGACCACCTGATACGGGAGGTCACAATAGAGGTTTTACCACTCCTTGAACCAAAAAAACTCTCTCTTAAAACCTCTATAGAGGAACCCCTGCCGGTCAGAGGTGACGAGGACAGGCTTTTTCAGGTTCTTCTCAACATCATCACCAATGCGATAGAGCACTCTCCGGAAAATGAGGAGATCCACTTAGAGGCGTATAAGACGGGAGATTGGATAATTACCAGGATATCCGACAGGGGACCGGGAGTAAGTCCTGATATGGCCGAAAAGGTGTTCGAGAAGTTTTACAGGGGTAAAAAGGGTGGCAGCGGTCTCGGGCTTGCCATCTCAAAGGCTATCATAGATGCACACGGTGGTGAAATAGGTGTTATTTCAGAACCCGGGAAACGGGGAAGTTTGTTCTACTTTAAACTCAAAAGATTAGAGGAGGAGCAGTAGATGTCTAATATACTGATTGTGGATGACGACCCGGATATACTGAAGGTTCTGGTTGCAAACCTCTCCATAGCGGGCTTTACTGCAGATACGGCTATAAACTGTGCCGAAGCAAGAAGGTATATCAGTGAAAACAATCCTGACCTGATCATCCTTGACCTTATGCTTCCTGACTGTGATGGTATTGAATTATGCAGAGAACTCAGGGGAAAACACCTGGATACACCCATCATTATGCTTACCGCCCGTGACGAGGTTACCGACAGGGTGATAGGGCTTGAGAGCGGGGCAGACGACTATGTGGTCAAGCCCTTCGAGGCGATTGAACTCGTAGCAAGGGTGAGGGCATGTCTGAGAAGGAAAACCACACCATCAGAGGGGACAATAACTGCAGGTGAAATAGATATTGATCTTGCAACCAGAAGGGTCACTGTAAGGGGCTCAGAGATAGAACTAACACCAAGGGAGTTTGACCTCCTCTGTCTCTTTGCAAAAAACCCTGAAAAGGTACTATCAAGAGACTTTATCAGGAAGGCGGTCTGGAAAGACTCGAAAAGGCTATACTCCTGGTCAAGGGTGATAGATGTTCACATCCAGCATCTAAGGAAGAAGATCGAGAAAGACCCAACAAAACCGGAATACATACTCACCGTCCCCGGAGTGGGCTACAGATTCTGCACCGGTACGGACAAGTAATTTCCCTTCAACAGTAAATCAGATAGCCAGGTTCAATTTTTTTTGGTATTAACAACCCCTTCAGACTTTTTATAGAATTTTCAATCTAATATATGATAAAATTTCAAATTAAACCCATATCTTTTAAGGAGTAAAGGTGTCCAAAATGAAAAAGACAGGAGCCGAGATAGTAATCGAGTGTCTCAAAAGGGAAGGGGTAAGGCATATCTTCGGGTATCCAGGTGGAGTTGTACTAAATATATTCGACCTCCTCTACGACGATAAAGACCTCCAACTTATTCTCACAAGGCATGAGCAGGCAGCCGTTCATGCCGCTGACGGGTATGCCAGGGCTACCGGAAAGGTGGGTGTTGCGCTTGTTACCTCCGGGCCTGGTGCCACAAACACCGTCACCGGTCTTGCAACGGCATATATGGATTCGATCCCGATAGTGGTAATGTCAGGTCAGGTGCCCACAAAACTGATAGGAAATGATGCCTTTCAGGAGGCGGACATCGTCGGACATAAAAGACCTCGCAAGAATACTCAGAGAGGCTTTTTACATCGCATCCTCCG
>CAYMML010000029.1:0-17558 GCA_964391515.1 uncultured Thermodesulfovibrio sp. | reverse complement strand
AAAAATAAACCACAGTTACAGCCTCGCCTCCTTCCTCATCCGTTCCTGGCCGTGAACCCTTTACGAGTGGGTGACCTGAAAGGTGTTCACGCACTGCCTTTGCAAGTCTTCCTGTGCCCCTGCCGTGAATAATGGTTGCAGAGGGGATGCCCGAAAGGGCTGCCTCGTTCAGATATCTTTCAACCACGGGTATTGCCTCATCCACCCTCAGACCGATGATATTAAGTTCAATGGAAACCTCTTTTTTGGTATCATAACTTTCTGGTGTATGAGCAACTGGTGCCTGAACATCTTCCCCGGCTTCCGGGTAAGAGAGGAGGTGGGCATCTATCTCCAGTTCCCGTCCATCTACAAAGAGACGACACCGTCCTGTTTTCAGGTTAAGGTCTTCCACAACCCCCCTTATACCAAGATGTGGCACACTCACCGCCATCCCCTTCTTTATTTCTTCTATGGGTACAGGTCTTTGAGGCGGAGGTTCCTCAACTTTTGGTATTGCTTTAGAGAGTTTTTCAAGGTCTGTCTTTACAGGTCTTGCCTCTTCAGCACTGCCTGCCTTTTTCAGTCTCCTTATGATCTCTTCTGCCTCTCTCTTTTTCACCCTCAGAAACTCCGTTGCCTCCTTCCTTGCCTTATCAATTATCTCTTTTCTCTTTGACCTGAGTTCCTTACGCTCCCTCTCAAGGTCTGATCTCAGTTTGTCTATATCCTTTAATTTTTCATTCTGCATCAGGAGTTTTGAACTAAACTCCAACCTTTTCTGCTCAAGTTCCCCTATGAGGGACTCAAGTTTCCTCTCAGCCCCTCCACTTATCTCCTCTGCCTCTCTTATAATCTCGTCCGGGAGTCCGAGGTTCCTTGCAATCTCGAAGGCGTGAGACCTGCCGGGCACACCCGTTCTCAACCGGTAGGTGGGTCTGTAACTATACCGGCCGTCACCATCAACCCTTTCCATCTCCATAGCGGCATTCGTCATCCCTTCCTCTGAGTGTGCAAACCCCTTCAGGAGGCCAAGGTGTGTAGTAACGAGTGTGAGGGCACCCTTTTTGTAGAGGTGTTTAAGTATGGCGGCAGAAAGTGCACCACCCTCCTCAGGGTCTGTGCCGGTGCCGAGTTCGTCTATTAGAACGAGTGTCTCCCTGTCACTTTGCCTCATTATCTCACCAAGCCTTATGATATGTGCCGAAAAGGTGGACAGGTTTGCCTCTATGGATTGCTCGTCCCCTATATCGGCAAGCACCCTTCCAAGAAGCGGTATTTCTGTTGTGCTTTTAGCCGGTATGTGCATTCCAGAAAGTGCCATAAGCACTATCACCCCGGTGGTCTTGAGTGCCACCGTCTTTCCTCCTGCATTTGATCCGGTGATCACCATAACCCTGTAATCACCGCCTATCTCTATATCGAGAGGGACATACTGATCTTCTCTGCCCTGGTTTTTCAGTGTCACATAAAGCAGGGGATGTTTTCCACCCACAATCCTCAACCTCATTCCTTCATGTATCAGGGGAGGCTCCATTGCAAGTTCATCAGAAAAGGATGCAACCGCCTGAAAGGTGTCAGCCTCGGTGAGGAGTTCGTAGTCACGGCGGATTTCTGGTAGTTTTTTGCGAACCTCAGCCGTGAGCAGCCTGAGTATCCTCAGTTCCTCAACCTTTTCCTCCGCCCTGAGTGATTCGAGTTCATTCCCAAGGGACTGCACCTCGTAGGGCTCCACAAAGATCGTCTCTCCGGTGTTTGAGATGTCATGAATGATGCCCGGAACCCTCCCCTTGGAGTCCCTCTTGAGGGGTATGACAAACCTCCCGTTCCTTTCTGTAATAAAGAAGTCCTGAAGATGGGGAGCAAGGTCTTTACGCCTTAATATTCCCTCAAGGTGTCTTTTTATCCGTCCCTGCACAGACCTTTTGTGCCTTCTTATCCGGTGCAGTTCAAGGGATGCCTCATCGGTGATATACCCCTCCCTGTCGATAGACCTCTCAATCTCATCCAAAAGATCACCCTGGTTGCTTAACGACTGCCCGAGTTCTGAGAGGTGAGGATACTCCTTAATATCTGAAAAGTTTCTTATATTAATCGTGGAGTAGAAAAGCGGCAGTAAGGAACGAAGTTCAAGGGGGTCAAGCACAGCCCCCTCAGGGGCAGCCTTTGTAAAAAGGGGCTCCATATCCTCAAAGTGCTCAAGCCCGTGTTCCCTCCCCTCTTCACGAAGTCTTCTGAACTCGGAGACAAACTCAACCCTTCTGTTTATCTCCTGCCGGTCACCAAGCGGGACAATCCTCTTTACCGCCTCTCTTCCAGGTGAGGTGATAGCATAACGGGAGGCAAGGTTGAGGATCTTTTCAAACTCAAGCACCCTCAGGGTGTGGGGATCAGTTAAACCCATTTCCCTCCTGCCTCATACTGATAAGGTCAGTAACAATTGCCCTTATCTCCTCCCACACCTCCTGCTCGCCTCTTCCAGCATCAACCACCTTAATCCTTTCGGGGTTTTTTCGGGCAATCTCCAGATACCCGTCCCTCACCCTTCTGTGAAAGTCAAGTTCTTCCGCCTCAAACCGGTCGAACTTATCTGCCCTTCTGTTTCTTTCAAGACCGGCTGAAACATCCATATCCAGTAGTATCGTAAGGTTGGGCTCCAGCCCTCCCCTTGCTATCCTGTCAAGAGTTATTATCTCTTCAAGATCAAGCCCCCTGCCATAGCCCTGATAAGCGATGGTCGAGTCGCTGAACCGGTCACATACCACCACCTTGCCCTCTTCAAGGGATGGCTTTATCAGCCTCTCCACATGCTCTGAGCGGTCGGCAAAGTAGAGGAAGAGTTCGGTGATCGGGGGCATCGGGTCAATTGCAGGATCAAGAAGAAGTTTCCTTATCTCCTTTCCAAGCATTGTGCCTCCGGGTTCTCTGGTAAGCACCACATCAAGCCCCGATGTTATCAGGTGGTCGGCAAGGCGCATGGTCTGGGTGGTCTTCCCGGAGCCCTCTATCCCTTCAAATGTGATAAAAAAACCATTCACAACAGGGTCTCCTTCAACCGCCTTAAGTAACTGAACACCTTTTCCGCCTCCTCCCGGCTCCTCCCTCCTGCACCGCATGAAGGGGTGAGTATAAGGCGACCTGAAACATCCATCCCCCCGGTAAGACGGGAAAGGTCATCCATCTGAAACAGTATCTTGTCACGCAGTTCATCAAGGCCGGTATCATTTATCGCATCGGTGGTGGGTACTATGCCGGATGCAATGTATCCACCCCTCTGGAGATGTTCCTTTAAATCCTCAGGATACAGCCGAAAACTGTCGTAAAAATCAAAGGCATCGAAGTTGATTATAGTGGTGCCGGTTCTCATTAAAAGCCCCCAGTCCGCCCTGCCACAACAGTGTATGCCGGGTACAGCACCGGCCTCTTTGATAAAAGATACGATATCAGTAAGCATCCTCATCGTCTCTTCCTCTGAGACGCCAAGATAACTACTGCTTCCAATAGCCGATAGTATGGGCTCATCGATGAATATTATCACGCTTCTGGCACGCACGGATAACTCCTTTATCTGCCATTCAGCCTTCTTTTTCAGTAGCAGGAGAGAGACCTCACGGAGTTCCTCGTTGGCAAAAACAGACCTGCCGTCTTCCATCTTTAGCCCGAGTGAGAATGTCATGGGCCCGGTTATCTGCCCCTTGAGGGCATCATATCGGTGCCCCTCTGTCGCCCTCAGAAACTCTGCGCACCCGGGTGCAACCTCCTCTGAAAGAGGAAACTCCCTGTTCTCAGAGAACGCCTCATAAAAAATATTGAGATCTTCCGGGTCATCTCTCACATAGACCCTCTCTTTTTTCTCGTCAAACACAACACCCGGGAACCCCTCTGCGTACTGGGGGATCATGGACTCGAGGTACGATCTTGCGGGCAACTGGGGCCAGAATGGGATATCGCAGGCAGAGAGGGTAAACCTCACCGCCTCCTGTGCATCGATAAATGGAAGGCTCCCGATCCCTGTTGTCGTAAGAGACTTTATCATACTGAGGGTAATAATATATCATTTCTGGTAGAACTTACAAGAAAACCGAACTGATCGTTTATAAGGAGTGAGTTTGGACAGAGAAGAACTCAGACAGATGATAGCCGATTACATGGAGAAGGGTTTCCTTGAAAACATCGTGGATATGTTTCTGCATGATCCAGCCCTGTATGACCTTGTGGGAGAACTCATAACCGACGAACGCATAAGGGTGAGAATAGGTGTTACCGCCCTCATGGAGGAACTTGCCCGACGAGACAAAGAAAACATAGAAAGGGCAATTGACCCCTTAGTGCCACTTCTTTATGATAGTAACCCCACGGTGCGTGGAGATGCAGCAAACCTTATTGCACTAACAGGGTCTCCAAGGGTGCCAAAACTCCTCCTCCCCCTTTTAGAGGATGAGGATGGGCAGGTGAGGGAGATGATAAGGGAAACACTTGATGAGTACAATACCGATAAAAGGGAGGATGTATGATACTTGGTGAGATTACTATGGATGATTACAAGAAGGGGCTCAAAAAGACAAAGACCCTCATCATTCCATATGGCACCGTGGAGGAGCACGGTAGGCACCTCCCACTCAGCACCGATACAATCATAGCGGAGGAGGCGCTTAAGGAGGTGGTAAAAAAGAAGAAGGCATTCCTTGCCCCGCCCATACACTACGGTGTCTGCACCTCCACATCAGAACACCCGGGCACTATAACCATCAGGCCACGTACACTGCGTATCCTTACTAAAGACCTGGTAAGGGATGCCTATAAGAAGGGGATGAGAAACTTTCTCCTCGTATCCGGACATGGCGGGGGGCTTCACATGAACGCCCTTAAGGAGGTTGCAGAGGAGTTGGTGGAACAACTAAAAGGAATAAAGATGGCGGTCCTTTCCCCCTGGGATCTGCTCTGGAAGGAGATTGCCGAGGTTGCCGAGACTGAAAACGACTCACACGCAGGGGAGATAGAGACATCACTTATACTTGCACTCAGACCGGAACTGGTAAAGGGGCGCTCTCCTGAGGAATACCCCTCGTTCCCGAAGCCACTTGTGGTCAAAGAAAAAATGAAATACTGGAGGGGAGGTGTCTGGGGAGACCCCGGGAAGGCGACCCCGGAGAAGGGGAAACGGGTCATGGAGATGATAGTTGAGAAGGTCATAGAGATAATAGACATGATGGAGGAATGAAATGGAAAAGTTCTTTCTTGACCGAAGTGATATTGTTCTGTTGATAATCGATGTCCAGGAGAAACTTGCAAGGGTGATGGACGAACGTCAGAGGGTAACTGAAAACACCCTCCACCTCATAGAACTTGCAAAACTCACAGATATCCCCATTCTTATAACCGAACAGTACCCTAAAGGGCTTGGACAGACCGTTTCTGCGATAAGAGATGCCATAGAGGGAGTAGCCACACTTGAGAAGATCACATTCAGTTGCTGCGGGGATGAACGGTTCATTCAGTCGTTAAAAGATACCGGCCGGAGGAAGGTGGTGGTAGCCGGGATGGAGACACACGTTTGTGTGCTGCAGACCGCACTTGATCTCCTCAAGTCCGGGTTTAGTGTACACATCGTCTCTGATGCTGTGACATCAAGAAAGGTTGACGACAAGGTGACTGCTCTACAGTTTCTGAGAGATGCAGGTGCAGTTATTACCTGTACTGAGACGGTCCTCTTTCAGGTGCTTGAACGTGCCGGAACAGAGGAGTTCAAGGCGATATCAAAGAGGATAAAGTGATGTCAGAGCAGAATACAGAACTCTACATAATCCGTCATGGTCATACAGTAAACGGTGACGAAAAGCGGTACAAAGGGCATATTGATGTCCCGCTTTCAGAGATCGGGAAAAAACAGGCTTACGCCCTTGGAAAATGGATAAAAGACAAAGGGTTAATTCCCCACCTGATTTTTTCTTCCGACCTTTCAAGGGCGGTTGAAACGGCACGGATAATAGGAGAGCAGTTCGGTATGAGCCCCCAGATTGATACAGCCCTTCGTGAGAGGAGTTTCGGGCTGTGGGAGGGGATGAGTTTTGAAGAGATAGAAAAGGGGTTTCCTGAGGAGTTTGGAAGGTGGAAAGAAGACCCCTTTGAATACCACCCCCCTGAAGGTGAAAGCACACGGGATGTAAAGGAGAGAGTAGAGGGGTTTCTTACAAAGAGGATGGATGAGTTCAAGGGGAAGAGGGTGTTTATCGTATCACATGGAGGTGTAAACAGGGTATTGATAGCACACTTTCTCGGTCTTCCGCTTAACAATCTATTCCGGATCGAGCAGGATTACTGCTGCCTGAACCGGGTGGTTATCTTCCCTGACGGGCTGAGCCTCCTCTCACTTATGAACGCTCAGGTCTTTTGAAGAACCTCCCCTGAAGGGAGTGTGTTGGGTTGATAGGGCTCTTTGTCGGGTTCGTATAGAAATACCCTGTTTCTTCCTGCCTCCTTGGCCCTGTAAAGTGCCTTATCAGCCCGGCTGATTACCCTGTTGATGCTGTCTCCATCCTCAGGAAAGGTGGCAACACCCCCACTGATGGATATACAGCCCAGTGGTTGTGCCTCTCTGAAGGGGAAGGGATGGCCTTCTATCTCCTGCCGCACCCTTTCTGCGTATATGAGTGCATCCTTTTTGGGGATTCCAGGTAGCATCACTATAAACTCCTCACCACCAAACCTGGCAATGAGGGAACTCTTCCTTGTAACCTTCTGGACGAGTTTGCTCATCTCGGCAAGGAGGGTGTCACCCGCAGGATGACCGTTTCTATCATTATAGTGCTTGAAGTTATCAATATCAAATATGAAAAACGAAACCGGCATATCCTCTCGGATCGACCTCTCGGCCGCCTCTCTTGCCCGGTGGTAAAAGTATCTTCTGTTGTACAGTCCTGTGAGGGGGTCTGTGGTTGCCTCGTTTTTCCACTCCCTTAACCGGTTCTGGTTCATGAGGGCAAAGCCCGCTATATCGGCTATCAGTTTTATAAGTGATTTTTCGTTACCCGTCTGAGTTGTCTGCCTTCCAAGACCAATCACACCGAAGAGTTGTCCTTTGCATAAAACTGGAACGGCCATCATAAGGTCACGGTCTGGGCAGTTGGGCCCATCGGAGTTTATGGTGCTACCATTGTAAGATCTTGTCTGGATGAGTCCACTCTTTGCAGCACGCCCTATTAGGCAGTCACCCACATTGCACCTTCCCACCTCTCTACCTTTTTTGTACTCCACAAGTACCCCCTCGTTCCTCTCAAGAAGGTAAATTCTCACTGTAGAGGTGGAGAGCAGGTTTTTTGTGAGTTTCTCAAGCCTCTCAAGCAGGTCATCAAGATTAACCGTTGAATAGAGTTGTTTGACAATGCCTGATATGTTCAGGATAAATGACAGATAGCGTGAGTTCTGCTCGTTCACCCTTGCAAGTTCTGCCTCAACCTGCCGAAGATGCTGGCGGGAGACGGCCTCCTGGTACTCTCTTCTTGTAGCACCCTCATTTTTCTGAACAGATACCCGTCCACGCCACCAGCCAAACAGGTAAGCAACTGCAGTGAGGATGATTAGCACAACTATCTGATCTTTGTTTATAAAGTCAACAATCTGGTTCATGGCGCCTCACAGGTTTTCTCCTGATGTTGCTAAATATGCACTTACCGTGCCAGTTGAGGCAAAAGAGACAATGGAAAGAAGGTAACATCTTGTATTTTCAGTGTTTTTTCTTTTCGGGGATCAATGGCAGGTTTTGAAGGCGTCATTTATTTGACATTTGAAGGAATGGTAGGCGCGGACGGTTTCGAACCGTCGACCTCTACCGCGTCAAGGTAGCGCTCTCCCCCTGAGCTACGCGCCTAACCTGTTAAATATAACATGTGAGATGTTTTATTATCAAGATAACCAGGGAATGCTTTAATATAATAAGAATGTCGCATTTAGACAGGTATAACATAAATGGATCGATTATTGGTATAATAAATTAAATAAATAATATGAAAATATTGTTCATTACATTAATTTTTGCACTCCTTCCTGCGGTGGTGCATGGAGATGCAGAAAAGGTGTCTCTTTCTAAAGCCACCTTTGCAGGTGGTTGTTTCTGGTGTATGGAAAAGCCTTTTGAGCACCTGAAGGGTGTAAAGGAGGTTATATCCGGCTATACAGGTGGCACGAAGGAGAATCCCACCTATGAAGAGGTATCACGCGGAGATACGGGGCATCTTGAATCTGTTCAGGTGATTTATGACCCTAACGAGGTTAGTTACGAGGAACTCCTTGAGGTGTTCTGGAGGCAGATAGATCCAACTGATCCGGAAGGGCAGTTTGTTGACAGGGGAAGACAGTACCGCACTGCCATATTTTATCACAATGAAGAACAGAAAAGACTTGCCCAGGAGTCAAAGAGGAGGTTGGAAGCATCGGGTATTTTCAAAAAAAGCATAGTCACTGAGATACTACCCGCAGGTGAGTTCTATCCAGCCGAAGACTATCATCAGGACTACTATAAGAAAAACCCACTTCGGTACAGGTTTTACAGGTTTGGCTCGGGTAGAGACCAGTTCCTTAACCGTGTTTGGAAAGGGCATGAAGGGTTCAGGATATTTGAAAAGGAGAAAAGAGAGAAAAAAGACTGGAGGAGTTTTGTGAAACCACCAAAGGAAGAGTTAAAAAAACGCCTCACACCTTTACAGTATGAGGTCACTCAGGAGGAGGGGACAGAACCGCCTTTTAATAACGAGTACTGGGATAACCACGAGGAAGGTATTTATGTGGACATCGTCTCCGGCGAGCCATTATTTAGTTCACTTGACAAGTTTGACTCTGGCACAGGATGGCCGAGTTTTACCCGTCCTCTCATCCCTGATAACATAGTGGAGCGGGAAGACAGAAAATTGTTTATGAAACGCACCGAGGTACGGAGTCGCCACGGGGATTCTCATCTTGGTCATGTCTTTGATGACGGACCACCCCCTACAGGGCTGAGATACTGCATAAACTCTGCCGCACTCAGGTTTATACCAAAGGGTGATCTTGAGAAGGAGGGGTATGGGGAGTTTTTGAAACTCTTTGAACACAAGAAATGACCTTAAAGAGAGAATACAGAAACGAGGCGGTCTTCTTTTCTATATTTGATACCCCGGATGGCCTTGTTTACTGCTCCGGGGTGAATATAGAAAGGTTTCTTCCTATAACCAGGGGCAGGCACAAATCCATGTCCAATCCTGCCATAAGGGGGCTTCAACTTGTAAACCTTGAGATTCGCTCAATTGCACTTGGTGAGGGGGCTGAAACCGAAACTGGCAGGTTCGGAGAGTGTTCAGGGCTTACACCACCCGATGAGTTCTGGTACACAGAGAGCCTTCTTATAAAGAATGCCCCGGATGGGTTTTCTGACAGGGTGATTGAGTATGCAGTTGTGAACCTTTTGAAAAAGATTGACAAGGCGATTATGCTTAACGCAGGAATGCCTGAGAAACTCCTGCCACCGGAGAGTTTGATGGAGTTTATCAATGAACTCTGCAGGAGGTTTGGATGACGTTACCTGTTATGATGAATAAAGGTGGGTCTACTTCATAAAAAAACTGTCCACATCATTTAGTGGTATCTCCCTCTGTGAGCCATCGGTGAGGTGTTTACAGATAATCCTTCCTGTTTTTATCTCATCCTCGCCAATGATAAACACATAGTCTGCACCCAGTTTGTCTGCACGCCTCATCTGGCTCTTGAGGGAGCCCCCACTAAACCCCATCTCAACTGACAGACCTGTGCTCCTGAGTTTCTCAGAAAGACGGATTGCCTCTTTCCTGCCAACCTCGCCCAGAAAGGCAATGAAGACATCCGTCCCTGTTTTATAGGGTGGTTCCTTCTCTGAAAGAAGCACGACAAGCCTTTCCACTCCAAGTGCAAAACCTATGGCAGGCGTATGGGGGCCTCCAAACTCCTTTACCAGTGAGTCGTATCTCCCACCTGCTGCCACAGCATTCTGTGCTCCAAGGTCTGAAGAGGTGACCTCAAAGGTGGTTCTTGTGTAGTAATCAAGCCCCCTCACCATGAGAGGGTTGATGTTATGAGGAATCCCCATCTCCTTGAGATAGCCTCTGAACTTCTGGAAGTGGTCGCTGCACTCATTGCACAGATGTTCTACTATCTTCGGGGCGTTGCCCTTTACCGACTGGCAGCCGGGGACCTTGCAGTCCAGAACCCTTAAAGGGTTTTTTTCATACCTCCTGAGACAGTCGGTACAGAGCACATCCCTCTTGTCTGAAAGATATGAGATCAACTTCTCCCTGTAGGGTGGCCTGCACCGGGGGCAGCCTATGGAGTTTACCTCAAAGACGAGACCGCTCATGCCAAGAGATTCGAGGAAACGTCTTAGCATGGCAATCATCTCTGCATCAAGCAATGGGTCTTGCTCACCAAATGCCTCAACCCCGATCTGGTGGAACTGTCTGTACCGGCCCTTCTGTGGCCTTTCGTACCGAAACATGGGGCCCATATAATAGAACTTCTGAGGTGCGGGGCGGTTGTATAGCCCCTGCTGGATGTATGCCCTCACAACAGATGCGGTTCCTTCCGGCCTCAGCGTAAGGCTCCTGCCGGCACGGTCGGGGAAGGTGTACATCTCTTTTTCCACGATGTCTGTTGTCTCGCCAATACCTCGTGTGAAGAGATCGGTAAACTCGATGATAGGGGTTCTTATCTCGGAATAGCCGTAGAGTTTGAATATCCTCTTTGCTACATTTTCTATCTTCTGCCAGAGAGCAGTCTCTGGTGGTACGATATCCTGTACGCCCTTAATACTCCTGTATTTCATCCTCTTGTGATTCCTCCTGGACCTCTTCTTTCACAATAAAGCCTTCCGGGACTTCAGGAAACTCCTGCTGTTTTGGTTCTGCTGACACACTTCCTTCCTCTTCCCTTAACTCATCGAACTCGAGCATCTTCAGGTGGCTTTCTATCAGCCTTTTCAGTTCCTCTTTGAAGTGTATCCTGATGCCTTTAAGGTCGGCAATGTCTTCATGAATCTTTATCACCTTCTCCTGGGCCTCTCTTATTATTGCCTCTGCCCGCATCTCTGCCTCCTTGACGATCAGTTCCGCCTCCTTGCGAGCATTCGTTTTATAGTCTTCCACCATCTGCTGGGCGGTCATGAGGGTCTCACGGAGGGTGTTCTCCATATCCCTGTATTCCTGAAGGGTGGTCTCTGCCTGGTGGAGCCGCTCCTTTAGGCTTGCGTTATCACGAAGGAGTTCCTCCATCTCCTGCCGGATAACCTCAAGAAAGGCATAAACCTCCTCCACATCAAATCCCCTGAATTTGATGGGAAACTGTTTTTGCTGAATCTCAAGTGGCGTTATTCTCATAACAGCCCTCCTTTCATTCTGAAGCCCAGTTCTATAATACTCCTTACGATAAAATATCTCACAAACATAATGGCAAGCAGCACCACAATGGGGGAGATGTCTATCCCTCCGAAGATGCCGAGCCTCCTCCTGATGGGTCTCAGTACCGGTTCTGTGACCCTGTAAAGGAACCTGACGATGGGGTTATATGGATCGGGGTTTACCCAACTTATAAGGGCGGCAATTATTATCACCCATGTGTAAATATTTAGAACTATATCAAGGATATTACCAACCGCTATGAGGAGATTCCCTATAACAAACATCACCGACCTCCACTTAGTTCCATAGACCTTGCAGTGGCCGCCTCAAGTGCCTCCATTACAGCAGCCCTGATGGCATGTCCCTCAAGGATGTAGAGTCCCTCAGCGGTTGTGCCACCCGGGGAGGTTACCATAGCCTTCAGTTCATCAGGTGATATACCGGTTGAGAGGAGGCTTGCGGTGCCACGGGCGGTCTGCACGGCAAGGAGTTCTGCATCCTTCCTTGTAAGGCCGAGCCTTACCGCCCCTTCGATCATTGAGCCGATAAAGTGCGCAAAGAAGGCAGGCCCGCTCCCACTGAGGGCGGTAACGATATCCATCATTGACTCATCGAGCACGAGCGTCTTTCCCACTGCGTTAAAGATGCTCACCACCTCTTTCAGTTCAGACTTTTTTACCCCCTTTGATGGGGATATAACGGTCATTCCCTCACCCACGAGGGCAGGTGTGTTGGGCATGGTTCTTACAACACGGTCTGTATTGATGGCCGACTTTATCCTTTCCGCTCTAACTCCGGCAACTATAGAGACGATGATATGGCGCTTTTCAATATGTTCTTTTATCTCCGAAAGCAGGTCATCCAGGTTCTGGGGTTTTACGGCAAGGATTATTATATCTGCCTTTTTGCAGACCTCGCTGTTTTCTGTGGTTGTTGCCACGCGATAAGTTGTCTTGAGTTTTTCAAGTTGCTCTCTTCTTTTGTCGGAGACGATGATCTTTGCACGGGTATTTTTCTTTTTTATCCCCGCAATAAGAGCCCCGGCCATATTACCGCCACCTATGAAACCTAACATACAGACCTCCCTTACACCAACAAGTTGGCATAAAAAACCAAACTGGTGGTGAAAACTATGAAGATGGATTATATTATATCAGTAAGGGGGAAGATAGTGCACTTGGAGAAGAAATTTGATACTTCATTTTATGTTTATTGGGGGTCTGATGGGAAATTACGGGTATTATATGTTTACTCGCCTCTTACCAGATCACCTTGATTCCACTGTAGGCACGTATTCTCTTGTCAGAGGTTATCAGAGGGACCTGGAGAAGCCGGGCTGTTGCTACAATAATCTGGTCAGCCGGGTCCTGGATTTAATAAACCCTCTCTCCAAAAATGGCCGTTCCCACCCTCACGATGGTTGCGCCCTCTTCAACCGCCACCTCATAATCCCCTGACATACCCATTGAGAGTTCCGGCAGAGAAAACCCCCTTTTTTCAAGGGCTTCCCTCAACTCTCTGAGCCTCCTGAAGAAGGGGCGGGAGTTTTCAGGGTCAGGTGAGTAGGGTGGAATGGTCATGAGCCCCAGGGGAAGGATGTTTTTAAAACTGAAGTACCTCTCTATGTCCCTTTCAAGGTCTTCAGGAGGGATACCGGTCTTTGTCTCCTCAGGGGAGAGTTTCACCTGGAGAAAGACCCTTTGTATCTTTTCTGCATCCCGGGCGTACCGGTCAATGCGTTCTGCAAGGGCAATAGAGTCCAGAGACTCTATCAGATCAAAGAGCCTCACCGCCACTTTTGCCTTATTCTTCTGAAGGTGACCTATCATATGCCAAGAAACGGTATCCGGGATCAGACCCTTGAGAACATCCATCTTTTTCTCCGCCTCCTGTACCCGGTTTTCACCCACCAGCCTTATGCCTGCATCTATCGCCTCCTTCACCACATCCGGTGGAACCGTCTTTGTAACCGCAAGGAGTCTCACCGCAGCAGGGTCTCTCCCTGCACGCATAGCAGCGTGAGATATCCGTTTATAAACATCACTGATTCGCTGAATTAGATCCATGATCTGCCTCCTTGCAAAGTGTGATTTGCAACTTATTGATCTGAAAGGTTTTTCTTCTGGTGTTGAATTCTCAGGTACACATATTATATTTTATGCTTTATGGAACTTGAAAGAGAGGGCAGCCTGACTCAGGGGGAACTCTTCATTGAGCCCCAGGGGGAGGATCGTGTCGGGGAGATAGCAAGGATAATCAGGCGGTTTACCGGAGTCAGGCCACAGATAATCATTACAGATAACAGGGTATCCATGCTCAGTTACAGACAAACGCGCAATGGGCTTACCTTGAGGCTTCAGAGGATATTCCTCAGGGCACCATCCCGGGTTATAGAGGAGATAGGGAGGTTAATAGCCTCAAAGAGGAGGATAAAGACCCCCCTTCTGAACGAGTTTATAAAGAGAAATTCCCCTTCGTGTGGCAAAAAATCCCTCAAAAAGCCCAGAATCAATCCTTATGGTAAGGTCTTTGACCTGAAAGAGATATTTGATAAACTTAACAGGGAGTATTTTGGGGAAGCCATAAATGCCCATATCACATGGGGAGATGCCAGGGGGAGAAACCCCGGAAGGAGAACTGGTAGGAAGACGAAAAACAGGACCCTGGGTAGTTACAACCATGAGACAGGAGTTATCAGGATAAACCCCATACTCGACTCAAAGAGGGTGCCCGGGTATTTTGTTGAGTACATCGTCTATCATGAGATGCTTCATGCAAAGTATGGTATCAGGGTCAAAAACGGAAGACGGGTGGTACACCCACCTGAGTTAAGGGCTGAGGAGAGGGCGTTCAAGTGGTATGAGGAGGCACGAAGGTGGGAAAGGAGGCTATCTTGAGGCTATGAAGGCACTTTTACAGAGGGTGAAGGAGGCCAGGGTTGATGTTGAGGGGCGGTGTGTGGGGCGGATTGGGGGCGGCCTTCTGGTGCTGCTCTGTGCAGAAAGGGGCGATACCGAAAAAGACCTCCAATACATCGTCAAAAAGGTTACCAACCTCAGGGTCTTTGAGGATGAAAATGGGAAGATGAATCTGTCCATAAGTGATGTGGGGGGAGAGTTCCTTGTGGTATCACAGTTTACGCTTTCAGCAAATGTGAGGAAGGGAAACAGACCGTCTTTCGATATGGCAGAGTCTCCCGGAAGGGCAGAAGAACTATATAACCTCTTTGTTGAGAACCTGCGGTCAAAAAACTTCAGGGTGGAGACCGGAAGGTTTGGCAGTTATATGGAAGTTTCTCTCATAAACGATGGCCCTGTTACGATAATGGTGGATTCAAGGCATTGATTTTTAAGACTTTTCTCTAACTGAAAAAATTTTCACCCTCCTCAAACTTTTCCCCTAAAGTTTCCCCTTCAGGCGTCCGATAAGAAGACTAAAAGGAGGTCGGATGCCATGACAACATTAGGGATTATTCCAAAAAACTTTCCGGTTAAACTTACCGTTACAGTCCTGGTGATAATAGGGGTGGGCGTTGCCGTAACAGGTCTTGTGCTATATGTGAGTTCCCAGATATTCATCGGTCAGACCTATACTGAGGGGCTCCGAACCCTTGCACAGATGAAGCAGATACTCTTCCAGAAGAGCCTTATCATCTACCTCGTAACCTCGGTCTTCGTGATAGGTGGAATAGTAATGCTAACGCTTTTTTATTCGCACAGGGTTGCGGGGCCACTCTACCGGCTTGGTGTATCGGCAAAGACGATAGCATCAGGGGACTACACGCTAAGGGTGCGGTTGAGAGACGGCGATGTGGTGCACCCCCTTGCCGAATCCCTCAACCTCCTTACAGAGAGGCACAGGGAGAGACTACAACTCATCAGGGATAAACTCAAAAGGGTTGAGGAGGCAGCAGAGAGGCTCGGGAGTCTCTCTGAAGGTGAAGGCAATGGGGCTTTTGAGCGTGCCCTTGATCATCTGTCACAGACGACAGAGGAACTGAAAAAGACGGTCGGAGATATAAGACTATGAAAAAGAGGATACTCATAGGGACATTGGTGGGAATCGTACTGGTTGGTTTCTCGGTGGTTCAGAGTCTTGTGCAAGATCCGCACAGTTTCGGTGAGGATGAGTGTATGAGGTGCCATGCCACAGACCCAAGAGAGACAAGGGTGGAGGGAGAGCCACTTCCCCTTATTGCAACGGAAAGTGAGTTGTGCAGTGACTGCCATGATGTAACAGAGTCACTCCTTACTCATCCCGTGAATGTCTTTCCCGAACACACCCGGATCCCGGCGGATATGCCCCTTTCACTGGATGGAAAACTCACATGTTCCACCTGTCATGATATCCATTCCTCATACAGAACGCCATTTGGAACACCATCGCACTATCTGAGACGGCAGGTTACAGGAAGGCAGTTCTGTGCAATCTGTCATGTGGGCAGTGCCGGTGGCGGGTTGAGCCATGCCGAGGTGATTGAGCAGGCGCACTTCAAGTCAAAATACTACATAACCGATAACTCAAGGACTATAGACGATGTATCAGCGGAGTGTCTGTCCTGTCATGATGGGTCAATAGGTAAATTGTCGGTTATCGGTGTGGGCAACTGGTCTCACTCACAGGACTTTATGGAATACGATTCCGGCACACATCCCATCGGGGTGGACTACAGGGATGCCTTTAGGAGGGATCCCAATGGGTTCAGACCCCCGTCCATGCTTGATGAGAGGATCAAACTCGTAAACGGGCAGGTAAGTTGTATCTCATGTCACAACCTCTATGCCGAGACCCCTATGAAACTCGTGATGTCGAACGAAAGAAGCAGGCTCTGTCTTGAGTGTCATATAAAATAACCAAGGAGGATTGCTGTGGGTAAGAAGCCATACAGAAGGAGAAACTATTTTATAAACCGGTATTTCCAGGGCAGGTTTATACTCCTCTTCGTTGCACTTGCATCGGTGGGTGGTATAATAGCAATAGGGCTTTTCAACTACTTTGCCTATAAGAAACTGGATGATCTCCTGTACTCAGTCCATATTCCGGCAAAGAACATAAACGAACTCATCTCACCCGACCTGATCTATGCAAACCTCTTTGCCTTCATGTTCGTTCTGGTAGTATTCTTCTTTGCCATGAACCGCCTCACTATAAGGATCACCGGTCCCCTTTACAGGATTAAGAAGGATCTTGAAAGCATTGCAGGGGGGGATCTGAGTTTCAATATCACCCTCAGATACAAGGATGAGTTCAAGGACTTTGCCCAGGAACTGAATGTCCTGGTTGAGAAGGAGAGGGAGTTCTTTGGCAGGATAAAGAAGGAGATAGAGATGATTGACCGTTACACCCGGGAGGCTGAGAGGTACTATCCAAAGCACGAGATGGTGGCTCTAAAGGTAAAACACCTGAAGTCACATATCAGGAATATCGAGGAGAGTCTGGAAGATATAAAGGTATGAAAAGGCTCTGGAAGTGCATACCGGTATCTCTCATGATGGTGTGTTTTTTTATGAGTGCCGCTACACTTGCCTCTCATAACGAGATTGGCAAGGTAAGGTGTCTTTCATGTCATGTAAAACTCCCTTTCAACAAGATTGCAGACAGGTTCACCTCGTATTCTGTCAAGACCTGCAGGAAATGTCATAATGAGAAGATGATCACATTTGACCATCCTGTGGGGATAAGGGTAAAGAAGACCCTCCCGCCTGACCTTCCCCTTAGCGAGGATGGAAGGATGATCTGTATAACGTGCCACACCTTTCACAGGGCAACATATCTTCCGGGCTATGGCCAGAAGACCTATCTCAGACGAGGGGTTTTAGGAAAAAGATTCTGTCTGAACTGCCATAAAACCGACCCGCTGAAACCCTTAATGAGCAAACCACAATGACCTGATAACGTCCGGATATTCATTCAGGGCCGTACGGCGAATTCAACAAGATTGAAAGGGAGTGTATGTCTGTAAACACATAAGTGTTATTGTTTTTATCTAACATTGGGAATAAAACAGGTTTGAGGCTCAGTTGGGAAAGTGAGCAGAGGATTCTGGTTTGAAGATATAATGAATCTGGTGAATGAATACCAATACCCAGCCCACCAATCCCCTAATACACTAATCCCCTAATACACCAACACACCAATTAACCAATATACCAATACACCAATATACCAATATACCATCTTTCA
>CAYMML010000028.1:0-17677 GCA_964391515.1 uncultured Thermodesulfovibrio sp. | reverse complement strand
AGTTATTCAAAAAAGATGAGGCCGCCTTCATCTACCATTTTGGCTAATTCCCACTGAAAGGGTTATAATTTCTCATGGAAAAATTTGTGATAAACGGGGGAGTACCGCTTTCGGGCAGGGTGCGTATATCGGGTGCAAAGAATGCCGCCCTACCTATTATTGCATCAACTATTCTCACAGGTGGGGTTTCGAGGATTCTGGACGTTCCAGCACTCAGGGATGTGACCACCATGGGGCTCCTGCTTGAAAATATGGGCTGTGCCTTCAGCCAGACAGATGGCACTGTAATATCCGACACAAGCACCCTCAGTTCATTTGAGGCGCCTTACGAACTTGTAAGAACCATGAGGGCATCTGTTCTTGTCCTTGGCCCCCTGATTGCCAGATACGGAAGGGCAAGGGTCTCGTTGCCGGGTGGCTGTGCCATCGGGGCACGGCCTATTAACCTGCATCTGATGGGGCTCCAGAAGATGGGTGCAAGGATCACCCTTGAAGAGGGTTATGTGATAGCAGAGGCGGAGAGGCTCAGGGGTGCTGACATCTACTTTGACATCCCCACCGTTACCGGCACGGAAAACCTCATGATGGCTGCAACCCTTGCATCGGGTATCACAAAACTTGAAAATGCCGCCTGTGAGCCCGAGGTGGTGGATCTGGGGGAGGCGCTTATAAAGATGGGGGCGAAGATATCCGGGCTTGGCACTTCCGTTATAGAGATTGAGGGGGTCGAGGAACTCAAGGGGGTTGAGCACAGGGTGATACCGGACAGGATCGAGGCCGGTACATTTCTCACTGCCGCAGGCATCACCGGAGGTGATATAACCATCGAGAATGTGATCCCCCATCACCTTGATGCCATAATAATGAAACTTGAGGAAACAGGCACGGAAATCAGTGTTGATGCCGGTAGCCTGAGGGTGAAGGGGCCTGAACGGCCGGAGGCTTCCGATGTCAAAACACTTCCCTATCCGGGGTTCCCTACCGACATGCAGGCACAGTTCATGGCGTTAGTTTCAGTAGCAAGAGGAACGAGCGTTATCCGTGAGACCATATTTGAAAACCGGTTCATGCACGTGGCGGAACTGAGGCGGATGGGCGCAGAGATAAGCATTGAGGGATCAACCGCAACGGTAAAGGGTGTGGAAAAATTAAAGGGTGCACCCGTTATGGCTACCGACCTGAGGGCAAGCGCATCTTTAGTGGTTGCAGCATTGAGGGCTGAGGGGAAGACCGAGATAAACAGGATATACCATATAGACAGGGGGTACGAGGAGATCGAAAAGAAACTTACCGCCCTTGGGGCGTCCATAAGGAGGGTTGCTGCAGGATGATTACGCTTGCCGTTCCCAAGGGGAGGATGCTTGAAGAGACAATTTCGCTGGTAGAGAGGCTGGGGATCAGGTTCAGGGGTGATATTGCCGGAAGCAGAAAACTCATTCACACATCCACCAACAGAAAACTGAGAATTTTAGTAATTCGTGCCCAGGATGTTGCCACATTCGTGGAAAGGGGCGGTGCCGATTTAGGCGTGGTGGGCAGAGACCTCCTGGAGGAGTATTCGCCTGATGTATATGAACTCCTTGACCTGGGGTTTGGATACTGCAGGCTCGTGCTTGCCACCCCTAAAAACCGTCCGCTTTCACTTGATGGCAGAACACTCAAGATTGCCACTAAATACCAGAGGATAACAGAGGCATATTTTTCATATAAAGGGCTTGAGGTGGATATAATAAAACTCTACGGCTCCATAGAACTTGCACCTCTAATAGGCCTTTCAGATGGTATAGTTGATCTCGTCTCAACCGGTAGCACACTAAGGGCAAACAAACTTGTTGAGGTTGAAACAATAATGGAGTCCACAGCACGCCTTATTGCCAACCGCGCATCCTTCAAAACAAGACACAGTGAGGTAATCCCCTTCCTGAAGAGGTTAAAACTTGACACCGGTTAAAAAGACGAAGGGGTGAGAGGGATCAAGAGGTGAATAAAGAAGAGACAAGGTTTTCCTGGATCAGGTTTCCTGAAAGCCCCTATAGGCTTGCCCTGGTGCTGAGCCTTCCGCTCGTTATCGTTCTGGGGATACTGTTTTTTTCCATAATCCACTGGGAGAAAAAGAGCATAGAGGATATTCAGGTAAAGAATATGCTCCTCTACGCCCGCTCCCTTGGAAGGCATATCCTTACATCTCCCATCTGGCGAGGTAGCCATAACGGTTATTTTGTAGAGATAACAGAGCATACCGAGAGGGGTGAGGTGCTTTCGATTATGGGTAAGACCTATGTGCGGGTTGACCCGTCGGTTTTTGGGCCAAGGCTGAACACCCTCCTGAGGAAAAGGGCAACCTACCGGTTTCATCTTACAAGCCTTGAGGGGCAGGTTCACTCCAGGTCTCCTGATAAATGGGAACTTTCCTCCCTCAAATCTTTCCGGGATGGCACTGAGGTGGAGAGGTTCACTTCAAGTGAGATCTTTGGGAAGAGTTACTTCAGATACATAATGCCAATAAAGATGGAAGAGGGGTGCCTACGATGCCACAGAAACCTCACTGCGGGGCTTGGGATAGACATACCCATTGATTATGCAGACCGGCTTTATGCCGCCCAGGTGAAGAGAAGTGCTATAAGTTTCGGCACCTTCGGGCTTTTTATAATCCTGTTTGTCCTTGGGCTTACGGTTTTTTTCTCGAAGAAGATAAGCGACTCCTTCAAGAGTGTTCAGAAACTCAATGCCCAACTCCGGGAACTCTCTGCCCGTGACTCGAAGATTATAGAAACAATGGTTGATGGGATAGCAATAATAAACCATCGTGGTGAGATAGAGATGGTGAACCAGGCGTTTGAGCGGTTTGTTGGAAAGAGGGCGGAGGAGGTTCAGATGAAGAAGGTGGTAGAATTAGAGGATGACCTTCAGAGGCTTCTAAAGGCACCATCCGGGGAGGAGGTGCCATTTAATGACCATATCTTTACCGTCTCGGAGGTGGTCATCAAAGATGAGGAGCGTGACACCGTCTATGGCACCCTGAAGATACTGCACGATGCCACCCGTGAAAAACTGAAGGCAACGGTGGAACTTGCAGGAGCCACTGCCCACGAGATGCGACAGCCCCTTTCTGTGCTGCTTACACTCCTTCCCATGATACGGGAGAAGCAACTCCGGGGAGAGCCCCTTGATGAGGAGTTTGAGGTGTTTGAATCCCAGTGTAAGAGGATAAACGAGATCATAACCCGGATGCTCAATATAACGCATTACAGGGTAAAAGACTACAGCGGGGGCAAAAAGATATTTGATCTTTCGGGAGGTGATGCATAAAACCCCCTTTTATGCTAAAATAACAAGAAAAAAAGGAGTCTGCCATGCCAGGGAAAAACCAGAACCTCCAGGATCTTTTTCTCAACCAACTCCGGAAGGACAAGACCCCTGTGGTGGTCTATCTCACTAACGGGGTGAGGTTGAAGGGCGCTATCAAGGGATTTGACAACTTTGTGATCGTTCTAAAGGACAACGCCACGGTTCAGATGATCTACAAGCATGCCGTATCCACTATCATACCAGAGGGACATTTTTCGATTGCCAGTGCAAGGTCTGAAGAAAACAGCACACTATGACAGAGAGGAAAAACCCCATCCCCACAGTTGATGTGATTATAGAGTGTGGTGGTGGTATTGTGCTGATCAGGAGGAAGAACCCGCCACCTGGATGGGCGCTTCCGGGTGGCTTTGTTGAGTATGGTGAGACACTTGAGGATGCTGCCCGCAGGGAGGCGCTTGAAGAGACGGGGCTGAGTATTGAACTTCTCAGACAGTTTCATACATATTCTGACCCCTCTCGTGACCAGAGGTTTCACACGATCACCACGGTCTATATAGCGAGGGCAGAGGGCGAGCCAAGGGGTGCTGACGATGCTGTGGAGGCACGGGTTTTCACGCGTGAAACCCTGCCCCGGGAGATAGCATTTGATCACAGAAGTATTCTTGAGGACTACTTCGAGAAACGCTACTGATTGAATCAACAAAAAAATACTCAGGAGGTCTAAGGAATGTTACATTTCATGAGGAAGCATGCAAAGTTTTTCTACATCTTCTTCTTTCTGGTGATAATCTCTTTCGTTTTTCTCTATATCGGGCCTATTGATAAAAACTCTCAGCCCGTTCTTATAGAGATCGGGAAGACCGGAAGGGTTTACCTGGACGAGTACTGGCGCGCCTACGACCGGTTGAGAGACTTCTACAGAGAGATTTACAAAGACAAGTTTGACCAGAAGATGGAAGAAAAACTCAACCTCAAAGACAGGGCACTTGAGTTGCTCCTTGAAGAGAGGCTCCTTGCCATGAAGGCCTATGAGATGGGGATCACCGTATCTGACAGAGAACTACAGGAGGCGATCACACACGAGCCAGCATTTCAGAGAGACGGTGTCTTCAGAAAGGACATCTACCTGAGGACACTCCAGTTAAACAGGATATCACCCAGGTACTATGAGGAGTCAAAGAGAAGGGAACTCATGCTCAAAAAGATGCGTGCCCTCATTGAGGATACACCCCTTGCTGCCGGGCTTGAGACAAAAGATCTCAAGGGGAATGAGGAGTTTGTAAAGACCCTCCGTGATGCCATGCTTCGTGACAGGCAGCAGAAACTCCTCCGCTCATACATTGAGACGCTCAAAAAGAGATACCATGTTGTGGTGCATGAAGAACTGATTGCATGAGCAGACCTGGTAGAACCCGTGTTAAGATATGCGGCATAACTAATGCCGAGGATGCGATGGCCGCCGTACAGGCAGGTGCAGATGCCCTGGGGTTTGTATTTTATGAGGGTAGCCCCCGTCATGTCTTCCCGGAAACGGTAAGGGAGATAATAAATGGTCTTCCCCCATTTGTTTCAACCGTCGGGGTCTTCGTAAATGCACCTCCTGCTGAGATTGAGGAAACCCTGAGGATCACCGGCATTGACATTGTCCAATTACACGGTGAGGAGCCGCCGGAGGAGTGTGATCTCCTCCCCGTCAGGGTGATAAAGGCATTCAGGGTGAGAGACTTTACCGATCTGGAGGTTTTGCAGAAATACAGGGTTTCTGCCTTTCTGCTTGATGCCTATGACCCTGATGCACCGGGGGGAACGGGAAGGAGTTTCAACTGGGAGATAGCCGTTGAGGCAAAGAGATATGGCAGGGTGATCCTTGCAGGTGGGCTCAACCCGGGAAATGTTACCGATGCTATCAGGAAGGTGATGCCCTATGCTGTGGATGTAAGCAGCGGGGTTGAAGTTGAAAAGGGGAAGAAAGACCCTGAGAAGGTGAGGGAGTTCATAATAAGGGCTAAGGCTGCACTGGAGTAACCTGCGATTACTCCTTCACCGGTTCATCCGGTCCTGAAACGGTGAATGTGATCGTCAGATCCCTGAGTATTTCTCTTGCCATTTCTTCCTGTTCTCGCCTTACCATCAACACTGCTGGGTCGGCAAGTGGTCTTACATAGTTGAAATGCTCCCCCAGGAAGAAGTACTCTATTCCTTCAGGGTCAAGGAGGGACTTGATCATGGCAATATCAAGGGGGTTAAATGTGCTCAGGATCTTAACAAAAGCCGGTTCTTCAGGCTTTTTCACTGCTTACCCTTATTATGGTCTTCACGTTGCCCCTGGGGTTAAAGTCACCAACCACCTCAAGGAAACGGGGCTTCAGGGCGTCCATCAGGTCATTGTATATCCGGTTGGTTGCCTCCTCGTGTGATATGTGTAGGTCGCGGTAGGAGTTGAGATAGAGTTTGAGTGCCTTTAACTCCACTATCTTATCAGAAGGAACGTACTTTATCCTGATAGTGGCAAAGTCCGGATAGCCTGATCTGGGGCAGAGACAGGTGAACTCAGGAAAAGATATGTCTATCTCATAATCCCTTTCAGGAGATGGATTATCCCATGTCTCCAGTTTTGCCTCTCTTATGGCCTTTTCGCCGTAACGCATATTGCCCGTAAATCCCATTAATATTTAATATTGACATAACAAACTTGTATAACCTATCATTTCAGTATACCATTTCGAAAGAGATTCTACCAATGCCCGAGCCACACACAGAATTAAAGGACATCTTTTCAGACCACACCGATGATCTCAAACAGGTGGAGGAGGAACTGCTCCTCTTATTTGAAAGCAAGGCCTTTCTCATACCCCAGATAGGCAGGCATATCGTAAGCAGTGGTGGTAAGAGGGTAAGACCCCTCTTTCTTCTTCTTTCTGCAGCACTTTCCGGATTTACCGGCAGAGAGAGGATCACCCTTGGTGCCATAATCGAGGCTATCCATACCGCATCACTGCTTCACGACGATGTGGTGGATGGGGCAAGCATCCGGCGGGGCAAGAAAACCGCTCACACGCTCTGGGGGAATCAGGTGGTGATTCTGGTGGGGGATTTTCTCTACTCAAGGGCGCTGAAGACTGCGGTGGGGTTTAAGAATCAGGCAATAATGGAGGCACTATCTGCCGCTACCACCATGATGACAGAGGGTGAGATCTTTCAACTTGGTAAGATTGGTGATCCCCACATAACGATGGAGGAGTACTACAGGATAATAAGTGCAAAGACCGGGGCACTGATATCCGCTGCCTGCCGGATAGGTGGCATCCTGGGTGGGTTAAAGGATGACCATATTGAGGCATTGTCAGGTTTTGGGATGAAGACCGGCATGGTTTTTCAGATGGCTGATGATGTGCTTGACTATATGGCAGATCAGGATACCTTTGGCAAACAACTGGGGAAAGACCTGAGTGAGGGGAAGATTACGGTGCCGCTGATCAAACTTTTGCAGGTCTGCACAGATGCCGAAAGGGAGGAGGTAAAAAGGATAATCACCGGCAGGGGTGTGGAAAACGGTAAGAGTCTTTCCATTCTGGATGACCTCTTTGGGAAGTATAGCATCCTTGAAAAGTCACTTGCCCATGCAAGGGGTCTCCTTGATGAGGCGGTGTCTGAACTCAGTGTTTTCCCTGACTCCCCTGAGCGAGATGCCCTCATAGGTCTTGCTGAATACTCCCTCCAGAGGAAGAACTGATGCATCCACTTGTGAGTCTTGCCCGAAGTGCAATAACTCAATATGTCACAAAGAGGGAGGTTATAAAACCCCCTGCGGACATACCGGAGGAGTTCTTGAAGAGGCGTGCGGGGGTATTTGTCTCTTTGAAAAAGCACGGTGAACTCAGAGGGTGTATCGGGACATTTCTGCCTGTTACCGAGTCTATTGCCCATGAGGTTATAAGAAATGCCATAGCCGCAGCAACACAGGATCCAAGGTTTTACCCTGTCCGTCCGGAGGAGTTGGAGGAGATAACCTGTTCTGTGGATCTGTTATCAGAGCCGGAAAAGGTGGATGATCCGGGAAGCCTGGACGAAAAAATATACGGTGTTATCGTATCAAAGGGGCCACTCAAGGGGCTTCTTTTGCCGGATATTGAGGGTGTAAACAGTGTGGAGGAGCAACTCAGGATAGCAAAGATGAAGGCAGGTATAAGCCCTGAAGATACCGAGGTTGACATTTACCGATTCAGGGTGGAGAGGTTTCATTGACCGATAAGACCAGGCTTGAAGAGGAACTTGAGATAGTCCAGACCCGAAAGGGCAGATGGGGGCTGCTCTCTATCATACTCCTGGTGCTCCTTCTTGGAGCGCTTGGTTACACCGTGCACCTTAACAGGAAACTCCTCGATGCCCACCAGGAGATCAACACCCTGAAGATGGAGATGGAGACACTGAAGATAAAGATGGAGGCTCTGAAACTCGAAGGGCTCAGGTGTGCCGACGAGGTTGGCAAAAACACTAACCCGACGGATACCCCTGAAAGCCCTGAAATAACCGAGCAAACAACCCTCACCCCCACGAAGCCAGCCCCTGCTACAATACCTTCCTCATCCAGATAACTACACAAAACAAGTAAACTGCACAAAACAAGTAAAATATGTTAAAATTCCCTCACGACTATTTCTTGGAGGGGTAACTTTGAAAGAAGTACCGCTTGAAGGTAACCTGAAAGACCATAGCCTTCCTTCCATACTCGTATATCTGAACTCCATCAATGCAACAGGCACCCTTACCGTAAGGTCGGATATATGGAGTAAAAACATCTACCTCATCGACGGAAATGTGATATTTGCATCATCCACCTATGCAGACGACCGTCTTGGTGAGATGCTCCTGAAGGCTGGAAAGATAACCCTTGAGCAGTACAACAAATCCGTTGAGATGCTCAAGGAAACGGGAAAACGCCAGGGCGCAATCCTGGTGGAACTTGGCTACCTTACCCCAAAGGAACTGTTCTGGGGAGTAAAGTACCAGGTGCAGGAGATCATATACAGCCTATTTCAGGTGGAAAATGCAGATTACCGGTTTGTAAGCGGTCATGCGGCCGACGATGAGGTGATAACCCTGAAGATGAGCCTTGGCAAACTGATATTTGAGGGGGTAAAAAGGATTAACAACTGGACGAGGATGAAGAGCGAGATCCCCCCCCTTGATACCATCATGCGTTTGAGCACCGATCCACGGAGGCTGTTTCAGGAGATAGAGTTTGGGGAAGGGGAAAGGGAGGTTCTATCCCTTGTAAAGCAGGGGAAGACGATTGAGGAGATACTAAACTCCTTTTCGGGGGGCTCATTTAACGCACTCCAATCAGTTTATACACTCTACTCTATCGGGATTATCGAACCAAAAGAGGCAGAAAACGGACAGGAGGGGATCACATTGGAAGAACTCACCGAGAGCATCAGGGAGGAGGAGGCGGAGTTTGTCAGGGAGGCAGAGGAACTCTTCAGCCGCCTGCACGAACTCAAGCCTTCAGAACTTCTGGGGGTAACTGCGGAAGACACCCCCCAGAGCATCAAAAAGAAATACTACAAACTTGCAAAGAAGTTTCATCCTGACAGGTACTTTTCTATCAAACAGGAACACATTAAGGGGAAACTCACCGTCCTCTTTGATGCCATTACAAAGGCATACAATGAACTGAAGGACGGGGTAAAACAGGAGGTGATAGAAAACGGGGCGGAAGAGGAGAAGGCTCAGGAGGCGGCAAGGCCCGACAACAAGACGCTTGCATACGAACAGTACCGGCGGGGTGTATCGGAGTATAAGGAGGGTAACTACTGGCAGGCATCTGAGGCATTCAGGTGGGCAACCCGGCTTGACCCTGAGAGGCCTATATACTGGAGTTACCTTGGTCTGTCACTGTATCACCAACCCAAACGGCTCAAGGAGGCGGAAGAGGCCACACTGGAGGCTATAAAACTCGAGCCCTTCAGGGCAAAACACTACGCCAATCTTGGCAATATATATCTGAAGGCAGGGCTGGTTAAGAGGGCAAGGAGGCAGTTTGAAAAGGCATTAAAATACGACCCCAAAAACAGCATTGCCATTAATGGATTGAAGGAGACCGAAGGTGTGAATAAGTGATCAGAACTCAGGAAACACCTTTATTACCAGTTTTCCACCCCGGGTATCTGCCTCGGCCTTCAGGATTCCCCCTTCTATGTACTCGATGGCAAAACCGCTGTAACCTTCGGTGACGAGTTGCTTTGCATCGGCTGGGCAGCCCTCCTCACATCCGTAAACACCCCTTACCATCTTTGGAAGCAGCCCCTCCACATCCAGCCCGTTGGACTCCACACCTTTACCGGCGGCGAACTCTTTAATCATCCTTCCTGTCTCTTTTGCGTCTAACTTGAAGGGGTTTTCGATGGTAAGGTCAAGCGCCTCACCACCTGCCGTGACTTCTATTTCCATCTGTTCCTCCCTCTCACTTTATGGTAGTTTAGGATAATACATCCGTAAAGGGAGTGTCAGTAAAGTTAACTTTTTATAAAAATTTTTTATATCTTTCCTCACACAGATAACCGGTGTTAAAATAGAGCAGGATGTTTAAAAAACTGATACAGGTGGCAGAAAAGGAATATAAATGTCTGCTCTGGTTATTTATTCTCTTTCTGATCAATCCCCCTCTCTCTGAAGGACTTTCCATCATAAGGGTTTACCCCCATTCTCCTCACCAGGGGGATGTGTGCATTCTTGAGATAGAATCCGAGACATTGCCCGGGGCAAGGTTCGGAGACAGACCGATAAGTTTTTACAGAAACGGAGACAACAGGTTTGTTGGATTACTGCCTGTTCCACTGTCAACACCCCCGGGAAGATACCCCATTTTGATAAACGATGGGGTAAATTTCAGGAAGGAGATATTAACTATAAAAAAGAGGCTTTTAAAACCCATCTGGTTAAGCCTGCCTCAAAAAAAGGTCTTTCCGGGCCCTGAGGAGTTGGGCAGGATTGAAAGGGAAAGGGAGATACTTGAGGAGATATGGAAAAAGGAGACCCCGCCCCGGTGGGACGGGGCGTTCATCCCGCCTATGGACTCCGTGATAAACACCCCCTTCGGTGTGCCCCGGATTCTGAACGGAAAGAGAAAGAGTCTTCATCGGGGGGTGGATTTCAGGGCGGCTGATGGTACACCCGTAAGGGCAATAAACAGCGGTGTAGTGGTCCTTGAAAAAGACCTCTACTTCGGGGGGGAGACCCTGATAATAGACCACGGAGGCGGGGTTTATTCCGTCTATATGCACCTTTCCCGGTTTTTAAAACCTGCCGGGTCTTCTGTTAAAAAGGGTGAGGTGATAGGGCTATCGGGGAGTTCCGGAAGGGCATCCGGACCTCACCTTCACCTGAGCGTGAAGGTAGGGGGGGTGAGTATAGACCCACTATCCCTATTTAACCTTCCCCTATAGCCCTGAATTCTAAAACCTGGCAGATTACCGGTTTACCAGTTCTTTAAGGGCATCCTCGATCCCACCCGGGGCGGAACTTATGGTCATAAATGTTCCAAGCCCGAGGTCAGGCCAACTGATGGCTATTCTGAACTTTCCATGAAGTGCATAGATGCGGTTCCCTGAGACCAGCAGTTCATAGGGCAGGTAGGCGGTGTGCTTGAGTTCGGCGGTATCTATCTTTTCAAGGATGTGCAGGTCGCTTCCGTCACCCTTCGTTATCCCTACACCATAAACCGTCTCCTCTTTTCCGGGTATATCCACCCTGTATATCTTTTTCACACCACTTTTGCCGGATTTAAAACCCTCTTCAACCCTTTTTATTGCAGCCTCGTAACTCTCCGCCCTGCCGATATTGAGAAAGTCCTCGAAATAGGGCATAGCAAACATATAATGGTACTCCCTGAGGTCTTCTGCCTCAATCCCATCTTCAGAGCCAAACTCCTTCTCAAACCCAATTGAAGATTTTAACCGTTTAAAGACGCCTGAAAGGTCATCCTTCAACTGGTAGGCGTTTGCCCAGTAGGGTGGGTTGGTGTAACTTACCTGAACCTTCTTCCCAACAGAGGTTATCCCCACACGGACTACCGCACCGAACCCCCCGAACTTGCTCTTTGCTGCCATGTTCTTGATCTCATCGTTCGTTATCACCACCAGGTGTCTCTTTTCATCTACCCTGTATTCACCGACCAGATCAAAACCTGAACTGCTGAGTTTTGACCTGACCTCACCAACCACCTCATCCAGCCCCTTTTCTGTCTCGTAAGCGAGTACATAAGGCTTCAAATTTACCGCCAAGGCAGTAGCGGTGAGGGCAAAGATTGCTCCCACTAAAGTCACAACCATTACTGTGATACACCTTCTGCTCATCTCTTACCTCCCGTTTATATTTTTGTGAGGGGCAGATTGCCCGACCGGCTATATTGTATCATGATTTAATAGTTTATTAATATATAGACTAATGAATAAAAAACTTCACAAATTGGAGGTGTGAATTGGTTTTTCAGGAGATGAACTCCTCTATCCCCTCCATAAGGACCTTAACTTCCGGGATGCCACTTACCCACTCCCTTTGCGTAAGGCTGTTTGCAGCGGAGATGTAAAGGCCGGAAATGAGTTCCTTCAATCTTTCAGGCAGGGGTTCCGGTCCTTTCTTAACCAGTGTCTTCCAGTTCATCCTGTCTTTCTTTTTTGCCTCCTCCACCGCCTCATACCAGGGTGTCTTTCTGTAATATATCCTGGCAATCTCCTTGCTTACGGGAAGACCGCCATACATAAACCTGCACTCATCAAGTGTGCCAAGCACATCCACAACCATCAACTCACGGGCGGGGCTGAAGGCAAACTCAAATTTCCCATCCTCATTTGAGAGGCCGATCTTTGAAAACTCCTCCGTAATAACCCTGTTTATGAAAAGTGTGTATTCCCTGATTCGGGTAACCTCATCATCCTCAAGTCCTGCAATCCTTTGTGCCTCATCCCAGGTCAGGTACCGGTCGGTGATCTCAAGTTTGGTGGAGACATCAATAAACGGCTCTCTGAGTCTTGTGCCAGGTGTGGGTGGTTTATCAAGACCAAAGTCTCCCGGGTGTAACTCCCCCCGTTCGATCCTCTTAAAGACACTGCTTCCCTGGGGCAGGGAGTTTCTGTATATAACCTCAAGGGGGATCAGGAAGTTTCCCCGCTCTTTGTGGTATAAGGAATAATCGTACTCTCCACCGTGTTCCACAGGATGGAGCACCCTAACAAGGTCAATCTCCATAACCGATGGGAGACCCTCAACCTGAGAGAGTCTCTTTACCTGTCCTTTTTCCACCACCCCCCTGTAATGCGTCTTTATTCCCTCTTTTTCCAGTTTTTCAAAAAAATAGGCACTCATTATCGTGATAGCGGCACCCTTCAGGGGGATGTGATCCGGCATCTCCCCCCAGTCAAAAACAGAATACCTGTCGGAGAAGTGAAACCTCCCGATGCCTGTCTTTTCAGGGGTCGGTTCTATCAGGACTTCAAGATCCTTTACACTCCCCACCACAGACCTCCAGATCGTCTTTCATTATCCTTTCCCTTGCCTTCCTCTGGTACTCCTCAACCGCCCTCTTTATCTCACCGTCCCGGATGCCCATTATCTTGGCGGCGGCAAGTGCTGCACCCTCAGGCTCGAGCACAACAAGCGGGGCTACGCCTGATGGCATACGTAGGCTGGAATATATATCGGTTCCGGCAAACCGGTCGCTGTAGGGGGGGCAGGTTATGACCGGACATCTGGTCTGGGCATCAACGAACCCGCCAAGGGCGTTGCTTCTTCCGGCAACGGTAATAAACACCACGCCTTCTTCCTCGTATTTCTTGATGATTTCAAGACACCTCTCCGGAGTCTTGTGTGCCGAGGCCACCCGCTTTATTACATCAAGCCCTATCTTTTTCAATACGGCCTCTATCTTTTCAGACCACTCAAGGTCTGACCTCGAGCCCATTATAATTACCACTCTGCTCATATTACCAACCTCTAAAACATAACCTTGATATTTAGATAAAAACAGACCACCTGAGATGGCTGCACCTGAACCTGAGAGGAAATATTATACACTAAAGGGTCTCACTCAGGCATACAAAAAACGTGCACTTCGTAAGTGCACGTTTTTTGGATAGCGTGGTTATCCGGGTTAGATGCAGTTTTCGCAATCGCCAGAACAGGCCCCTCCTGCCCCTTTTTGCTTCTCCCTCTTTTCATCAAACCGCTTGCCACAATTAAAACAGTACCGGACGACAAGCCTGTGCACCTTGAAGGAGACCTCACCGTTTTGATCCACCTCTGTCTCCTCGTACTGGATGCCCTCAAGCCCCAGTTCCTTAAAGAGATTGCAACAGGCATCCGAAAACACAGGGGTATTTACATCCCTTAACTTTGTCCCGCAATGAGGGCAGTAATTGACCCCAAACCGGAGCGCCACATACACCCCTATCTCACGCTGAATGTACTCCTCAAACCCACAGTGCAGTATCAGGCGGCAGCACCAGTTGAGGCCCTTTTCGTAGTTTTCCAGTTCTTCAAGTTCCGCCCACCATGGATCCCTGAGTTCTTGTTCTTCCACGCCTGCCATCTTTATCATCTCCTTTCTAAAAGTAAATTAGCATATTTCGTGCCAGGCACTGAAACTTAAACCAACTACCTGCAGAAAATCTAAATATCTTCAATATTTCAACTGGTTAGAGGTTTTTAATCTGAACCGTTGGATGAGGGTTCATTATTACTTTTACCGCCAAAAAACGGGCATAACCTTCACAAAATGGGAAACTCCTGATGTGATAAAATACCCTTATCATGGGTGGGTCAGGCCAGAAAGGGCTGTTTGCTGCGCTGTATCCCGCCTTTGTGCTTGGTCTTTCCTCAACACTCCTTCAGATACTCATCCTCAGGCGGCTGATTCCGGTCTTTTCCGGTAACGAACTGGTAATAAGTTTGATATTAGGGGTGTGGCTGGTCATCACCGGCACGGGGAGCATGGTGGGAAGATGGCTCAAGGGGGAAAATCTCACCGGGGTTTCATTCCTCCTCTTTGGCCTCGTATTAATCCCCCTCTGGAAGATGCTCTGGGGGGTCTTTACAGTCTTTGGTTACACCCCGGGAGAACTACCATCGTTTCCGGTAACGGTGCTATGGATAATCCTTACACTGCTTATTCCCTGCCTCCTTACCGGTTGCCTTTACACATTCTGTCTCAGGATGCTTGGTGAAAAGGGCTCAATTACCTACGGGGTGGAATCGGGTGGTGCCTTTACCGGCGGGCTCTTGTTCACCCTTTTTCTTTCGGGGCAGTTGGATGACGAGACACTTCTCATGGGGTTGTCGTTGCTATGCACCCTTTCAGGTGCGGTTTATTCTGGGAAGAGGCGTCTTCTGATTTTAATCATCCTTCCCATTATGTTTCATGTTGGCATACCGGATACAAAAGGCCTTGTCTTGCCCGGAAGGTCAATAACTGAGGGCACCTCCCGGTATGGGGAGGTGGAAGTCCGAAGTTTGAAGGATGAGAAGGTTTTCTATCTCTCAGGCAAGGTGCTGTTTTCATACCCCTTGAAGGAAAACTCCGAAAAGATGGCACACTTACCCTATCTCATCCATCCGGATGCAGGGCGTGCACTTATAATCGGCGGCTCACCGGAGACGGCTATCGAACTTTCAAGACATCCTGGCCTCCAGACAGAGTATATAGAGATCAACGAAAGGCTGCTTGAGGTGATAAAAACCGAGATACCTCTTCCGGCAGGGCTAAAGGTCATTAACGACGATGCCATACACTACCTGAGAGAGTCCTCACCAGCCCCCTATGATATAATCATCATCAACTCCCCACCACCCACCACAGGGTTTATGAACAGATACTTTACCAGGGAGTTCTTCCTGCTCCTTAAAGGGCACCTTAAAGGTGACGGCATCCTTGCACTTAGGGTGGAGCCGGCCTCAGGCTACATGAACCCCTCCACTATAAAGGCAAACGGTATCATCTACAACACACTCAGAAAGGTATTCAGACATCTCAGTGTCTCTTCCATGGAGGACGCCCTGATATTTGCATCAGATACCCTGATAGATATATCACCTGAGGCGTTATCAGTGAGACTTGCCTCGTCAGGGTTGAGTTACCGCTTTCTTACATCCTCGATCATTGAGGATATCTTCTCCCCCCTCAAGACATGGCATTTTAACTCCCTGCTGAAAGATGAGAGGGGGGAAAACACCATACATAGACCACTTGCCTACCTCTACCATATCCTCATCTGGTCTGAGCGTGAAGGCGGTATGGGGGTATCCCTGGTGGTAAACCACAGATGGGCGTTTCTTATTATACTGGTCATTGCCGCCCTTTTAATTCTCTTTCTCCTTGCAAGGGGCTCCTCCTACCATCCCATGATGTTTACAACCGGCACACTTACGATATCGACGGTTGTGCTCGGCATACTCCTATTTCAGTCCATGAGGGGTGAGGTATATGTGTACATAGGAGTTCTTACAGGGCTCTACATGGGAGGGAGTGCGGTGGGGGCGGTGGTCTCTGAAAAATTCCCGGAGAGGTTCATGATAGCATTCACAGAGATGCTGTGGGTTTTCATACTGGTGTGCTTTCTGATGACTGGAGATGAGCCCCTTCTTGTGTATATTATCCTCTTCCTTGCGGGGCTTGCCGGGGGGATGCAGTACGGTATCCTGTCGGAAGGAACCGACCCTGCCGGTCTCTACTTTATTGACCTCCTTGGTGCAACCTTTGGAGCACTCTTTGTAAGTGTGTTTTTGTTCCCGCTTTTCGGGGTATTGGGAGTGGTGGGGGTTCTCCTGTTTTTGAAACTGGCTGGTGCAACGGTTCTGTTTTTTGAAAAGCGGCACTGAAGAGTTGGTATAATTCTCGTATGGACAGGGTATTGAGGGTATTCAGGATCTGCCTTCTGGTGATACTACTTTTTTCCGTTTTTGGCCGGATCATTTTCCGCCCCCCTGAGATAATAGATCTGAACCGGGCGCTCAATGAGGCATTTCCGGAAAGGCAGTTTACAGAAAAAAGCAAAAGCCCACCCCTTTACCAGACTGAAGACGGGCTGATTGCCTTCAACTCCTACGATATCACACCCGGTATCAGGGGGTACGCAGGGCCTATTAAGACCCTCGTAGTCATAAACCCAGGTGGCAGGATTGAAAAGGTAAGGATACTCTCCCATCATGAGACAAAAAACTATGTTCATTACATGCTTACAGAGGATTATCTCAGGGGGTTTGAGGGTAAGTCCATCAGGGATCCCTTTGAGGTTGACAGAGATATAGACGGCATAAGCCGTGCCACCATCAGTGTTAAGGCACTTGCCGCCACGGTGAGGGAGTCTGCAAGGAAGGTGGCGGAAGAGACCTTTGGTTACCGTTACGGGAAAAAGGAGAAAACCCATTTGTTTGATGTAAAAACACTCCTGTTATTACTTCTTTTCTGCCTGGGAGTTATGACCTATATCTATACAAGGAGAACCGGTGAAGTTAAGAGGTTCAGAAACCTGGTCATGGTACTTTCCGTAGTAACGCTTGGGGTTTACCTTACCACGCCCTTTTCACTCATTCATATCGTCAACCTCCTCCTTTTCAGATACTCATACTCACCCTTCTGGATCATACTCACTGCCGGTACCGTGATGAGTTTTCTTTTCGCAGGCCGTTTTTATTGTGGCTACCTCTGCCCCTTCGGGGGGATTTCGGAGTTTATGGGGCGGTTAAAAACCAGAAAATGGAAAATAGACAATGAGACCGACAGACGTGCAAGGTACATCAAATACATTATCCTGTTTTTGGCCATTCCTATAGGGGTCGTGACTGGAAGACCCGACTTTATCGTCTATGAGGTATATATACCACTTTTTTCTCTCCACGGGGGTGTTCTGCTATGGATACTTGTAACGGTGATGTTGCTTGCAAACCTGAGAGTCCCCAGGTTCTGGTGCCGTTTCCTCTGCCCGGTGGGTGGGATTGGCGGTCTCCTTTCAAAAAGAGACAACTCTTACAAAAGTTGCCCTGACTGTCCCATGGGTAATCCTCCCTTACCGCACACATCGGAATGTATCAGATGTAACCGGTGTATCAGGAAGGGGTAGGTTGTTTTTCTACTTTTCAACCCTCCTCCAGAACCTTGCCTTTTCCTTTGATAGGCCGGATTTTGATATTACCCGCTCGTAATATATCCGTCTTTGAATGTAGGAGAAGATGTTCTTCTCAAAATAATCGTGAAAGATGTTGTATGATATAACGAGTATAATGAGCAGTGCCGAAAGGAATAGAACTATCTGAAACCTGCGTCTCTCGTTCATAGTGTATATTTTATCCCAAACAGAACGGATAGGGGGTGAGG
>CAYMML010000027.1:0-18002 GCA_964391515.1 uncultured Thermodesulfovibrio sp. | reverse complement strand
ACTTTTTTGAGACAATTATTGAAGCACTTTATAACCTGTGTGTAGAAAACATTGGTCATGGATGGGCAAGGAGACACTTTCCGCTTATCGCTACACTTGGACTGTACATCCTGCTATGTAACTTCCTTGGCATGATACCCGGTTTCGCCACACCTACTGCAAACATAAACACCACCGCATCCTGTGCTATACCGGTGTTTTTTGCAACTCACTATTATGGATTGAGGGTTCATAAGCACAAATACGTCAATCACTTCCTCGGACCAATTCGTTCTGTTTTTGCGATACCATTGATAATCCTTATGTTCTTTGTTGAGGTAATCGGCCATCTTGCCAGACCTTTAACACTATCGGTCAGGTTGTTTGGAAACATGGTATCACACGAACTTCTCATTGCGGTGCTAATGGGGCTGGTTCCAGCCTTTATCCCCATCGTTGTTCTGGGGCTTGGTGTACTTGTAAACATTGTTCAGGCCTTTGTCTTTGTGCTGTTAAGCACATTGTATCTTGCCGGTGCCGTTGAAGAGGCACATTAAATTAATACCTTCAGGAAAGGAGGCATAGGGATGAAGAGGTTTACAGTAGCGGTTCTTCTTTCACTCGTTGCTATAGCGCTGTTTGCTCCTGTGGCCTTTGCAGCAGAGGGTGCTGCAGCCGCAACCAAGATTAGTTATTACTCCATGGCAGTGCTCGGCTGTGGTCTTGCCATCGGGCTTGCCGCATTCGGGACAGGTATCGGGCAGGGTCTTGGTCTTAGCAGGGCCTGTGAGGGTGTTGCAAGGAATCCTGGCGCATCAGGTAAGATCACCACAACCCTCATCATCGGTCTTGCAATGATCGAGTCTCTCTGTATCTATGCACTCGTCGTGGTGCTTATAGTCTTCTTCGTAAACCCTTTCAAGATCTAAGGGAAAATCCCGCCGGAGGCACCCATCAAGGGGAGGCCTCCGGCTCCTATCCCTCAAAAGAGGCGCAAAAAGAGGTTATACTCATGAGTGAAGGAAAGGTCTCTCCCCAGATAAAATCCATCTCCGTAGGTCCCTTAGAGGTTAACACCTTCCTTATCTGGGACCCCGGCACCCATGAGACTATGGTTGTTGATCCGGGCGATGAGCCAGATAGAATAATAGACCTGATCAAAGAGGAGGGGTTACACCTCAAGTACATCGTTTGCACACATGCGCACTTCGACCATGTGGGCGCCATACCGGAACTTCGCCAGGAAACCGGCGCCCCCGTGCTAATCCACAGAGATGAAAGAGAGATCTACGAGGCCGCCCGTGACATGGCGGCCTTCTGGGGCTACGATATCGATCCGCTGCCCGAGCCTGACAGGTTTTTGGAGGAGGGTGAAAAACTCAAAGTGGGTGGTCTTGAGTTCACAGTGCTTCACACACCAGGGCACAGCCCAGGCGGGATCTCTCTATATGGAGAAGGCATTGTTATAACGGGAGATACACTCTTTGCCGGTTCAGTGGGAAGAACCGACTTTCACGGCGGCGATATAGAAAAACTTAAGACATCCTTCCGGCGTCTCCTTGAACTCCCGGAAGAAACCGTGGTACTGCCAGGGCACGGCCCGAGTTCAACCATCGGAAGGGAAAAGAGGGAAAACTTCTTTATCCACGAACTCTGATACAGAGTGTATCAGAAGTAGTCACCCCTGCCGATCTCTATCTCGCTTCTCGTCACCATGGCAACGGATGTGGTCTGCCCTGAGGATATCACCTTTGCCCTGCCTATGGGACGGTGAGGGGCATCCCCTGAAATGATGGTGAATGAGTTGCCAGGCATGACCCCGTCACGGCTTCCCCTGTCGATATAAACGAAATCGTAGATACCGTTAAGCAGACGCACCTGCCGTGCCTCCACTATGGTGCCGTGAACCTTTACATCGCTGTCTTTTAAGATCGGAAATGAGTCTATCTGGTAGAAGTTATCAAGGCTGTCTCCCACATTTATCTCGGTAAAGGACTTTTCCACACTCGCCTTCACATAGCCCGCCTCGTTGCCGGTTACCTTAACCACACCTGAGATCTCAACAAGCACACCCAACTCCTCACCGGTTTTTGGGTGCTCTACCTCGCCGTAACTGTGCAGGGTGTAAAACCTGGTTCCAGGCGCCGGGGCTTCACCCTCCGGGAAACTGAGATAAACCACATCACCCCTGCCGACCATAGACCTGCCGGTAGGTGTCCCTGCCACCTTCCCCACACCGGGGATTTCATCGGTGATAAACCCGCTTGCCGCCAGGATATCGGACTTTACCACAAAGGGCTGTCGGGGCTTTATCTGAATCGGGGTATATGACGGTGCCTTTGTGGTGGAAACTCCACCCGCTGGTGCCTCCATCTCCACCTGTCTCTGCATCAGATAGAGGGGGATCTTTATCTCCTGGCCTGGGAAAATGAGATCAGGGTTCTTTATCTCAGGGTTTTCCTTCCAGACCTTTGGCCATAGAAAGGAATCAGTGAGCCTTTCACCAGAGATGTCCCATAGCGTGTCGCCCTTCTTAACGGTGTATTTTTCATATTTCCCGTCTCCTCCCCAGAGCGGGGAGACCATGAGTGCCAGTATAAACCCTCCTGTTATCAATCCCTTGAAAACTCTCATCTTCCCTCTCTCCTTTCTTAAATTATGAGGAGTTATAATACTATAAAGCATACACTACTTTAACAAAACTGTCAATACCTGAACAAGGAAATTGAGAATTTTTAACCCTGTCTGTCTGAAATGTCACTAATGCCACCGCCGTGAGGATTTTCCGTATCCTGATAAGGGTTCCCTTTATAACCGTTTTTGAGAACCCGATGTCTCACTTACTCCTCTCGGCGGTCTTGCCGCAGTGGATATAAATCAAGTAGTATATTCAGTTATGGAAAATGGAGTATTGGCAGACAGGGTTGCCCTCATAACCGGTAGTTCCAGGGGTATTGGCCGTGCAGTGGCCGAAAGGCTTGCCAAGGCCGGGGCGGACATCGTGCTGAACCATCGGCAGGACAAGCCCCGGTCTATCAGGCAGGTGGAGGAGGTTGCCGGGGCAATCCGCAGTCTCGGAAGAAGGGTATCCATCATCAGGGCGGATATATCGGTGCGGGAGGATGTAAAGGAGATGTTCCAGCAGGTGCGCCAGGAGATGGGGAGGCTCGACTTTCTCATTTTGAATGCAGCAAGGGCACCCTTCAAGCCCATAGAAAAACTCTTTGAGCGGGAAGTCCGCCAACTGGTGGATACAAACTATACGGGAAACATATTCTGCATACAGGAGGCGGTTCCTCTGCTTGCAGAAACCGGTGGGCAGGTAATATTCATATCCAGTCTGGGCTCGAGGTTCTACAATCCTGTTTATCCTCTCGGAAGCATGAAGGCTGCCATGGAGGCGGTAATCCGGGATATATCCGAGGAGTTGAGACCTAAAGGGATTAACGCCAATGCGGTCTGTGGCGGGATAGTAAAAACCGACTCCTTCAAGGTGCTGAGGCAGTACTGGGAGAACCTTGAACTGGTTCCAGAGGAGTTTTTGCTCTCACCCGAGGAGATCGCCGATGCCGTCTACCTCCTGTGCCTTCCAGAGGCAAATGCAATAAGGGGGCAGACCCTGGTGGTGGACAAGGGCATCAGCAACAGAATAAACAGGGGCATCACATAAAAATCATCCCTTTAAAAAGGAGGAATAATGGCACAGAATCTTATTTCTGAAGAGATGGTAATCGAAGAGGTAAAGAAGGCGGTTTCTGAAACGCTTGGTGTGGACATCGAGGAGATACAGCCTGAGAGTTCCCTGATAAACGACCTTGGCGCCGAATCGCTTGACTTCCTGGATATCAACTACCGGCTTGAGCAGACCTTTGGTATCAGGATGGCAAGGCATTTCATCCTTGAGCACATCGAGGAGATGTTCGGGGAAGGTAGCGCAATTGACGACGAGGGAAGACTTACCGATAAGGCGGTTCAACTACTAAACATACGGTACGAGGGTGAAGGACCCGAAGTGGAACCAGGAATGGACATGGATGAGGTGCCCACCCTTATAACCATCAAATCACTGGCCTCCGGTATCATGGATATCCTTGATACACTTCCTGAAAAATGCCCCTCCTGCGGGGGAGACTGGCAACTTGACGGCACAAGGATAAAGTGCTCCGCCTGTGGGGAGTATGGTGAGTTCACAAGCGGAGACGACCTTATTCAGGAGTGGCTCAAAAAGGTTCAGGAAGAGAGGCATATTTTCGGTTGAGCAGGAAGGAAAGACGAAGACGGGTTGTAATCACCGGCTATGGGATGATTACCCCCCTGGGAAGAAACGCAGAGGAGACCTTTGAGAGGGCAAAACGGGGGGAGTCAGGGATTGACTACATAAAATCATTTGATACCACCGACCTCCCCTGCCAGGTGGGTGGAGAGGTAAAGGACGAGTGGTTAGTCGATGGTGACGGCCTCCTTGGGAGGAGGTTCAGCAAATACTCCTCAAGGGCGATGAGGCTCATGGCCACCGCATCCCTTGAAGCCACAGATCGTGCAAGACTCGACCAGATAAGCAAAAGAGACCGTGTCGGGGTATCGCTTGGCTGCCACGGGGACAACCCGGAAATGAAAGATATCCTCTTTCTCAGGAGGTTTTTCAGGGATGGGAAATGGGATATTGAGGGTCTGATGAATAGTGGTGGCTACTCCTACTTTGCCTTTTTCAGGCGAAAGCCCGATGCCCAGACCACTATCTTATCCATGCTTCACGACTGCCGTGGCCCCAATATTTCCATAGTATCAGCCTGTGCTGCAGGTGCACAGGCGATCGGAGAGGCAACAAGGCTTATCAGGGAGGGTCGTGCCGATGTGATGCTTGCAGGAGGCTGCGAGGCGACCCTTAACTTCATGGGGTTTATAGGGTTTGTTCTTCTCAGGGCACTGGTTGAGAAGTACGACTCCCCCCAGAAGGCGTCCCGTCCATTTGACAGAAAGAGAAACGGGTTCGTTATGTCTGAAGGTGCCGGTCTGCTCGTCCTTGAAGAATTAGAACACGCCCTCAGGAGGGGTGCCGAAATCCATGGTGAGGTGCTTGGCTATGGTGACTCTGCCGATGCCTATAGAATTACCGATACCCACCCCAAGGGGGAAGGTGCAATCATTGCGATGAGGGCTGCCCTCCGGGATGCCGGTCTGGATACAGAATCAATAGATTATATAAACGCCCACGGCACCTCTACCATCCAGAACGACCTTACCGAGACAAGGGCGATAAAGGCGGTCTTCGGCGATAGGGCAAGGGAGATACCTGTAAGTTCCAATAAGTCCATGCTCGGGCACACCATCGCAGCAGCCGGGGCTATAGAGGCATGCCTCTCCATTATGGGGATAAAAAACTCCATCATCCTTCCCACAATCAACTACGAAAACCGTGACCCCAAATGTGATCTGGATTATGTCCCGAACGAGGCAAGGAACCTTTCCCACAACTTTGTGCTCTCAAACTCCTTCGGGTTCGGCGGGCAGAACGCATCTCTGTGCCTTGGAAGGTTTGAGGACTAAGGCAATTACACATCACTGTACCGTGCCGATTCAAACACTACCTTTAAAGTTTCATAAACCCATCATAAACATACGCAAATAAAGACAGTTAAGGTCGTTAGAAGGCAAGATAGAGAACCTAAAACCCGAGAATTGCCACGTTCGGCTTCTGCTGCCTGCAATAACCTAAGGGTGGGATTTCATGCTAATATAATCGGGATGAGCAAACCAGGCATAGTCATAACCGGAGTCGGGGCGGTCTGTTCTGGCGGTAATACGGTAGATGAGATATTCTCTCATCTGCTATCAACCAAAACAAAAGGGGCATCCCTGAACAGGCAATCTTCCCCTTCCGACTGTCTGAACAAAGGCCTGATCGTGAAAGACCTCACTCCCGCATCCTTGGGCATCAGGCCAAGGGATGCACGGATCATGAGACGGCACTCACTTATACTCATGAAGGCAGCCCTTGATGCCTGGGAGGATGCAGGCCTTAAGGGTGCGGAGGTGCCTGGAGAGAGGGTCGGTTTTTTCGCAGGCATGGGAATGGTCGACTACGAGGTTGATGATCTCCTTCCAGCAGTCATTAAATCCATTGACCCCGAAGGTGGTATCGACTACTCAAGGTTCTATGGCGGTGCCTTCAGGGAGATTCATCCCCTCTGGCCACTTTCAATGCTCAACAATATTGCCTTCTGCCAGGTGGCAATCAGATTGGGGATAAAGGGTGAAAGCACAGTGTTTTCACCGCATGGCGATAGCACAATTCATGCCTTTTCAGAAGGGATGAGGGTGCTACTGAACGGAAAGGCCGATCTGGTGCTTGCCGGTGGGGTGAGCGAAAACCTCAATGAAAACTCCCTTGCAAGGGCGGTCATTACAGGCATCGCCGGTGATGAAGAAACAGGGATATGCCCGGCTGAGGGAGGGGCGTTATTCGTTTTTGAAAGAGAGGAGGATGCAAGAAGACGAAATGCAAACATAAGGGGAGTGATTACCGGCATGGGGTACGGCCTTGCAAGCGAAGATTATGCGGAATCTAAGAACGCCTTCAGTTCAGCCATATCAAAGGCAATCAGCGCCTCCGGCCTGGTTCCTGAAGAGATAGATATGATATTTCTGAACCGCTCAGGAAGACCTATCTGGAATAAGGCGGAAAGGGATGCCATAGGGCAGATATTCAGCGAACACTCCCCGATTCTCTATTCATCAAAAGACACCTTCGGTGAGATGCTTGCAGGCAGCCCCGCCGTTGACCTTGCCCTCTCGCTGAAAACACTGGAGAAAGGCCGTCTTCCTGAACAGAATTTTAAGGGGTATGGTGACCGAGACATCAGGGTGGTGCTTATCAACACCATGAGTTACGAGGGACAGGTTGCTTCTATAGTGGTTTCCACCACGCACACTCACACCTCTGAAGTGTGAGTGCGGGTATTTTACAGATAAAAACCCCTTTTGTTATCCTAAAGCCCTCTTAAACGCTCACAGATGGGAGGTTTAAAGTGAGGTTTCTCTACTACGACAGGGTTACCGAGATAGAAAAGGGAAAACGGATCACCGGGGTTAAGGCATTCCCCCTTTCGGAGGAGTTCTTCAGGGGGCATCACCGGAAGAAACCGGTCGTGCCCGGTGTGATATTCATCGAGGCGATGGCACAACTCCTCGGGTGGTTGATCATCTACTCACACGATTTCAACCTCTCCGCCATAATGTCGCTCCTTCAGGATGTGGATGTACCCTCAGGGCTCAGGCCGGGCTTCATTGCCGAGATAAGGGGGGAGATTCTCTCCACCACAAAGAGAGACAGCCTTGGAAGGGCTGAAGTCCTGATAGACGGCAAGAGGGTTGCATCCGTTGAGAGGCTCATATACAGCCACTTCAAGGGTTTTCCGCCGGATGAGTTGAAAAAGCGGTTTGAGTATTACAGCGGGCTTAGGGCAGAATGAAAAGAATATACCTCTGCACCAATTTACCAATATACCAATACACCAATACACCAATATACAAATATACAAATATACCATCTTCATGAGTAAAAGACGAGTCGTAATAACAGGCCTTGGCGTCGCCACCCCGCTTGGAATCAGGGTGAATGATGTCTGGCGGCGACTCCTTGGCGGCGAGTCGGGCATTAAAGGACTTGACTGTAAAGGCTGCGAAAAATCTGAGGTACGCGCAGCAGGGGTAATTGACAATGAAGATTTTCATACCATAAAGACATCCCTTGAGGACATACATGAAGAGATGGCGGAGAGAAGGACGGTATTCGGGCTCTGGGCAGCAAGGGAATCCCTCAGAGATGCCGGCTTTTCTGAAAGTATCAACTCCGACAGGGCAGGCGTGGTCTTTTCTGCCGGGCTCGGGGTAAACAGGCTTGAAGATATCGCAAACTACCTGGACGAATCCGGCAGGTTTGACAGGGCGAAATTTTTTCAAGAACTGAAGGATCTCTCGAAAGACTCCATTATGAGGTGCAATTCAAACCTCCCTGCCGCACTGATTGGAAAGACCTACGGACTCAAGGGGGTAAACTCCACCATCACGACCGCCTGCGCCTCGGCAACACAGGCTGTTGGAACTGCATACAGATTGATCCAGAGCGGTGAGGCAGACCTCATCATTGCCGGAGGTGCAGATTCCATGATTAACCCTGTGGGGCTCGTCTATTTCGTCCTCCTCGGGGCTGCATCCACTTCAGATGACCCCCCAGAGACGGTCTGCAGGCCCTTTGACCGCAGAAGATCCGGCCTTGTCATGGGTGAGGGTGCAGGTGCAGTAGTGCTCGAATCTGAAGACCATGCAAGAGCGAGGGGTGCAAGGATCTATGCTGAACTTGCGGGTTACGGCTCCTCTATGGATGCCTATCAGGTGACCGCACCAGAGCCAGAGGGGCGGGGAGCAGAACTCTCCATGAAGAGGGCGATCGAGGATGCCCGCCTTGTGCCTGAGGATATAGACTATATCAACGCCCACGGCACCGGCACAAAACTTAACGACATTGCAGAAACAGAGGCAATAAAGCGGGTTTTCGGTAAACATGCAAGCAAAATCGCCATAAGTTCATCAAAGTCAATGATAGGGCATCTCCTTGCCGCATCAGGGGGGCCTGAGTTTGTTTTTACTACCCTGAGCGTATATAATAACCGGGTGCATCCTACAATAAACCTCACCAGAAGGGACCCTAAATGTGACCTTGACTATGTTTCTGATGGTTCAAGGAATATGGAGGTGAGGGCAGCACTCTCAAACTCCTTCGGGTTTGGAGGACAAAACGGGTCAGTTGTTGTCAAAAAATACACAGAACTTTAAAAACACATAAAGGGAAAGGTTGAGTAACTTAACGAACAACATTCAATAACTTAATTACTCAATAACTCAATTACTCAATTACTTAATTACTTAATTACTTGATTACTATTATTATTTTCCATGAAAATTGATCTGAAAGACAGGGTTGCCCTTGTTACCGGGGCATCAAGGGGGATTGGACGGGAGATAGCCATCGCCCTTGGCAGGGCTGGTGCTACCGTGATAGTAAACTATACGAAGTCTGAAGAGAAGGCAAAGGAGGTAGCAGAGGAGATAAACAGGGCTGGCTCCAGAGCGGAAACATTCAAGGCAGATGTCTCAAACCCCGATGATGTGGAAGGTCTTTTCAGGTTTATAGTGGATAGGTTTGGAGTTCTCCACATCCTTGTAAACAATGCAGGGGTTATTCGTGATACACTCCTTGCCTCAATGAGGCTTTCAGACTGGGACAAGGTTGTGGATACCAACCTCAGGGGAGCCTTCCTCTGTATGCAGAAGGCGGCAGAAATCATGATGCCAAGGGGTAAGGGAAAGATCATCAACATATCCTCTGTAAGTGCAATAAGAGGTGGGAGGGGACAGACGAACTATGCTGCTGCAAAGGGTGGGCTCATCTCCCTCACTCGTTCAGCCTCTGTGGAACTTGCAGGGAAGGGGATACAGGTAAATGCAGTGCTACCCGGCTTTATTGATACAGACATGAGCAGGCGTGTAAGGAAAAGGGCAGGTGAAAGGATTCTTGAGGAGATCCCGATTGGCAGGTTTGGAAACCCTGAAGATGTGGCTCCACTTGTGGTTTTCCTTTCGTCGGACTATGCCGACTACATCACCGGCCAGGCGGTAGCTGTGGATGGCGGGATGAGTGCAAGATGAGGATAGCCCAGGGTGTAGACATAGTGTATATAGAGAAATTCCGCAGGGTCTATGATAGACACCCTGCATTCAGAGAGGATGTCTTCTCCGACAAAGAAAGGGAATACTGCCACTCCCTGCCGGATCCCTACCCGTACCTTGCGGGAAGATTCGCCGCAAAGGAGGCATGCCTCAAGGCTCTGGGGGTCGGGCTTGGCGGAGATGTATCGGGTGGGTTACTCTCTGAAATCGAGATTTTACAGGCCCATGGTGGGAGGATTGAGATGCGTCTTACAGGCTGGACTGAAAGACTCTCAAGGAGGCTCCATCCCGGAAGGCTTAACCTCTCTATCTCACTCTCAGGGGAATACGCCATCTCCACCGTGATGATAGAATGTGATGGATATAATCAGTTAAACCATGCATCTATATAAGGATGCTCAGGGTGCGTAAATAAAGAGGCATGGAAGGCGATGAAACTTAACCGAAGTATAGCATACAGAAAATGTAGCAGAAATAAGACTTATCACCAATATACCAATATACCAATACACTCTTAACAAGGAGACACCATGCGATACCTCCTGATTGATCACATAACAGAATTAGTGGAAGGAAAGAACATAAAGGGCATAAAGAATGTTGCCATGACTGAGGACTTCCTGGAGTTTCACTTCCCTGGCTATCCGGTAATGCCCGGTGTGATGGTGCTTGAGGCGATGGTGCAACTGACCGGCTGGCTTGAGGCTGCAAGTTCTGATTTCAAAAACTGGTTTTCCCTTACAAGGGTAAAGAGGTGTAGTTATTACGGCTTTGCACTCCCTGGAGACCAGTTGGAGTTGAGCATTGAAAAGGTGGATGGTGAATCCCCTTTTTACAGGGCAGAGGCTAATGTAAAGGGCAAAAGGAGGGTGAGGGCTGAATACGAGGGTGAGGTCATTCCCCTTGAGGAGATCGATGACCCTGCAGAGAAAAGGAGATTCTTCGGGGTTCTTAGAAGGGAGATCGGGCTCTGAGCATGAAAAGAGGTGTCGTAATAACCGGCATTGGGGCTGTCACCCCCCTTGGAAGTAATATCAAAGAATGCTGGGAGAATATTCTAAACAAGAAGACCGGCATCAGGGAGACCCCATCAAACAACACTCCCCGGCCCTTTCGCTACCGTGGTATTGTGGAGAGTTTTCACATCCCTCAGGACATCCCCCGAAAGATTTCAAGCCAGATGAAGTTTCTGAACCGCGCCTCATACCTCGGGTTTTCCGCAGCCCTTGAGGCGGTAGAAACCTCAGGAATTGATCTTCAGGAGGTTGAGATCGGGAGGAGATCGCTCTACATAGGCTCTGGGGACTTCACGATGGTGGGATATGAGTTTATGCACGATGCCATTGACGATGCCCTGGACAAATCCACCGGAAGTATTGATCAGGCAAGACTGAACAGGGCATCCCTTACAAAGGTAAACCCCTTCTTTCTACTTGAGTCTCTGGCGAACAATGCCTTCAGTTTTCTCTCCTCCTATTTTCAGTTGATGGGGCCAGGCACATCACTTGCAAGCCTCTCGCCTTCAGGAAGCGTGGCCCTGGAACTGGCAGTAAGAAGCATAAGACAGGACTACTCCGATATGGCGCTTGTCGTCGGCTCCGGGAACTGGATAACCGATATACCCATGTACGAACTTGAGGGGCTTGGTGTCCTTTCAAGGTGTAAAAACGGTGTGTCATCTTACAGACCGCTTGATCGGGAGCGGGATGGGTTTATCCCGGGCGAGGGGGCGGGAGCAATAGTTCTTGAGGCAGAAGAAAGGGCAAAAAACAGGGGGGCTCATATCTTTGGAAGGATACTCGGTACAGGAAACTCCATCGAGTTTCAACCAGGAGGGGGTTTTTCGGTCTCTCCCACTGTAACGAAGAGGGCAATGGAGGAGGCAATAAGTGAGGCCAATATCACACCTGATGATATAAGTTTTATATCCACCCATGGCAGTGGAACCAGAAAGGGTGATGAGGCAGAACTCGGTTCAATAAGTGATCTATTAGGTAAGGAAACATCGGTCATACCCGTTTCGGCATTCAAGGGCTACACAGGACATCTTGGTGCTGCAAGTGATATTGCCGAGGTCATATTTTCTCTACTCTCACTTAAAGACAACCTGGCACCTGCAACATTGAATTTTCACCGGGCAGATCATGAGTTTGCCCACATGAACATCTCTGGAGAACACCGGTCAATTGAAGCAAAGAGGTTCCTTTCGGTGAGTTACGGCATAGGCGGTGAGGCCTCGGCGGTTGTTGTTGAGAAACTGTGAACAGGAAGCAGAAAAAAAGGAAGGTTAAATCAAAGCCCATACAGATTACTGAGTACCTCTTTGTGAAAGTTCTTATGGGGGTTGTGCAACTCCTGCCCCATCGAGCCCTGAGCCTGATAAGTAAGACCCTCGGATGGCTTCTCTTCCACCTCGTGCCGAGGAGGAGAAAGATCGCCGTGCTCAACATCAAGAGTGCCTACAGTGATACAATGGATATGAAAGAGGTGGAAAGGGTTGCCAGGAAGAGTTGTGACTCCTTCTTCCAGAGTTACCTTGAGATGATAAAGTACCAGGATCTACTAACAGACCCTGAAAAATTCTCCTATCTCAAGAAGGAGACCGAAAATGTGGACCAACTCTTTGAGAGGGCAAGGGAGTATCACGAAAGGTGGTCTGGTTGTATATTCGTCACACCGCACATAGGCAACTGGGAGATTCTTCCCTATGTGAGCCGACTTGCTGGTATACCTCTTGTAGTGGTTGTAAGGCCACTTGACAACCTCTATCTTGAACGACTGCTGTTTAGTAAACGTTCCCGCTCCGGACAGTTGATAATCCCGAAGAGAAACGCCCTCTTTCAGTTACAGAAGACCCTGCAGAGGGGAAACTCCATAGGTATGCTTCCCGATCAGAGCACGATGAAAGGCATCCCCGTTGACTTCTTTGGTAGAAAGGCGACCACCACGCCCGTTCCTGCCATTCTTTCCATCAGGTTTAAAAGACCCATTGTTGTGGTTGCCTGCCTGAGGAAACCAGACGGTCTGGGGTTTGACGGTTATCTCTCCGACCCCATACTCCCTTCACAGGATTACACAAGCGAGAGGTCTGAAATTTACCGGCTCACCTCTGAGATGAACCGAGAGATGGAGAATGTGATACGATCAAGGCCTGAACAGTACCTCTGGATTCACAACAGGTGGAAGACCTATAAGGGAAAGGTGGCGGTGATGGATCTATGAAAAACCCTGATTACCACATCCTGCTGTACGACCCCGATCCGGAAAAACTCGACACCCACTCCTACTACCTCTCATGCAGGGCTTTTCAGGTTCAGGAGGTGTCAGACCTGAAGAGTCTGGAGCGTGAAATAATCAGAAGGGTCTTTCCTCTTTTCATATTTGCACTCAGAAATGATGGCAAAAGTGAGAGAGAAGTTCTTGAGTTGTTCACAAAAAAGCAAAACCGTGGCAACCTCATATTTATCGTCCAGGAGAAGGAGCCCGATCTTATTTTGAGCCTTATCCGTTACCGGCCTTACGATATCCTTGTAGAACCCCTCACCGAACAGGGTCTCACCGTCAGGGCCCTTGAGGCGTTTAAAGATGTTACCAAAATGGACATTTCCGAGATGATAGGTGCAACGATGGAAATAGGGAGCAGAAGGGCAACAGATAGGCTTGGTGCAGAAACAATATACTCAGCCTATGATGAACTCTTCAGCAGGCTGATCGTGATAGCCGAATACCGGGATAACCTCACCGCAAACCACATCAAAAGGGTTGGTTATTTCAGTTCCCTCGTGGCAATGCACATGGGTTTATCAGAAGAATTGCAGGACATGCTCTTTTACGCCGCCCAACTCCATGATATAGGAAAACTCGTGGTGCCAGAGGCGATACTCTTTAAAAAGGGCAGGCTAACCAAGAGAGAGACCGAGATAGTGAGAAATCACAGCCTCCTTGGTGCAAGGCTCCTTGCAGGCTCATCCTCCCCTATCCTGAAGATGGCGGAAGAGATAGCGCTCAACCATCACGAGCGGTGGGACGGGACAGGATACCCCTCGGGGCTGAGTGGAGAGGATATACCCATCAGTGCACGGATTGTTGCCATTTCAGATGTTTACGACTCACTCCGTGCAAAGCGCCCCTATAAACGGGCATGCTCACACGAAGAGGCGTGCGAGATAATAAAGAACGGTGACAGGCAGACAAGACCGGAACACTTTGACCCCCGGGTGTTGAAGACATTTTTGAAACTCGAAAAATCAATCGAGAGGATTTATACAGAGTCCATGAGCATGCCCTCAACCGGCCAGACACAGGATCTTGTGAGCCTTTTGAGAAGGCTCTTCCATGAGTAAACCCAAAAATTGCCTCACCCACATTGCACACGAACAGACAGGGAATAACGAATTCCACAAGGTTATGTGGTGGGACGAATGCAAAATGCCCCCTTACGGCAAGTATGACCCTCTGGTTGAATAAATCGTTGAAGAAAACATAGCAGCCCATAATACCGAATAGACAATAAGGCGGTTATTCCAAGCATTTTTTGAGCCCCATCCGAAGTGAGATATGGCATGATGCATGCTTCATTTTGCAAAATTAAGGTAAAATGAACCAGGATGAGGGTTATCAAAAGGCCAACCTCGGATATGCCTCACTGCATATCTCGCATTACTTCACTAATAACCTCCCTTTCGGTATTAATTCTGTTTATCTCCGGTTGCAGTCTCTATAAAAACACTAAAAGAGAGACTCATTTTCATAAACTCCCATCCCCTCCCCCCTACCCCGTTTTCATCTCATCAATGGCAGATTGCATTGATACCCCCGATGAAGCAAGGGCAGATTGTAAACCCCCTTCCCGTTTTCCGGCACCACGGATAATCAACATAAACGGAACGCTTGGTGGGTACAGAATGGACTCATTTTCAAGGTTCCTGATAAAGATGGGCTATCCGTACGAGAGCCTTTTAAACCCCCTAAACGGGCACCTCTCCTACTCCGGTTTTATTGACAGCAGAACACTTGCAGGACTCTTTGCATGGTTTTACGAAAAAGACGGGATGCGGCCGGTACTTATAGGACACAGCAGGGGTGGGATGAAGGTGGTAGAGGTGTTGAGGGAGTTTGAGGTTCCGTCATGCACAGGTCTGAGACCATGGAACCCTGTAACAGGGGGTTTTGAAGACAGGAAAACAATAACCGACCCCTTTACAAAAAAGCCCCGTAGTTTGTGCAATCTCGGAGCCGGTTTTGCCTCTGCTGTATCAACCGGGTCGCTTATGCGGATCCTCCTCTTTGAGTGGGGCTCTCTGAACTGGATGAGGGATGTCCCCGCCGGTGTTGAGCGGTTTCTTGGGATATTTATCAAGGGTGACTTAATAGGGGCTGACCCCCTTGGCCTTGGCCCATACAGGACAGGGGGGAAGGGTATTGTGAGAAATATCCACCTTAAGGGAGACTACCACCATATTGATCTATTTGAAACAGAGTATATTCCGGATGATCCCAATGCAAAGAGTTGGGTAGATGGATACATGCCAGAGGGGGAGAAACTGAACGAGCCTCGACCTACCCTGCCCGATCAGAGTAACATAGTAATAGCAGCGGAACTCTGGTATGAGATAAAACTCAACTGGGTAAGGGAACTTAAAAGGCTTTATGCAAGGAAGACAAATGAGACTGAAGGCTAACACCTTCCAGAAAAGCATGTTGCTCTGGAATAGCATCCATCCTTACAATGCAGTTCATCTGGTAAGGACACCCTGCAAGGGCGATAGAAAAACCGTTGAGGACACACTGAACTCCGTAATAAATGCCACTTTGCCCGGCCCTGTCTCTGTTAAAGGAGAGAGGTTCATCATCCATGAAGACGGTAACTTTAAGTCTCCTGTAAGGTGGCTTTTACATAAGTCGGGGGAAACATCCACGACCCTTGAAAAGGAGATCACGAAGGAGTTGAACACCCCCTTTGAGGGTGAGCGGTTTTCGCCTTTTCGGTTTTTATGCCTCAAGGAGGAAACGTATCTTTACACTGCCATGACCTATTTTCACCCACTCCTTGATGCCTCATCCGCCTCGGCCATTATGGAAGCGGTAACTGTAAGCCTCATGGGAGGGAATCCCCCCCAGATGGTTATGGGATTTTCTCCGGCACACCGGGCAAAAATCTTCCCCATACTCTTTAAGACAATTAAGACCATTCCCGGCTTACCTGCACAGATCAGGAAGGCACGGAGTTACAGAAGGCCACCACAGCCCGGCGGTACTGGTGCATTGAACAGGTTCTTATTTATCGATCTGGATGCAAGTTCTTTGCTTTCCTCATTCAGGGCGGCCTCTAAGAGGTTTGGGGTAACCATAAACGACCTCCTCATGGGCTGCCTTGCCCTTTCCTTGCGCCCCTTATGGAGCAAAAAACCTATTGCCGGCAGGAGAAGAACCCTTGCCATACAGTCAATAGCAGACATCAGGGGGGATCTCAACATCCCGAGAAACTACCCTGGTGTGTTTCTCGGCGCCTTTTCCGTATCAGTGCCCATAGATGATATAACAGGAATAAGTGAGGTCTTGAAGATCATAAACCGGCAGACGGTCTCAATAAAAAGGAGCGGGAAACAATACTCCTCTCTCCTTGGGCTGTTCGTTTCTAACCTCCTCATAAAGGGGTTCTTTTCAGGGAAGAAGGAGAAGTTTTATATTAAATATTATCCTCACTGGGGTGGGATTACCAATCTCAATCTTAATGCCCTGTGGAAAGAGAAGGAAAAGATGCCGGTTGAGTATCACCGTGCCGTATCAACTGGCCCTGTGGTTCCTGTGGTTTTGAGTGCCACCACCCTTGGTAACAACCTGACACTCGGTGTGAGCATAAGAACCGATATATTCAGTGATGATGATATTGAAAACATAAAGGAGTCCATTCTGGAGGTTATTGGTGACCTGCGTTAAAAACAGATATATCCTATCGGCACTTATTCTGTTATTACTTCTAACAAACTGTGCAAGAAGGTACGGCTATAAATACTCAAACCCAATTTACGAAAAATCACCTTCACCCTACGAGGTGATCCAGTCCTACGAAATCCCTGAAGAGATCGAAGAAAAAATCCTCCTTTTAGACCCGGAGCATGTATCGGGGGAAGATATAAGAGAAGTCCTCAGCAGTGCTCCCGCTCCACGCATAATCAACATCCATGGGGGTATCTACCCAGTTTACCTTGCCATGGAATCCTTTTCGAGGTTTCTGATAGGCATGGGCTATCCGGAGGAGATGATAAGGAATCCGGAAGACGGCTCATACTCAATAAGTTGTTATACACCTGCCGACAAAATAGCCGGAATGATCGCCTGGTATTATGAGCACGAAGGTATGAGACCCATGATCGTCGGACACAGCCAGGGCGGGATGCAGGCTGTAAAGGTGCTTCACGAACTTGCAGGCCACTTCGGAGACGACCTGAGGCCATGGAACCCTCTCAAAGGGGAGTATGAGGAGAGAAACTATATCCTGGATCCACTTACAGGCAAAAAGAGGCCTATTGAGGGGCTTTCCGTTTCCTATGCCACGGCGGTGGGCTCAGGGGGTCTCACACGGTTCATGCCGAACCAGTGGATCATGTTTGGAAAACTCCGAAGCATACCCGACACGGTTGAGGAGTTCACAGGCTTCTTTATGGGGCTTGATATCATAGGGGGTGACCTGATGGGATTTGGCTCGTCTAATAAATACCACCCTAACGGAAAGGCAAAGGTAAGAAACGTGCAACTCCCCACAGGATATAACCATGTTACCGTTCCGGTAACGGGACACCTTGCAAGAGATCCGGAAATAAGAGACTGGATAAATGCATACCAGCCCGTTGATGAGCCTGTTCTTGACCGGGAGTTTAAGGCAAAGTCAGACCATATCCTCTGGGCGGCAGATGTCTGGCACAGCATAAAGAAACACTGGGTGCTTGAACTAAAGCGGCTGATACTGGCAAGGAGAGAGGCAGGGCGGTGAAGGTAGAGGACATCAGTTTTAGAGCCATCATCTCAACCGCCTCAGGGCTCCTCTACTGGGGCGGAGTTTACCTTAAGGCACACATGGCAAGGAGATCGGGAAGGTCCCCAAAGACCAGTCCCTCTAACTTAAAGGAAAAGACACTATGGATGCTCTGGTTGGTGGTCATCTCTTTCTGGATCGGTCTGCCTGTTATTTCTATCAGGTCTGACCTATCCAGGATCGGCCTCACCACCCTCCTTTTTACACCACCGCCTGTTTTTTACGGAAGCACCCTGATTGTGCTCGGGTATATAGGGAC
>CAYMML010000026.1:0-18136 GCA_964391515.1 uncultured Thermodesulfovibrio sp. | reverse complement strand
TTTCTTCCTCTACACTCTCCGGTCGGGTAATCTCACCCCTTGCAAGTGGGTGGGCGGTGTCGTATATATCAACCAGTTTTCTTATATCAAGGTGGGTATAAACCTGTGTGGAGGAAAGAGACCTGTGGCCAAGGAGTTCCTGTATATCCCTTAAATCTGCACCCTCATGGAGGAGATGAGTTGCAAAGGTGTGTCTTAATGTGTGCGGGCTTATCTTCCCGCTTATTCCAGAAAGCCTTGCATATTTAACGACTATCCGCCTTATTGTCCTATCGGTAATGGGGTTACCCCTCCTGTTGAGGAATACCCTGTCGGTCTTTCCCTTTATGAGCGCCCTCTCCACAAGATACCTCTTCAACGCCTCAACCGCCTTCTTTCCCACAGGCACCACTCTTTCCTTCCGCCCCTTACCCATCACCTTAATCAGCCCATCCCGGAGGTTTATATCGTTTAGTGAAAGAGATACAAGTTCACCCACCCTCAACCCTGATGAGTAAAAGAGTTCAAGTATCGCCCTGTCCCTTAACTCCACAAACCCCATCTCGCCAGGTTTTTCCACAAGGCCAAACACCTCATCCACTGAAAGAAACCTTGGGAGCCTGCCGGCCTTTTTAGGCGAGGGTATAAACCTTGCGGGGTTAATCTTTATAAACCCCTCACGATAGAGGTAACTGAAGTATGTCCTAAGGGATGCAAGGTAACGGCTTACGGAACTCTTGCTTTTCCCCTCTTTAAGTTGATGGGCAACAAAGCCTCTCACATCAGTTATCTCGATCTCTTCAGGTGGTTTACCAACAAATTCATGAAACGCCTCTATATCTCTCCTGTATGCTGATATGGTAGCAGGGGAGTAGTTTCTCTCATCCTTTAAGTAAGAAATAAACTTACTTACATACTCCATTACTTCTCCAACTCCTTTAAATACCCCTCCCATGCCCTGAGCGCCCGTTTCACGAGATACTCCTTTTTCTTCCTTTTGTCCCTTATCCGGATTTCTGGCGGTGGAAGAAGCCCGAAATTTATGTTGCTTGGCTGAAACCCCTCAGGGTCAGAGCCGGTAACATACCTCAGAAGGGCACCATGCGCCGTCTCAGCGGGCGGAAAAACTCCGTTCTTACCACCTAACTTTCTCCAGACAAACAGACCTGCAAGCAACCCCATTGCAGTAGACTCAATATACCCTTCAACCCCTGTAATCTGTCCTGCCATGTGTATCGTTGGGCTGAGTTTCAGGGAAAGGTCATTATCGAGAAAGAGAGGGCCGTTTATAAATGTGTTACGGTGTATGCTACCGTACCGGAGGAATTCTGCATTTTCAAGACCTGGAATCATCCTGAACACCCTTTTCTGTTCCGGCCATTTCAGCCTTGTCTGAAATCCCACCAGGTTATAGGCGGTTCCCTCACGGTTTTCCGCCCTGAGTTGTACCACCGCATAAGGCTCTTTACCGGTTCTTGGATCAATCAGCCCAACCGGCTTCATCGGGCCAAACCTGAGGGTGTCTCTGCCACGTACAGCCATCACCTCTATGGGCATACAACCCTCAAAAAACCTTGCATCCTCAAACTCCCTTGCCTCCACCCGGTCTGCTTCAATGAGTTCGTCGTAAAATCTGTCATACTCTTCCCTGCTCATAGGGCAGTTCAGATAATCATCTCCACCCTTATTGTATCTACTTGCCCTGAAGGCAACTGCAAGGTCAATACTCTCTGCATCCACTATAGGGGCTATGGCATCATAGAAATAGAGATGTTCCCTGCCAAGCAAACTGCCAAGTGCATCGGACAGTGAAGGTGAGGTAAGTGGGCCGGTTGCAATTATCACCATCCCAGCAGGAATCTCCTTAACCTCATCATTTATCACCGTTGAAAGTGGATGCCCGGTTATCCTCTCCGTGATATATGAAGAGAACATCTCCCTGTCAACAGCAAGTGCCGAGCCTGCAGGTACCCTTGCATATTCCGCAGCCTCCATTATGAGAGACCCTGCCATTCTCAGTTCATTCTTGAGAAGCCCTGCAGCATTCAGAGGGTCATCAGATCTCAGCGAGTTTGAGCAGACCAGTTCTGAAAACTTTCCGGTCTTGTGCGCTGGGGTCAACTTCACAGGCCTCATCTCGTAAATCCTGACGGACACCCCCCTTTTTAAGAGTTGCCAGGCGGCCTCACTGCCTGCAAGCCCTGCACCAATGATTGTTACATCTGGGTGTCGGTTCATTATGGTATATATTGTAACAGCACGGGTGGAATAATCTCTAAATAATGTATAATCATATAACCCCGGTCTGAGGAGGCATATTCTGGACACCAAGAATATAAAGAGGGTATTGTTAAATCTTCAGGACTTCTATACGCTCGCCTTCAGGGGGGTTACCGGTGTATTTTCCCGTCCCTTTTATATGAGGGAGGTGATTGAACAGATGGACTATGCAGGTGCCGGCTCCTTTCTGATAGTGATACTCGTGTCTCTTTTCATAGGAATGGCGCTATCGCTTCAGACCTCCGTAGAACTCTCGGCACTTGGACTCAAGATGTACACCGGTAAGATAGTGGGTGTGTCGATTATCAGGGAGATAGGCCCTGTGGCGATAGCCCTGAGTTATGCAGGAAGGGTTGGCTCTGGTATGGCCTCAGAACTCGGCTCAATGGTTCTTGGGCACCAGGTGGACATACTAAGGGTCTTTGGTGTTGATCCAATTAAAAAACTCGTAACCCCGAGGATACTCAGTTCCGTCATCATGCTCCCTGCATTGACACTCGTGGGTGATGCCGTATCCCTCCTTGGTGGTTACTACATAGCGGTATATGTGAGCCACCAGTCCGGCCCACTCTACTGGTCTCAGATCAAGGACATAATGGACTTCAACAATGTCTTTTCAGGGCTCTCAAAGCCCTTCCTATTTGGCTATCTCATTGCCTGCATAAGTTGTTACATGGGGCTATCAACCACGGGTGGTGCAAGGGGGTTAAGACGTTCCACCACCACCTCCGTGGTGCTTTCCACAATTATGATAATAATCACCGATTTTGCACTTACAAGGGTGCTCATAATAATACTGGGAATGAGGGTATGATAGTATTTGAGAATGTGAGTTTATCCTTTGGGGAGAAGGAGGTAATCAGGGATCTCTCTTTCAGTGCGGAGTTTCACGAAAAGATCGCCGTTCTGGGTGGAAGTGGAGAGGGAAAGACCACCATACTTAAACTCATCCTCGGTCTGTACAGACCAGACGCAGGCCGGATCCTTATAAACGGAACCGACATAACCGGCCTATCCGAAGCGGAGTTACGGGAGATAAGGATGAACTTCAGTATCGTATTTCAGGAGGGTGCCCTTTTTGACTCCCTCAATGTGTATGAAAATGTTGCCTTCTGCCTCAGGGAACACTCTCACTTGAAGGAACAAGAGATAGAGGCTGAAGTGCGAAACCTTTTAAAGAGGGTGGGCATTGAAGAGGCAATCTATCTTATGCCTGAGGAGTTAAGTGGTGGTATGCAGAGGCGGGTTGCAATCGCACGCTCCCTTGCCGCCTGCGAACCGAAGATGATCCTTTACGACGAACCCACCACCGGCCTTGACCCACTCACAGCCGAGACCATATGCGATCTTATCAATGAACTCTCTGAGGGTACCCCGCCGGAGAGGAAGGGTTTTATAGCGGTCACCCACAAGGTGACCGATGCAGCGAGGATTGCAGAACGATTTATTTTCGTAAAGGATGGTAAAATAGACTTTGATGGTAATCTACAAGAGATGCTAAGCACAGATAACGAGACTTTAAGACACTTTATTGGTGAACTTCTCCTTTTGAGGGAAAACAATGTACGACCATAAAAAGCAACTGAGGTGGTCTTCTCTCAGGGTAGGAATAGTGCTTACCTCTGCACTCATCGTCCTCATCCTTACCATAATGTTTGCAGGGAGCATAGAGAGGTTTTTTTCCAAAAAAGAGGTCATCTATGCAGAGTTTCATGATGTCCGTGGACTCAGGGCAGGTGCACCCGTCTGGTTTTCAGGGATAGAGATCGGCTCGGTTGGAGGCATGGACTTTACCAGAGAACACAGAGTTAGAGTAACATTGATAATCAAAGAAGATGCCCTTAAGTATCTGAAAAGGGACAGTGAGGCCACAGTGCTTACGCTGGGGCTTCTGGGTGATAAGTACATCGAGTTAAGCCCTGGAACCGAAACCGCCCCTGAGGTAAAACCAGGTGATGTCCTTTCAGGCAAAACAGTTACTGAACTTCAGGACATCGTAAAGACGAGCCAGAAATCCATTGAAAGGATATCCGAGTTCGTGGAGATGCTTGAATCCCTACTTATGAAGATCGAGCGAGGTGAGGGTAGCCTCGCCAGGTTCCTGAAAGACCCCTCTGTGTACGAAAACCTTAAAAAATCCTCAAAAGACCTCTCTGACATCGTTACCGGCCTGAAATCTGGCAAGGGCTCCCTTGGGAAACTCCTTACAGATGACAAACTCTACACCAATCTCGAAACCGCATCGGCAGAGATAACCTCATTCGCAACAAAACTTAACAGCGAAGATACCACTATCGGGAGACTATTGAAAAACCCTGAACTCTATGACCGCCTCCTTTCGACCACGGTGTCCCTTGAAACCTTCACAAAAAACTTAGAATCATCCCGGGGGTCTCTGAAAAAATTCATTGAAGATGACACACTGTACAATAATCTTGAGTCACTCACGGAAAAACTCGATAAAATCCTCGGAAGGATCGAAAGGGGTGAGGGAACGCTTGGAAAACTGACCACAGAAAATGAGATATCAAAGGAACTCAAGGAGACCCTTTCCGAACTCAGCAAACTTGTAAAAGACATAAAGGAACACCCTAAAAAGTACTTCAAGTTCAGTATCTTTTAACTTAATATTTAATGTCAGTTAAAGCGGGCAGACCTCCATGGAAACCGGATCTAATGCGATTTTGTTTGATAATAAAAACAGTTCCTTAGTGATGCCCTCCATCCGAATGACCTCCTGCCATCACATAAACCGCCTCCTCACCTGAGATATTCTCTGCCACAAACTCCTCCTCCCCAATCAGATGAACCGCACTTCCCACCTTTACAACCATTTCTTCATCTTTTGAGACCAGTCTGAACTCACCGCTTATGGGAAAGAAAATCTCCTCATGCCCTCTTCCTGGCTTAAGAACCCTACCCGTCTCACCTGGAGCCATCTTCCCGTATATGAGATAACAGGCATGGCTTCCGGTGTGTTCTTTCCCAATGATAAACTCACCGGTTCCTAATATACTCTCCCCGATATTGATGACCTTCATGATTACGCCTCCATCTTGTTTATTACAAACAGGGCAGATTTACAAACCCCGGCAATACACTAAAACGACCTGACCAACTCTTATATTACTTACTTTCGAGACTACATAGCAAATACCACCTTTTCTATGTTAAAATTAAATAGGTTTTCTGCCCTGCCTTCCGGTTCAAGTTCAAATGCAACCCATCTGTCGGGCGGAACTCAAAACAAACTAAAAAGAGGAGGTTTACTTGAACAATCTCTATAGAAGTCTCTTTATCTGGCTCCTCATAGGGGCACTCATGATCCTTCTCTTCGACATGCTCAGCACCCCAAAGAGACCCGGGAAGGAGATCACATTTTCTGACTTTATCGAAAAGGTGGACGCAGGCGAGATCGTTGAGGTAACAATCAAAGAAAACGAACTCACCGGCGTGCTGAAGGATGGAAGTAGTTTCAAGACCTATGTGGAGAAATATCCGGATTTCATAACAGACCTTCGGGCAAAAAAGGTGAAGATAATCGTAAAGCCACCTGATAAGACACCCTGGTATATAAGTTTCCTCATCTCCTGGGGGCCCATAATACTACTGGTTCTGCTCTGGGTGTTTTTTATGCGTCAGATGCAGATGGGTGGAAACCGGGCAATGAGTTTCGGCAAGGCACGGGTAAAACTGGTATCTGACAAGACAAAAAAGATAACCTTCAAGGATGTTGCAGGCATAGAAGAGGCGAAAACCGAGGTACAGGAGATAATAGATTATCTGAAAGACCCTCAAAAAGTGACAAAACTGGGAGGTAAAATCCCCAAAGGTGTCCTCCTTGTAGGACCGCCTGGAACGGGTAAGACCATGCTTGCAAAGGCAATCGCCGGTGAGGCGGATGTGCCGTTTTTCTCCATCTCCGGTTCGGAGTTTGTGGAGATGTTTGTCGGTGTTGGGGCATCAAGGGTGAGGGATCTTTTTGATCAGGCAAAGAAGAACGCCCCATGCATAATCTTTATAGACGAAATCGATGCCGTTGGCAGGCACCGTGGAGCCGGGCTCGGTGGTGGACATGACGAAAGGGAGCAGACCCTCAACCAGTTACTCGTTGAGATGGACGGCTTTGAAGGAAAAGAGGGTATCATCGTTGTTGCCGCTACCAACAGACCCGATGTTCTTGACCCCGCCCTTCTCAGGCCGGGCCGGTTTGACCGGCAGGTGGTAGTCCCGTCACCCGATGTGAAAGGAAGGCTTGAGATACTCAAGGTGCATACCCGGAATATACCCGTTTCGGAAAATGTTGATCTTGAAGTGATCGCAAGATCTACCCCCGGGTTTTCCGGTGCAGACCTTGCAAACCTTGTCAATGAGGCCGCCCTCCTTGCAGCAAGGAGATCGAAGGACAAGGTCGAAATGGAGGACTTTGACGAGGCAAAGGACAAGGTGCTTATGGGTGTTGAGAGAAGGAGCATGATAATAAGTGATGAGGAAAAGAAAAACACCGCCTTTCACGAGGCAGGCCACACCCTTGTGGCCAAACTGATCCCCGGGACAGATCCGATCCATAAGGTAAGTATAATCCCTCGTGGAAGGGCTCTTGGAGTTACCCAGCAACTCCCTATAGATGACCGGTACACATACTCTAAAGACTACCTGCTTAAGACGCTGAGGGTGCTTCTTGGAGGGAGGGCAGCAGAGGAGATCGCCCTCAACCACATGACCACAGGTGCGGGAAACGACCTCGAACGTGCAACAGACCTTGCAAGAAAGATGGTCTGTGAATGGGGGATGAGTGAAAAACTCGGCCCGCTCACCTATGGAAAACGGGAGGAACACCTCTTTCTTGGCCGTGAGATTGCAAAACACAAAGACTACTCCGAAAAGACTGCCGAGGAGATTGACAGAGAGGTTAAGGACATAATCTCCACCGCCTATGTGGAGACCAAAGAACTGCTACAGGAAAACTACGACCTCTTAAAGGGGCTTGCCGAAAAACTGCTTGAGAAGGAAACACTTGATTCAGAAGAGATAGACAGGGTTATCGAAGACATCCGTTCAAATAGAGAAGGCGGACAGACCGTAAAAAAAGACGACCATTCACCAGAGGTTGAAACCACCCCGGAGGAAACTGCTTAGAGGTGAAGGCGGTATTTGGAGACTACCAACTCGATCTCTCCTCAAGAACCCATGTGATGGGTATTTTAAATGTTACCCCTGATTCTTTCTCAGATGGAGGGCTTTACACCGACCCTGATCGTGCCCTTGAACATGCCCTAAAGATGGTGGAAGATGGGGCTGATATAATCGACATAGGGGGTGAGTCCACAAGACCTGGTGCCGAGGCAGTGCCACTGGAAGAGGAACTTAGAAGGACGATCCCCGTCATTGAACGCCTCTCAAGGGAGATAACCGTTCCCATCTCCATCGATACATACAAGTCTGAGGTGGCAAGGAGGGCGATAGAGGCGGGTGCCTCCATAGTAAACGATATTAGCGCCCTCCGGTTCGACCCTGAGATGGTATCAACCGTTGCAGGCTCAAAGGCAGGTCTTATCCTCATGCACATCAAGGGAACACCACGGGATATGCAAAAAAACCCCCATTACGACGACCTGTTTTCAGAGATAAAGGATTATCTTTCCGAGAGCATCACGCTTGCCGAATCAAAGGGTATATCCAGAAACAGGATGGTGGTTGACCCCGGCATCGGGTTTGGCAAGACCCTTGAGCACAACCTGAAGATTATTGCCAATCTCGGTTTCTTGAGGGAACTCGGCCTTCCCATACTAATTGGACCTTCAAGAAAGTCCTTCATTGGGATGATCCTTGACGGCGTTCCACCATCAGAACGCATCGAGGGGACGGCTTCATCAGTTGCAATCTCGGTGTTAAATGGTGCAAATATCGTGAGAGTCCATGATGTAAAGGAGATGACCCGGGTCGTAAGGGTTGCCGATGCAATAAAGAGAGAGATAAATTTAGGATACCAAGGAGAGTTAACATGCTGATACCTGTTGAATGGCTTGGTGATTTCATTGAGTTGAAAGAAGAAAACGAGAAACTCTCGGACATGCTTACTATGGCAGGCCTTGAGGTGGAGGGCACCGAGGCAGAAGGCAACGAGCAGGTCTTTGAGGTAAACATCACACCCAACAGACCCGACTGCCTGAGCGTGCTTGGAGTGGTGAGGGAGTTGAGTGCCCTCACCGGCAGAAAATACACACTGCCTGAACACAACCTGCAAGGCGAGGAAGACTGCCCTGTAAAGGTGATCATCCACTCACCTCTTTGCAGGCGGTATGCCGGAAGGTCGATAAGGGGGGTAAAGATAGGTGAGTCACCAGACTGGATGAAGAGACGGCTTGAGCGCTCTGGCATCCGCTCTATAAACAATGTGGTGGATGTTACAAACTATGTGCTCCTTGAACTTGGTCATCCACTGCATGCCTTTGATATGGATACCCTGAATAAATCAACAATCAGAGTGGATACTATGAACTCTGTAGGCAAATTCAGCACCCTTGACGGCGTGGAGAGAAGTATAGCCCCTGAAACCCTCATGATCTGGGATGGGGAACGACCGGTTGCAATAGCGGGTATAATGGGTGGGCTCGAAACAGAGGTAAAAGAAGACACGACTAACATCTTTCTTGAAAGCGCCTATTTTGATCCGGCATCCATCAGGCTTTCATCAAGGAAACTCGGCCTGAAGACCGAGTCGTCTTACAGGTTTGAAAGGGGCACCGACATTGAGGGGCTCGTCACAGCACTGGATCGTGCAGCCTTCCTTATAAAAGAACTCTGTGGTGGTGTGGTCTCAGACCGGGTTGATGTCTATCCGTCTCCATACTCCCCTCCTGTGATCAGGCTTAGATACGAGAGGGTAAGGTCGTTCCTTGGCTACCCAATAGGGGATACAGAGATAAAGTCAATAATACTCTCCCTTGGATTTTCACTCAAAGAGGAGGATGACGAGTCGATCACAATAGAGGTTCCCTCTTTCAGGGTGGACATTTCCATGGAGACCGATCTTATTGAGGAGGTGGCAAGGCTTTACGGTTACGACCGTATAAAATCTACAATCCCATCCGCACCTGTTGCTGTGGAAGGGGATGGAGAGGCTCTGTCTCCGGTGCTTTCTTCAAGAGAGATCAAACAGAAGATCGAATCATGGGGCTTTTCAGAGGCAATAAACTATAGTTTCATGAATCCCGATTCACTTGATATCCTTGGTATCCCTGCAGATGATGTCAGGAGGAGTCTGATCCCCCTGCTTAACCCCCTGACCAAGGAGGAGTCAGTTCTGAGGACAACCCTTATACCATCGCTTTTAAAGAATGCCCTTCTAAACATCCGTCATGGTGCAGCCTCTCTCAGGCTCTATGAGATCGGCAGGGTCTTTCTCGGTAATGGTGAAAAACTGCCCGATGAAAGACTTCACCTTGGTTGCGTCATGTTCACCTCACCAGGTCAGTCTATATGGGAAAAAGGTGGAGATGTGTTTTTCATACTTAAGGGTATCGTTGAAAAGACGATACAACACACCACCTCTCTGAATGTGTCATTTAACAGATCAGAAGAGCCTTTCCTTCACCCTGGCAGATCATCAGACATATTTATAGACGACAGGAAGATCGGTTTTCTTGGCATCCTTGCCCCTGCGGTTAAGGATCGCCTTGAAATAGGTGACTTCAAGCCCGAGATAGGGGTCATTGAGATCGACATTCAGGCGGTTGGTAACATTAAGGTTCCTGCCAAAAAGTTTTCCAGTATCCCAAGGTTCCCTGCATCAAGACGTGATATCGCCATGTTACTTGACAGAGACTTTCCAGCCGGAAGGGTGATGGAACTGCTTGACAGCCGTGGTATTGACCTCATTGAAGACCGCTGGATTTTCGACCTCTACGAGGGGAAAAACATCCCCGAAGGCAAAAAGTCCCTCGGCCTGAGCATCGTTTACAGATCTCCGGAAAAGACACTCACTGACGATGAGGTGGATACCCTCCACGCCGACATCGTGGATTTCCTTCTAAGGGAAACAGGCGGAAGCCTGAGGACATGAAATTGGTGTATTGGTGTATTAGTATATTGGTGTATTGGTGTAGTGGTGTATTGGGTATTTTTTGATTATCCTCAGGCTGCCTGTTTTGGTTCTGAACGCATAAAATTACCCTTTTTCTAAAACCCTGTAGCCAGCATTTTCAACCGCCTTTGAGATGGTGTCAGCATCTGTCTTGCTCTCATCGTATGCTACCTTTGCCGCACCTATTGAGACATCAGAGGCACTCACACCATCGATACCATCAATGGCCTTTTTCACCCGCATTACACAATGCTGGCAACTCATACCATCAATCTTGAGATTCAGTTCAGCCATTATGCTTCTCCTTTCCTTTAAAGTGGTTTATTATGGAATCCACCATGTCTTTAATAGTCGCCTTTTCAGGCATGATGTGTACCTCAAAGCCCGCCTCTCTGATCGTCTTCTCTGTAACTGGCCCGATAGCAGCAATCTTCACATCCCTGAGAAGTTCCCTGTACCCCTCCCCAATCATCTCGCAGAAGTTCTTGAAAGTGGCACCAGAGGTAAATGTAGCCACCGTTATCCTGCCCTCGCGCAAAAACCTCTCTATCCTCTTTCCGTGGCTCTCGGGCTTCACAGCCCTGTATGTAACAGGTGTGTCAATCTCACCACCTGCTTCCCTCACCATCCCTGGAAAGACATCCCTTATCTTTTCTGCCGCAGGGAGCAATATCCTCTTTCCGGCAAGCCCACCCAATTTACTAAAGGCGTTCACAAGCCCCTCTGCCCTGAACTCCTCCGGAATAAGGTCAACCTTCAACCCGTATTCTTTCAGTGAAGATGCCGTCTTTTCACCTATGGCGCATATCTTTATCCCGTATAGATCCCTTATATCCCTTTCAAGTTCAAAAAACCTTTTGAAGAAAAACCTCACACCATTACCACTTGTAAACACCAGCCAGTGATAACCCGAAATCCCCTCAATAGCCCTATCAAGAGGCGCCGTGTCCTCTGGGGGAACCACCCTTATAGTTGGAAACTCAACCACCTCGGCTCCCAGATCCTCAAGTGGAAGATAGGCATCTGTGTACTCCCTTGTTATCAGTACCCGCTGCCCAAAGAGGGGTTTCTTTTCATACCAGTTGAGGGTGCTCCTCAGTTTTACCACATCTCCCACCACAACCACAGCAGGTGGCTTTATCTCGAAATCCCTGATCTTAGCCGGCACATCCTCAAGGGTTGCCTCAATGGTGGCCTGATCAGCCCTTGTCCCCCACCTTACAACCACAACCGGTGTATCTGCCGGCTTTCCGTATTTAATCAATCTCCTGGAAACATTCTCAATATTCTTTACCGCCATGAGAAAGACGATCGTCCCCTCATGCCTGGCAAGCGCCTCCCAGTCTATTGCACTCTCCTCCTTTGTGGATGCCTCATTTCCCGGAAGAACCACGAAACTTGACGCATACTCACGGTGGGTAAGGGGTATCCCTGCATAGGCAGGAACGGCAATTGCAGAACTTATCCCGGGAACTATCTCAAACTCTATACCCTCTCTTGCAAGCACCTCCGCCTCCTCACCACCACGACCGAACACAAATGGATCGCCCCCCTTCAGACGGCACACAACCTTTCCCTCCTTTGCCTTGTCCACCAGTACCCGGTTTATCTGATCCTGGGTCATCTCGTGGTGCCCTCCCCTTTTGCCGGCATAAATAAACTCCGCCTCACCCCGTATGTAGTTCAGTATCTGTGCATTCAGATGGAAATCGTACACCACCACATCGGCACTTTGTAGTACCCTGAGCCCCTTTACGGTTAAAAGCCCAATGTCTCCGGGTCCGGCACCAACCAGATAGACCTTGCCTTTATTCATGTTAAAAACTGTTCTCCTTTCCTGTCTTTTCCTCTTAAGTGCGAGAGGATATTGGCACAGAGCAGGGCAGAATGAAAATCCTGGATTTCTATTTTAACATACCCGGGCATATATAAGAGCATTCCTGTAGTGTCCCGAGTTATCATAACAGTTGCATATAAAAGGGCAAGAAACACAATGACGGTAAGACTTCGTAACTGTAACTCACTCAAAGTATTATAAAAGTCAAAGAAATTTTTCTGAACTCTCTGCTTTCTGTGCTCTCTGAGTTCTCTGTGGTTGGTTTTTTGCAACATCTGAAGTCTTGTTTCACCCGTTAAGGGTATGTTATTCTTAAATAACATGCAACAGGCAAGGGTCTTATCAATAAACATCAGTGACCGTAAAGGGGTAAGAAAGAAGGCCGTCTCCGAGGCGGTTATAAAGGACAATTTCGGCATCGAGGGCGATGCCCATGCCTCCTCTGAGTGGCACCGTCAGGTAAGCCTCCTTGCCATGGAGAGCATAAAAAAGATGCAGGAGATGGGGCTTGATGTAGGCCCCGGGGATTTTGCCGAAAATATAACCACTGAGGGCATTGACCTTTTGAGCCTCCCGGTGGGAACCAGGCTCACCCTCGGGGAGATAGAGGCAGAGGTAACGCAGATAGGCAAAACCTGTCACAGCAGGTGTGCAATCTACCACCAGGCAGGCGACTGCGTGATGCCCAAAGAGGGCATCTTTATAAAGATTATAAAGGGTGGAAAACTCAGGGTGGGTGACCCTGTAAAAATACAGTCCTGACCCTACTTCCATTCTTTAGGATTTCCCAAATTGGAAAAGATAAAAACGGCGATTTTAACCCTCAGTGACAAAGGCTCAAGGGGCGAGCGGGTAGATGAGAGCGGAAAACTCATCATAGACAGCCTTGAGCAAAAAGACTATACAATAACCTTCTACAAGGTGATCCCTGACGAGAGAGATATCCTGAAAAAACTCCTGGTTGAACTTTCTGAAAAGGCCGACCTGATAATAACTAACGGCGGCACCGGATTGAGCCCGAGGGACATTACACCCGACGTAACACTGGAGGTTATTGATCGGCAGATACCCGGCATCGCTGAGGCTATGCGATTAAAGGGTCTTGAGAAAACCCCACGAGCGATGTTGACAAGGGGGGTTTCAGGAATAAGGGGAAACTGCCTCATTGTCAATCTGCCCGGCAGCCCGAAGGCGGTGATGGAAAGCCTTGAGGTCATAATAGATGTGCTTCCCCATGCGATCGAGAAGATAAAGGGTTCGGAGGAAGATTGTGCAAGGACTTAGCAAATATCTAAGATTCTTCTTTCTTATACTTATCTCAATTGCTTTTATCACACCTGCGCATGCAGTAACACCTGATGAGATACTCACACTAAAAACCTACCTATCAACAGACAGGGTTCCGGCAGGCAGTAGTTTTAAGATGGCACTTGAGATAAACCTCCGCCCCGGCTGGCACATTAACAGCAACATCCCCTCAAGTGAGTTTGCCATTCCCACCGAACTCAGGTTCATCCCCTTGAAGGGTATCACCATAAGAGAAGTTAAATTTCCCGAACACGAGGTAAAACTCCTCCCCTCAATAGGACAGAAAACCGAGTTTTTCACGGGCAGGAAAATAGTAATCATAACCGCAGAGGCAGGTTCCGACCTAAAACCCGGCAGTTACATCCAGAAGGCATCATTCCGTTATCAGGGTTGTGACAAGGATGTCTGCCTGCCCCCATTTGAAAAGGAGGTCTCTTTCAGGATCAAAATTGCACCCCCCGGGAGTTTAGTGCAACATATAAACCGTGACATCTTTTCTGAAGAACCCTCTGCCGCTAAAGACACCCTGACCGAAGAACCCACCCCTCAAAAAGGTGGTGAGATATCAAAGATGATTGCCGAAAAAGGGCTTCTCCTCAGCCTACTTTTACTGTTCATCGGGGGTCTTGCCCTCAACCTAACTCCATGTGTTTATCCGCTCATTCCTGTAACGCTCAGTTACTTCGGAGGGCTCGAACACAAGGGGAAGGGGTTTATAAACGCATCTTCCTACCTCATGGGGATCGTCATCACCTACTCCACCCTTGGCACAATCGCTGCACTCTCAGGAAAGATGCTCGGCACCCAGTTGACACATCCGGCCGTCAGCATCTTTATAGCCGGTGTAATGGTTGCACTTTCATTAAGCATGTTTGGGCTTTATGAGATCAGGGTTCCAAGGTTCATCATGAACCGCCTTGGAGGTGAGGCAAAGACAGGCCTTTTTGGTTCCTTCTTGATGGGAGCCACAATGGGAATAGTTGCAGCCCCGTGTATAGGCCCTTTTGTGGTGGGACTACTCACCTATGTAGCCTCTACCGGTGACCCCTTTAAGGGCTTTATAATGTTCTTCTTCATGTCTTTAGGTCTTGGCACACCATATCTGATACTGGGCATATTTTCAAGCAAGATTTCCTCTCTTCCACGCTCCGGCACCTGGATGCTCGGCGTAAGGAAGATATTTGGCATAGTCCTGCTGGTTATGGCAGTGTACTTTCTCGACCCCCTTTTATCCAAGCCCGTATATGATCTTCTTTTTTCACTCGTCCTATTTGGCGGCGGCACTTTTCTGATCATGTTTGACCGCTCTGGAGAGCAGGCTCGAGGGTTTCATTTTATAAAGTCAGCCGTTGCCATCGGGATGATAATGCTTTCGGTCATCACATATAGCCCTACTCACAAAGGAAAAGGGCAGATGAACTGGACGCCTTACTCTGAAGAGGTGATGGAAAAGGCCAGGAAGAATCACCAGCCAGTAATAATGGACTTTTATGCAGACTGGTGCATTCCCTGTAAGGAACTTGAGGAAACCACCTTCAACTCTAAGGAGGTGCTTTCATTTTCAGGAAAGATTCTATTCGTCAAAGTCAATCTCACACAGGACAGGAGTGACTTTACATTAAAGGTGAAAGAAAAGTATCATATCGTCGGTGTGCCCACCGTGCTCTTTATAGACAGTAACGGCAAGGAGAGAAAAGAACTGCGGCTTACCGGGTTTGAAGGGCCTGAAAAGTTTATAAACCGCATCAACTCCCTCCTCAAGTAGGTGATGACTCTACCTCCTGCCTCCCCTTCCCCTATAACCAAAGGAGTACCTCTTTGACCTCTTTGGCTTCCGTTTATTCAGCATATACAACATCTTTTTGACCTCATCCCCTCTTAACCCAAGCCTTTTAGGACCGGTTACCTTCTTACCCTTTATCAATATGGAGAGGCATTTCGCCGCAATATCTTCAATGGACATCTCCCCTTTCATCTCATCTATTAAATCCCAGGCATCTTCTATAACAGGCATCTCGGTAACCTCTCTCATGAGTTCCATTATATGCCTCTTTCTTATGTCAACCGTTGACGGAATCTCTCTGTATTTCATGGGCTCACCGGATACCTTCATTATCCGCTGCAATTCCTTCAACTCCAGAGGGGTTACAAGGGTTATAGCCTTACCCTCTTTACCCGCCCTTCCGGTTCGCCCGATACGATGGACATAACTCTCGGGGTCAAAGGGGATGTGGTAGTTAAACACATGCGTTACGTCTGTGATATCAAGCCCCCTTGCTGCAACATCTGTTGCAACGAGCAGATCAATGTCCCCCTTTCTGAAACTATTTATCGCCCTGTTTCGTTCAGTCTGGCTCATATCCCCGTGCAGTGCCCTTGCCGAATACCCCCTTGAAACAAGGGTGGTGCTCAGTTGGTCTGTCTCCTTCTTCGTCCTGCAGAACACAAGTGCCTTGTGTGGCACCTCAGCATCTATCAGCCTGATAAGTGCCGCTTCCCGCTCCCGCTCCTGTATAACGTAATACCTCTGTTTGATCCCTTCCGGGGTTACATTTACCGGAGTAACATCAACCGTGACAGGGTCTTGAAGAATCCTCTCTGCAAGGCTCTTTATCTCGTTTGGAATCGTTGCAGAAAAAAGCATCGTCTGCCTCTTCTCAGGAAGCAGATGGAATATCATCTCAATATCGTTAATAAACCCCATATCAAGCATCTCATCCCCTTCATCAAGTACCACTATGGTTGGCCGAAACCTCTTTATCCTTCCTGAGCGCAGATGATCAAGCAGCCTCCCTGGCGTTGCAGTTACCACCTGTGCACCCCTGTTTATCAACTCCGCCTGTCTGTTTATGGGCTGTCCTCCGTAAACCGAAACGGTCTTTATACCCGCATACCGCCCCAGTTTATACAACTCCTCACTTACCTGTGAGGCAAGTTCCCTTGTTGGTGTTATTACAAGTAGTGCACCACCCTCTCTGTGTATTCTGTCCATAGCCGGAAGACCAAAAGCCGCAGTCTTACCGGTACCGGTCTGTGCCCTCCCGATCAGATCTCTTCCCTCCATTATGAGAGGAATCGCCTTTTTTTGTATCGGGCTTGGAGCCCTGAAGCCGGCTTCATGTATCCCTTTTAGAATTGCATCGGAAAAACCATATTCATCGAAACTATCACTTCTGTTTTCTTCAGTCATAAAATCTCCTTATTGATATTTTTCAGACAGGGGAACTTCTAATGGCCTTCGTTATTACCTGTTATGGGGTGCAACACAAGGCGGGACGAAAAGTTCTCCTTAACCTATCCTATTGCTAACTCTTCTCTGTTAGACTTTCTATATCTGCGCCTTCTTCTCTTCTCAGGTCTTGCTATCCTTATGGTATTTAGTTCCTCATCGTTACATGGACTTACAGTTACAACCCTCTCGTTATCACCACACTTTACAGTAACATCCACGTTTGTCTGTTTTTTTGCATCAGAATACCTTGCCGTTACAGATGCAGCCCTGGTTATCAGATCCTCATCAACATCCCTACCCGTAATAAGGACAAGGGGACTACCCACCCCCTTCACAAACAGTCTTATCTCAAAATCATGAGAGAGTTCCTCGATCTTTCGGTTTTCGGCTTCGTTCCTTCCAACCACCATCTTCACGTCGTTAGATAATCTGAAGTGCCTGCCCACCCTGAGAAGTTCAATATCCCTGTACGAAGGTTCAGGATCGTGATCAAGCAGTTCCCTGAGCCTCCAGGCATAGGATGGCTCTGTAAGAAGACACCCACCTGCAGGTGTGGGATACTCATCAAGCCCCAACTCCTCTGCAAGCGCCATCTGTGGCTTTCTGGTCCTGCCACGAAAATCGTAGAGCAACTCCCTATTTATAAGCCCCTCCTTCTCAGGTATCGTTGGAGGAAGGTGCTTTGCACAAAGAGGCCTTACCACCAGCCCTTCAACTCCTGCCTCTCTGTCTATTAGAGGAAACGAGTCCCACCGCTGGCTCATAGGCCTCTGCCCGAGAACCTCACCGGTTATGAGAAAGTCGGCACCGATCAGGTCCATATATGCCTTTGCCTCACGAAGCATCAGTATCCGGCAGTCCACGCAGGGGTTCATGTTTTTCCCGTGACCAAACTTCGGGTTCTTAACGATCTCTAAAAACTTATCGGCAAGATGAGCAAGTTTCACTTTAAATCCGAATTTTTGAGCCGCAGGAAAGGGGTTCCTCGAACAGGAGGAACTATCTGTAATATCACACCCAAAGTGTGTTAAGAAGGTGATGGCATGCACCTCTACTGCCTGTTTGAGCATCACCAAAATGGCAAGCGTGCTGTCAAGCCCGCCTGACAAGAGCGCCACCGCCTTCACAGGCCTTTTCATTTACAAGACACCTCCGATACGGTTTTCTTTGTTATTTATTATAACTTAAACGGTTTTGTGAGGTGAAAAGATATTTCTCCAAAATCACCTAAAATAATCACAGATTGTAATTTATACTGCCTTTCTCAATACATCTTCGGTTATGGTTACTTCAGGAAAGCAAAGCAACGTACTTATACTATTTATGTCACTTGTGGAATATTACAACTATACGGCTAATCCTTCTCAAAGGACGAGATGAGTTCCTCCGGGGTGACCGTTGCCGTGCCGACCCT
>CAYMML010000025.1:0-18187 GCA_964391515.1 uncultured Thermodesulfovibrio sp. | reverse complement strand
GGACTTAGGATCCAGTGGGGTTTCCCGTAGGGGTTCGACTCCCCTCTCTCGCACCATCATGTTCTTAACCGTCTTTTCTTTTTACTTCTACCATCCTTTCAATCTGGCTGCATATGCCGTGTAGCATGCCCACCTCCCATTGTGTTAGTCCTGATCTGCCGAAGAGGTGTCGGAAGTTTCGCATGATTCTTTCTTCCATATCCACATCCCCTCTTGGTATGTAGCCAAGGAGTTTAAGGGTTTTCCTCAGATGGCCATAAAGAGATCGCATCTCCTGCTGAGGAACGAATTCCGGCGTGTCTTGAGAAGGTTCCTGCTTTCCAAGTTCATAGGCGGTTAAGAGCACCGCCTGAGCGAGGTTTAGTGACGGTGCCTCCTGTGATGTGGGAATTGTAAGGAACAGTCCGCACTCCTCAGTTTCCTCATTGGTTAGCCCCCTGTCTTCCCTTCCAAAGAGGATCGCTACATCGTTTATTTTTGCAGCATCTCTGATTTTTTGAACTCCATCAGTAAGTGGCAGGATAATTCCCCGTTTTTTACCTGTTCTCCTCGTTGTCCCTACAACAAGCCCCATCTCCCTGATTGCTTCAGGAAGTGAATGGTGCACATGTGCCTTCTCAAGCAGATCTGTTGCATGGCAGGCAAGCCAGAAATCATGCCCTTCCATAAAATTTTCCGGAGGGTTTACAAGGTGCATTTGAGAAAACCCCATATTTTTTATTGCCCTTGCTGAGGCACCAATGTTTCCGGGTTCACGGGGGTTAACGAGTATGAAATGAATATGGTTCCGCCAGTTTTCCATGCCATAGATTTTACCTGATCCAGGCAGTTTTATGATAATGTTCCTGCCTTTTCCAGCCGTGAGTACTGGCAGATGGCGTTTAAGGTAAGTAACTCTTCAGTATCTGCGTATCCTTCTTGTAAAGATGATGCCGCCGATAGAGAGAAATATCATGCCAAGAAACAGCATCCTACCGATTTTATCAAGCAACATGGCAAGAGGCGTGCCCCTTATCAGATGGCTAACCCCAAGGTCTATGTACTGCTTGAGAGGCGATATATTTGTTGCAACCCTCAGCCAGTCTGGCAGTGCCTCGGGGGGAACCCATCCACCAGAAAGTAACAGCATGGGGGCAAATATCACGATGGTGAGCATGCCTATCTGGCTGAACCTCCTTGCCACAGACCCTATGATGAAGGCAAGCCCAGAAGTTGCGATAAGATAAAACGCTGTTATTGCAAGGAATGAAGGCAGTGTCCCTTTCAGAGGAAACCTGAGCACCCCCTTCAGAATGAAGATATATGAAAAGACCGTTGCTCCAAGGAGAAAAATGGTTGCACCCATCATTTTTACTGTAACGAGATGTTTCAAACTGAGCGGCGAAAGCCTGATCTGTTCAATGGTTCCATACTCACGCTCTCTGATCAGTAACATGGCAGGCAGTATCATCCCGATAAGTGTTATCACCATAAAGAACTCGTTCAGCCCTTCGTATATATCGTCTCTTGCCTCCTGGTTAAACATTATTCTTGGTCGCAGTTTTAGGTGATAGGGAGGTGATGTCCCTGACCTTGCAGCCCTATCTTTCAGGACATCCAGGCTATAACTGTTTATTATTTCGGATATGTAGGCAGAACTCAGATAGGCGGCGGTGCTCTGTGAGCCGTCAACCAGTATCTGTATATTTGAACCGTCTCTATAGAGATTTTCTTCGAAGTCATGGGGTATGTGGAGAGAAAGAACAACCTTCGATTTCTCAAGCAGTAAGTCCATCTCTTTTTTTGAGAGTATATACCGAGGGGGTCTGAAGGCAGGAGGCCTGATCCTGTCTATGAGTGCCCTGCTTTCAGGAGAGTGATCCTCGTCCATTACGGCAATGGAGACGTTTACCGGGATTAATTGAAACCCCTTTGCAGCAAGCATGATGTCAATGGTAAAGGCGTAGATAATAAACAGCAAAAGTCCCCTGTCTCTGAGGATGTGTAATATCTCCTTTCTTATAAGTTTTAGAGTAAGCATAGTATCCTCATTACACTTGCACTTGCGAAGTGCAAGTAAGGCAGTCTCAGAGTAGGCATGGTATCCTCACTAACCCTCCCTCTTACGGAATGTGAACACAGATAAAGAAAACAGGAAAACTCCATAAGCAAGTAGTATCAGTACCGGTAATGCCAATCCCGAGAGAGTGAGTTTTTTAAGGTAAACACCGTGAATGATCTCCATAAAATACATGGTTGGATAAAGATGTGCCATCACCTTACCCTCTGTGCCAAGGTTTGCGACCGGTATGAGGAGCCCTGAATATAGGAAAGCGGGTATTGTAGTGATTATCAGGGTTATTATCTGAGCAGATACCACCGTTTTTGTTACGGATGAGATAAGGAGGCCAATCGAGACGGTTATGAGGATGTATATAAATGCACCCGGAAGGAGGTTAATCACACTGCCCTTCATGGGTATGTGAAAAAGGATCTTTATCGTTATAAGTAGTATAAAGAGATTGATTGTTGAGATTACAATGTAGGGGATGGATTTCCCAACTATGAACTCGAATCTTCTTATGGGTGTAGAGTAGATGTTATATATTGTGCCAAACTCCTTCTCCCTTGCTATGGAAATGGCGGTCAGAACAGCGGGGTTTACAAGCAAAACGATGGCAAGAAGCCCTGGGATGAGGGCAAAACTCGATCTCAGGGACTCATTAAAGAGGTATCTGATACTCACAGATACTGGATATGAGGAGGTGGAAATCCCTTTTTTGTTTTCCCATTCTTTAAGGAGTTTTCTGTTTATCTTCCCTGCAATGGCATCTCCATAACCCTTTATGGTAAGTGAGGTATAGGGGTAACCACCGTCTATGAGGAGTTGGAGGGTTCCACCCCTGCCAGATCTGACATCCCTGGTGAAGTCTGGAGGGATCACAAGTGCTGCCCTCAATAGCCCCCTCCCAAGGAGAGCCTCTGCCTCTTTTTCGTCAGAGACAATTTTTTTGAGAACAAAGTACCTTCCGGTAAAGGCCTCTATGATATCCCGGCTCAATTCCGTTTTATCCTGGTCTATAACCGTAAAGGGCATGTTCTCGATATCCAGACTTATACCATACCCAAAGACGGTAAACATGATGAAAGGGACCACAAAGGCAAGCATAAGGAATAACCTGTTACGGTATATCTCCTTAATCTCCTTGCCCGATACGGCAATTATCCTTTTCATCTTTTCTGCCTCGTTAGGAAATGGATAAAGACATCTTCCATGGGAGGCCTGATCTTGCGGACAGATACCTCTGGATGTCCTGTCCTTCTAAGTATCTCGTGGAGGTCCTCCTCTTTAATACCACTTCCCCACAGGTGGTATCTCCTCCCAAATGGGGAAAATGATAACCCCGTTGTTCTCAGTCTGTCTTCATTAATGGGATAGTCAGAAGGGGTCTCAAACACCACACCTTCCTCTTTTATGAACCTCTCTCTCAGGTCATCAGGGCTTCCCATCCCGATAATTTTACCAGAGTCCATTATGGCAATCCTATCGCAGTAGTCTGCCTCGATAAGGTTGTGTGTGGTAACGATAACGGTGATGCCAAGTTCACCGGAAAGCATCCTTATGAAATCCCAGAAAACCTTTCTTGCCACTGGATCAACACCCGAGGTTGGCTCATCCAGAAATAGTATATCCGGAAGGTGTATTGTAGCAACCCCAAGGGAGAGCCTTTGTTTCATCCCCAGAGGGAGCGACCTGACAAGGGTCTCCTCATTGCCCTCAAGGCCGGAAAAATCAATTATCCATTTCATCCTCTCCATCAGGAGGTCTCTACCAAGGTGGTGAATGCTGCCGTAGAGTTCGATATTTTCTCTCACAGTGAGGTCTCCGTAAAGGGAGAACACCTGTGACATATAGCCGATAATCCGTGATAAGTCGTCACTGCCATTATCGTTACCAATTCTGATTATCCCACTGTCCGGCTTTAAAAGACCTGTTATGCACTTTATAAGGGTGGTCTTACCTGCACCGTTAGGGCCGAGAAGGCCAAACACCTCTCCGCCTCTTATCTGAAGTGAGAGGTTATCTACTGCGATAAAACTACCAAAGGACTTTGTGAGGTCTTCAATCTCGACAGGTCTTGCGGTTCTTCTCTCAGGAGGTCTGGGAGGTGGCGATATCTCCTGTAGTTCTGCCCCCCTTTCAAGCAGTTTCTGGAAAAAGGCCTCTTCAAGGTCTGTATATCTGGTGCTGAGTGAGTCGGGATGGCCGTGAAATATGTCCTTCCCCTGGTATAAGAAGGATACGAGGTGACATCTGTCGGCCTCATCCATGTATGATGTGCCGATGATTATGCTCCTGCCACCTCCTCTTGTGTAGTTGATGAGGAGCCTCCATAGTTCACGCCTTGAGAGCGGATCAATACCGGTGGATGGTTCGTCAAGAATGAGAAGTTCGGGGGATGAGATGAGAGAACAACAGATGCCGAGTTTCTGTTTCATTCCTCCGGAGAGTTCTCTTGCGTATCTCGTGCGGAAGTCTATAAGACCGGTTGCCCTGAGGAGTTCCTCCTTTCGGGACTTTACCTCATCCTCAGGAACGCCCTTTAAACTGCCAAAAAAATCTATGTTTTCATCAACTGTAAGATCCATGTAGAGGTTGTGCCCTATCCCCTGGGGCATAAAACTCAGTTTTTTCTTGATATCTTCAGATCTATAGGATAAATCAGCACCCCTGTAGAGTAAGTTACCCTTATAAGATAAAAGACCGGCCAGTATCTTAAGAAGGGAACTCTTTCCTGCCCCATCCGGACCGATGATCCCCGTGATCTTATCAGAAGGAATGGTTATGTTTATATCGGAAAGTGCGGTCTTTTTTTTGAACCGGCCAGATTTGTAACTCTTTGATATGCCCTGAAGGGTAAATAGATGATTGCTCATAAAGTCCGGTGGTGCTTCAGCGGGTTTTAGTCCGGTCATTGAGGGGGATTTCCACTTCTACGGGCATTCCTTTCTTCAGGATGGACATGCCTTCAGAGTCAGACGGGATACACACCTTAATCTCAAATACCTGCTTGATCCTCTCCTCCCGGGACTGAACCTCCCGTGGTGTAAACTCTGCCTCCTCAGAGATGTGGCAGATTTTACCGGTAATAATCTTATCGGGGAATGAATCTGTGATTATCTTTACCTCTTCGTTTAGTGAGACCTCTCCAAGATGTGGTTCGGGCAGGTAGGTTTTTACATAAAGTGATGTCGGGTCTATCATAACTCCCAATATGCTGCCGCTACCTGCTACCTCTCCTGGTTCTGCAGTCTTCCTGAGAACAATGCCATTCCTTGATGCCCTTATCCTGGTTTTTTCGAGTTGGAGTTCCATTGTCCTGAGGCTGCTTTTCAATGCCTCTATGGACTGTTCTATTCCCTCAAGTTCTCTTTCACCTGCCTCTATACGGGTCTTTTCTGCCTTTGCAAGTTCAAGGCGCGTTTCTGCCCTTTTGAGTTCCTCTTCAGTTTCCTTTAGGGCGGATAAGGAGAGTTGGTAGGAGAGTTTTACATCTTCAAACCTTTCCCTTGATATTGCCTCTTTTTCAAGGAGGTTTTGGAACCGTTTGTAACGCCTCTCCTGGCGCACTTTTGTGTTAAGTGCCCTTTCGTGTCTTGCCTTCGCTATGTTATATAACTGCTCTGCCTCCTTTATGCCGATATCCACCTTTCGTCTCAGATAATCAAGTGATCTCTTTTTTGCGTCCCTGTTTTTTTCTGCTGACTTTATCCTGCTTTTCAGTTCTTCAATGCGTGAGAGGATGTCGGTATCATCAAGTTCGGCAAGTATCTTACCGGTTATTATGGTCTGGCCTTCAGAGAAGTTGATCTTCTTTATCCTGCCGGGGATCTCTGGTGAGATCAGGAGTTCGTCTGCCTCAACCCTTCCACTGATAAGTATTGAAGATGGCTTTTCACGCTTTCTCATGTTGAGAAAGAAAAGCATTCCTCCAACAAGGAGCAGGATTATAAGTATCATAAGGGGAAGAAATCTTTTCATGGGATAATTATACAATAAAAAAGTAACTAAGTAACTATGTAATTGAGTAATTAGGTAATTTGGTACTTGGGGATAATTGTGTTATTTTGATAACTTAATAACTCTCCTTGTTGTTGTATAATATAAAAATGAGGCGGTTATTTATTATTGCTCTACTTTTAGTTGTATTTATTCCCACATATTTGAGTGCAGATTCCCCTGAAATTTACCTCGTGAGGGTGGAGGGGGTTATCAATCCTGTCACCTCGGAGTTTATTCTCAAGTCCATCTCAAAGGCTGAAAAGGAGGGGTTTTCTTCCCTGATCATTGAACTTGACACACCCGGTGGGCTTGATACCTCCATGAGGAGTATTATTAAAGCGATAAATGGCAGTTCTATCCCTGTAATTGTTTATGTGGCTCCTTCAGGGGCAAGGGCGGCCTCTGCCGGAGTTTTTATAACAATGGCAGCACATGTGGCGGCAATGGCACCTGGCACCAATATTGGTGCGGCTCATCCTGTTGGGATGGGGGGAAAGATGGACAAGACAATGGTTGAGAAGGCAACCAACGATGCCGTTGCCTACATAAAGTCCATAGCCCAGAGTAGGGGGCGTAACCAGAAATGGGCTGAAGATGCTGTAAGAAAGAGTGTCTCGATCACCGCAAGGGAAGCGCTTGATAAGAATGTGGTGGATCTGATTGCTGAAAACAGAGATGATCTCCTTGAAAAGTTGGATGGCAGGGTGGTTGAGACCGCATCGGGAAAGGTCGTGATAAAGGGAAAAGGTGCCTCAATCGTGGAGGGGCAAATGGGTACGAGGCTCAAAATACTTGGTATGATAAGTGACCCCAATGTGGCATACATACTCATGCTCCTTGGTTTCTACGGGCTGTTTTTTGAGTTAACAAACCCGGGTGCTATATTCCCGGGGGTGATTGGTGGCATTTGTCTAATCCTTGCCTTTTACTCTTTTCAGACACTGCCGGTAAACTATGCGGGGCTTCTTCTGATCATTCTTGCCATAATCATGTTTGTGCTCGAGGTGAAGATAGCCTCCCATGGGGTTCTGACCATCGGGGGTATTGTTGCCATGATTATAGGCTCTCTTATGCTCTTTGAAAGCCCCGGCCCCTTTGTGAAACTCTCACTTGCACTTATTATCCCTGCCGTTCTGGTAACGGCTGCGTTCTTTACGATAACCATCGGGCTTGCATTCAAGGCATGGCGGAGAAAGCCCGTTACCGGGACAGAAGGGCTCGTTGGACTTACCGGAGTTGCACATACTGATATTGGTGAAGACGGTATGGCGCTCGTCCGTGGTGAGTACTGGCAGGCGTTCAGTGATGAGCCCATCGGTAGAGGTGACAAGATAATGGTGGAGTCCGTTGACGGACTGAAGATAAAGGTAAAACCATTAAAAAAGGAGGAGGGTTAAGATGATTTTCCCACCACAGTTTTTAAGTGCGGTATTCGTTGTTTTCCTGGTTCTTTACTTTCTTGTTAGTGCCATCAAGATACTGAAAGAGTACGAAAGGGGTGTGGTGTTCCGACTTGGCAGGATAATACCCGTTAAGGGCCCTGGTCTGATCATTATCTGGCCTATCATTGATAAACTTGTCCGTGTAAGCCTTAGAACGGTCACCATGGATGTCCCACCCCAGGATGTGATAACTAAGGACAATGTCTCTGTAAAGGTGAATGCGGTCGTGTATTTTCGTGTGATGGACCCGATAAAGGCGATCACCGATGTGGAGGACTACTTCTTTGCAACCAGCCAGATTGCACAGACCACGCTTCGGAGCGTGGTGGGTCAGGTACAACTGGATGACCTCCTTTCCAAAAGGGATGAGGTAAATGCCGAACTTCAGAGGATAATAGATTTCCAGACAGAACCCTGGGGGATCAAGGTGACCACCGTGGAGGTGAAGAATGTGGATCTCCCGCAGGAGATGCTTCGTGCCATAGCCAAGCAGGCAGAGGCGGAGAGGATGAGGAGGGCAAAGGTGATTAATGCCGAGGGTGAGTATCAGGCGGCAGAAAAACTGGCACAGGCAGCAAAGATTATCGCCTCTGAGCCTTCGGCACTGCAGTTGAGATTTCTACAGACCCTTGTTGAGGTGGCGACCGAGAAGAACTCAACAACCATCTTCCCGCTCCCGATAGACCTGATCAAACCATTCCTCAGTGCTTATGAGAAGAAGAATGAAAGTTAAAGTGGCTTTCGGGAGTTGAGTAAGTAAAGAAACTTCTCGAAACCCTTCGCTCTCTGTATTATCCGGGTACTCTGTGGTTGGTTTTTCCCGGCATTAAGGTGGGCAGTCGTCTTTTTGACCTTACCACTTTATAAGGGCTGATGCCCAGGTGAGGCCTCCGCCAAATGCCTCAAGGAGGACATAGTCGCCTGGCTTGATCCTTTCCCTCCTTACCGCCTCGTCAAGGGCTATGGGGATGGATGCTGCAGAGGTGTTCCCGTACCGGTCGAGATTAAGCATAACCCTGTCCATTCCTATGCCAAGCCGTTTGGCAGTAGCCTGGATGATCCTCTGGTTTGCCTGATGGGGAACGAGGAGGGAGAGTTCATCCGGGGTGATTCCCGCCTCATCGAGCATGTCCACCACCAACTGCTCGAGGGTCCTTACGGCGATCTTAAATGTCTCGTTACCACGCATCTTCAGGTAATGTAGCCTCTCCTTTACGGTTTCTTCTGTTGCAGGCTGCTTTGAGCCACCGGCGGGCACATAGAGAAGATCCCACTTTGAGCCGTCTGCATGTAGTTTGACAGACATGATTCCCCGCTTTCCCCTGTCTGCTTCAAGAACCACCGCACCTGCGCCATCACCAAGAAGCACACAGGTTGAACGGTCCTGCCAGTCAGTAATCCTTGAGAGCACCTCGGCACCAACAACGAGAACCGTCTTGTAGTTACCAGCACGGATGAACGAGTCGGCGACGGAAAGTGCATAGATGAACCCGGAGCATGCTGCATTGAGATCAAAGGCGGCAGAGGTCTTTATGCCAAGTTTCTTTTGGAGAAAACAGGCGGTGGATGGAAGGGGCATGTCAGGTGTAACGGTGGCAACTATAAGTAGGTCTATGTCCTCGGGTTTCCTGGATGCCGCTTTCAGGGCTTCCCGGGCTGCATGAAGCCCGAGGTCTGAGGCACACTCGTTCTTTCTTGCTATTCTCCTTTCGCGAATACCCGTTCTCTCCCTGATCCATTCATCTGAGGTGTCAACCATTTTTTCAAGATCCGCATTGGTAAGGACCTTTTTTGGAAGGAACGAGCCGGTACCGGTAATTCGTGATCGGATCAAATTTCCTGGACCTCCTCTATGGGTTAAGTGATTAATGAGCCTTCAAGGTTCTCTGTGGAACGCTTTAGTTTGCTGAGTTCTTCAGAGATTATACTGTCAACCCTCATCTTTGAGGAAATTTCTGCGGTTTTGATTGCGTTTTTAATTGCCTTGGCGGAAGATCTCCCATGACTTATGATACAGGTGCCCTTAATGCCGAGGAGGGGAGCCCCACCGTACTCTGCATAATCGGTTTTGCGTTTGAAGTTTTTGAGGGCTGGTTTCATAAAGAGGTAGGCAAGTCTCCCGGTGGCAATTGAGGCGATCTCCATCTTCAACATCTTTATAATGGCCTCGGCAAGCCCCTCGCTTACCTTTAGCACTATGTTACCGGTAAATCCGTCACACACAACCACATCCACCTCACCCTGGTAGAGGTCTTTACCCTCCACATTGCCTACAAAATTGAGGTTTGTTGATCTGAGCAAGGCGAAGGCCTCTTTAGTTAGTTCATTCCCCTTGATGTCCTCTTCTCCAATGCTCAGTATGCCTACTCTCGGGTTTTCCACACCCAGTACATTCTTTGAATAAGCCGATCCCATATAGGCAAATTGAAGCAGATTTTCAGGTGTGGAGTCCACATTTGCCCCTGCATCAATAAGCACGAATGGGTTTTTGAGTGTGGGCATTGTGGTTGCGATTGCCGGTCTGTCAACACCCTCCGATGTGCCAAGCACGAGTAGGGCGGTGGCCATAACAACGCCGGAGTGCCCGGCACTGACGAAGGCATCGGCATCGCCGGATTTCACAAGGTCTATCCCCTTGCGGATTGAGGAATCCCTCTTTCTCCGAATGGCAAAGGTGATTGAGTCTTCCATCAAGACCGTTTGTGATGCATGAAAGATCGATATACTCTCTGGTGGGTATCTCTTACCCTTCAGGCGGTCTCTGATGGCATCCTCTTCACCAACGAGTATTACATGTATCTCTTCGTTGTCTGTAATGGTCTCGATGGCGCCTTCAATGGTGACATCAGGGGCGTTATCGCCACCCATTGCATCGAGGGCAATTCTCATAGTTCTTTCTCAACCACGGCGATCACCTTTTTCCCATTGTAAAAACCACAATGGGTGCATACCCTGTGGGGAAGTTTCAATTCACCACAGTCAGGACATCTCATGAGGTTTGGTGTGCTACCCTTCCAGTTGGCGCGCCTTTTGTCCCTTCTGCATCTGGAGTGTCGTGAATGTGGATTAGCCATTTTAATGCTCCTTTCTTAAAGTGTTAAGAATCCTGAATCTTGTATCTCCAGTCTCCTGCCTGCAGGTGCAGGGCTCTTCATTCATGTTTTTCCCACAAACCGGACAAATGCCTTTGCAGTCGTCCCTGCAAAGAGGCTTCATCGGGATATTGAGTATAATCTGTTCGTTGAGCAGCCTTGAGATGTCTATCTGGTCGTTGGAGTAAAACCCGATATTTCCCTCATCCCTGTGTATTTCATGGCTTGGCTCCCGGGATAGACTTTCTGAAGGCAGATATAAAAGATCAAAATCAGAAGATACCAACTGCCGGAAATCCACCAGGCACCTGCTACAGTTGAGGTTGACACTCAGGGAGACATTCCCCCTTATCTCAACCTCACGGCCATGCCTTTCTAATTGTAAGGTGCCGGTAATGCTCCCCATAGGCCTGGCGTCCAGGTCTTCTGTAAACGGCTCCGACACCTCTATTGTTAGTGGTTCTTCTATATCTGAGATGGTTATTTTCATTGGTGTTCATCCGATTCATGAAAAAGTGAAGTTACTAAAATAGAATAAAAATTATAAGATTATCTTGAAAATATTGTCAAGGCAATGTAAAATTGTAGAGGAACTTATTATGGGGAGTGAGTATAAATACTGTATTTGTTGTGGAGAGGATGTTCCTTACAACAGGGTGGTAAGGAATGAGAGGGAGGAGTTGACCTGTCTTTATTGTGGTTTTACCCTTGATGTAAAAAACCTCTGGGAGGAGCATGAGCAGGTTGTATCCGGGATTGCCTTGATAGCGGAAGACTCGGAGACTACCAGACGTCTGATTGAAGAGGTGATAAGGTCAAAGGGCCTGTCTGATGAGATTATCTCCGTAGAGGACGGGCTCAAACTAACCTCAGAGTTTTCAAAACTTATTAAAGAGAACAGAAGGGTTGAGTTTATGGTGATAGATCTGAATATGCCGGTTATGGATGGCCTTACTGCCGCAAGGACCATAAGGGCGATTGAGTCCGGGGCGGGTAAGGAGCATGTTCCGATAGTCTTCTTTTCGGCGGTTAAGGCAGATGACAATCTGAAAAAACAGATGGGAATGTTAGCGCCTGCTCACTATATGAATAAGGGCAGTGATGCCGATCCTGAAGCGCTATCTGGCAGGATCGAGGGTTTGATAAACTTTATCCTTACCACTTATGCTTGAAAAAAGGAGGAAGTGTATATGGGATTAAAAAGGGCACACCTCTTTATTGACGGAAGGGTACAGGGGGTGTTCTACCGTGCATTTACAAGAGACCTTGCCGTAAGCCTCGGCCTCAGTGGGTGGGTGAGAAACCTCCCGGATGGAAGGGTAGAGGCGGTATTGGAGGGAGACGAAGAGAAGATAGGCGAGGCGATAAAACAGTGTTATAAAGGGCCACCTGCTGCTTACGTTAAAGATATAGATGTGGAATGGGAAGACTGGAGTGGAGAGTTCAAGGGCTTTCAGATCAGGTATTAAATGCCCACCCGAAGGTGTTATAAACCTTTATAAACCCCCGGAAATATCATCTCACGAAGCCGTAAAGAGGGTAAAGGTTGCACTCTCAGTCAAGAAGGCGGGTCATGCCGGCACTCTTGACCCGCTTGCTGAGGGGGTTTTGCTGGTTTGCACTGGTCGTGCTACCCGCATTTCAGAGTATCTCATGGGGCTCAGGAAGAGGTACAGTTTGAGGATGGCTCTTGGTGTGAGGACAGACACCTTTGACAGGGAAGGAAAGATTATTGAAAGAAGGCCTGTTTCAGAGATCACACCTGATAGAGTTAAAGATGTCTTAAAAGAGTTTGAGGGCGAAATAGAGCAGATCCCTCCCATTTATTCTGCAATCAAGCACAAAGGCACCCCTCTTTACAAAATGGCAAGGATGGGCAGGGAGGTAAGGCCTGGAGCAAGGCGTGTGGTGATATACCAGATAAATCTCATAAGCATAGAGGGTGAGTCCATAACGCTTGAGGTCAGTTGCTCAAAGGGGACATACATAAGGAGCCTTGTGGACGATATCGGTTTAAGGCTGGGCTCAGGGGCTGTTCTTGACTATCTAAGGAGGGATGCCGTTGGGAGTTTCCATCACGAACGGGCAGACAGACTGCATGATATAGAAGAGGGAAAGTTCAGATTGATCCCGATTCATAAGGCCCTTGAGCATCTTCAAAGTATAACAGTTGATGATAAAACCGCACTGAAACTCTCCCATGGCCAGACCGCCATGGTGGGAGTTGATCTTCCGGAACCCTTTATGGTTTTTTCAGAAAATCGCCGGTTCATCGGTATTGGAAAACCTGTGGGTGAGGGCAGGATCAGGATGGAAAAGGTGTTCCTTTGATCCCTTTCAGCGGTGGGTAGAGGTTATCTGATAAGCACAGATGTAAGTCTCTGGTAGGGAAATTAAGGGGGTTTTCCCTTAAAAACCTAAAGTAAAAAATTAGGTATTTTTTAAAAGATGTTTATAAATCAAAAAAAATACTTGACATAATTTTTATTTTCTGGTATAAATAATACATGCTTTTTGGGACCAAGACACCCATCGGGCTGGATATCGGCTCAGGATATCTTAAGGTAGCCCAGGTCAAGGAGAAGCGAGGGGGCTATGAGTTAGATGCCTTCGACATGATTCCTCTACCCCCCGAACTTATCGTTGATGGTGCGATTATTGACTCGATAAGGCTTGCCGATGCAATAAAGGAACTGATAAAAAAGGCAAAGATCAAGACCAAGGAAACGGTGCTTTCCGTTACAGGCCATTCCGCCGTGATAATAAAGATGATAAGCCTGCCCGAGATGACCGAGGAGGAACTTGAGGAGTCTATAAGGTTTGAGGCCGAGCAGTATGTCCCCTTTGATATAAACGATGTAAATGTGGATTTTCAGATCATTGGGCCTCGTGAAGAGCCCGGACAGATGGATGTGATACTGGTTGCGGTGAAAAAGGATGTGATAAACGAGTATGTGGCGGTTGTCAAGGATGCCGGGCTTAATCCGGTGATAGTTGATGTGGACCTCTTTGCCATGGAAAACATGTATGAGGTTAACTATGATGTACTGCCCAATGTGAATGTGGCACTTTTAGACATAGGGGCAAGTTCACTTAAACTGAATATTGTCAGGGGTGGTTCGCCGCTTTTTACCCGTGACACACCGGTGGGAAGCATGGTTCAGACTGAGGCGTTACAGAGGGAGTTTAATATAAGTTTTGAGGTGGCAGAGCGGCTCAAGAAGGGTGAGGCCGTTGAGAACATATCAGAAGAGGCGGCTGCGGAGGTTATACTGGCTGCCTCGGAGGAGATATTTTCAGAGGTGAGCAGGTCACTTGATTATTACAGAACCTCCATGGCGGGAGAGGAGATAGCCGAGATCGTTTTGTGTGGAGGTGGTGCACTGATTAAGGGGTTTCCGGAGATGCTGACGGAAAGGACGGGTATAGAGGCCCGGCCTGCTGATCCTTTTCAAAACATAGCCATATCGTCAAAGTTGGACGAGGCATTTATTAAGGACATTGCCCCGATTGCGGCTGTCCCTGTGGGGCTTGCCCTGAGGAGGTTGGGCGACAGATGATAAGGATAAACCTTCTCCCGACGAAACGGAAAAAGAAGCCAAAGCCATTACCTGGCTTTATCGTGGCCACCGTACTTCTTACACTCATTACGATAATAGGTGTGGGGTTTGTTTATTTTAGCGTTAAAGACGAGATCAAGACCCTCAAGGCAAGAAAGACAGCGAATGAGAGGCGGATAAAAGAACTAAAGGCAAAACTGAAGGATCTTGACAGGTATGAAAAACTCGTCAAGGATGTGGAGGCCAAGAAGAAACTCATTATTCAGTTGAGGAAAGATCAATCAATTCCTGTCAGGATATTAGATGAGGTAAGCGCAGACCTTCCTAATGGGCTCTGGCTTACGGAGATGAGTTTTAAGGGTAAGACTGTGGTAGTAACGGGCTATGCATTTACCAACTCCGATGTGGTCTCATATGTTAACGGACTTAAAAAGTCAAAGTTCTTTAATGGTGTGTATCTTGCAGAGTCCAAACGGGAAGTTATCAAGCAGAGAGACATCAAGGAGAAGATAGAGGCATATAAATTCAACATCAGGATGAACGTGGTGAGTTGAAATGGCACTTAACCTGAAATTGAACCTGAAGGGAGTAAATGTACCGAAACCGGTCAGGTACATCATAGCAATTGGCCTGCCCATCCTGATAATAGTGCTTTTTTATTTCCTCTTCTACAGTCCTAAGAGCAAGGAGATAAAGAGCCTCAAGGCGACAATATCAAAACAGGAGAAGGAGATCTCAAATGCCGAGGTGAAACTCAGGAAACTGCCAAAACTGAAGGCACTTTACGCCATCAGGGTCAAGGAACTTGACGAGTTGAAGAGGCAGTTGCCGGAAGAGAAGGAGGTCTCAGGTCTCCTGAAGCAGGTCTCTGATCTCGGGATCAAGTCGGGTCTCACCATAGGGCTCTGGAAGCCATCAAACAAGCGTATGCACTCAAGTGGTGTGGTATATGAAATCCCTGTGAAGGTAAACATGAAAGGTGCATTTCACAGGCTTGGGTATTTCTTCAGTGAACTGAGCGGGCTGAACAGGATAGTAAATATAAAGGATCTTAAACTCTCAAAGCCTGTCATGGCTGGAAATGAGGCGATTCTGGAAATCTCCTTCAACGCAGCCACCTTTTCTTCTGTTCCGGAGGGTGAGGCAAAGAAGGCTTCTGAACAGGGCAAAAAGGGACGGCCTCGAAGGGGTAGGAGAAGATGATGCGTAGAATAGGTGTATTTTTTATAGTGGTTGTTTTTACTCTTTCAGGTCTTGCATCATGCTCAAGCAAGCCGCCAAAGAGGGCTGCAAAGGCAAGAGCAAGACAGGTAGCAAAAAAACAGCAGGAAGAAAAGATAATTATACCCGCCAAACCGGAAAAGTTTACCATAAAAAAGGTTGAGTATAACCCTGCAGGCAAGAGAGATCCTTTCCTTTCGATAGTTTCTCTTACGAAGCAGAAGGTGAAAAAGAAGAAAAAGAAGAGCCTTAACCCGCTTGAGAACTTTGATGTTGCTGACTTTAAACTGCTGGGTGTTATATACGATGGGAAGAACTATTATGCCTCAATCCTCCTTCCAGACGGCAAGGCGTTTACCGTCAAGGAGGGGATGCATCTTGGCCTTTATGGGGGCACTATACAGAAGATAGACGAGACTTCTCTGACCATTCGGGAAGAGGTGTTGAATTATAAGGGCGAAAAAGAGGATAAAATCACGGTTTTGAAACTCCGGAAAGAGGAGGAATAGATGAAAAGTCCATATATTCAGAAGAGAGGGAGGAGAGTGAGTAAAGTGAGAAAGATGGCCACATCCAACTCTGTGGCATATATCCATGGAGTACTCATACTTTCATTGATATTTATGTTTTTGCTCGGGGGGTGTACGCCCAAAGAGTCGGTAAAGCCTACCTCTGAGAAGACTGTTGCCTCTGAAGTTAGTAATAAGGCGGTTATCACCTCCATTGAGGAGACCGACTACGGTCTCCGGATAGGCACCACCGGCAGGATTGACTATACTATTACAAAACCGAATGATCCCTTCAGGCTCTTCGTTGACCTTCGTGGTATAGCACCCGGGAATATGCCCAAGAAGTTGACACTCTCAGGAACGGGTGTGGCTTCCGAAGTGGATATTGAGGAGGTTAAACTCCCCGTAGAGGCAACGAGGCTTAATCTCCTCCTCTCCTCTCCGGCGGAGGTTAATCCTACCGTAGATGGTGGCACGCTTATGCTTGCATTTAAGGTTAACGGCACTGATGAAGCAAACAGTACCCCCGTTTCTGCGGTTGAACCTGTGCCTGAGCCAGATACGGGTGTTACTGAGATGCAGGATACTGGAAACACACTGCCACCTGCCCAGTATCTTGAGTCTATCTCCATGGAGATGTTGAGAGATGCCATCCAGGTTACCCTGAAGGGTGACGGAAGCATGATTCCTGATGTATTTCCACTGGATAACAGGCTTGTCATAGATATCCCCGACGTGGCAATGAGGGCTGAGATACCGCATGAGGTGATAAAGCCCCTAAAAGGCATAAGATGGGGTGAGCACGACACCAAACTGAGGGTTGTCCTTGATCTTGAGAGCAATACCGCCTTTGATGTGGTATCGATAGGTGATGAGGTGCGGGTGAAACTCCGTTCTGCCGGACTCCTTGCAAAGAGCATGGAGACACAGCAGGAGGTGCCCAAGAAGGAGATAACCAAAGCACCAGCAGTGCAGGAGTCTCCCAAGGCTACTGATGTTACACCTGAGGCACTTACTGAAGGGAGGTACTCGGGCAAAAGGATATCCCTTGACTTTCAGGATGCAGACATAGTTCCGATTTTCAGGCTCATCGCCGATGTGAGTGGTTACAACATAGTGGTTGACCCTCAGGTTAAGGGTAAGGTTACTATGAAACTGGTAAATGTTCCCTGGGATCAGGCACTTGATTTGATTCTCAAGTCGAATAAACTCGACAAGGTGGTGGAGGGCAATATTATCAGGATTGCTCCGGTTTCTGTGCTTGCGAAAGAGCAGGAAGAACGGGCAAAGAAGATTGCCGCCTCACGGAAGGCAGAGCCACTTGTCACGAAGGTGTTTCCCATCAGTTATGCAGATGTGAAAAATGTCCAGAAGTCGATTGACAGTGCCAAGATCCTCTCTGAGAGAGGCAGTATAAGTGTGGATGAAAGGATTAGTTCAATAATAGTGAAGGATGTGGAAAGCAACATGCCAAAGGTGGAAGAACTCATAAAGACACTTGACAAACCAACCCCTCAGGTGCTTATTGAGGCTCGTATAGTGGAGGTAAATACTGCAGCAAAGAATGAGTTCGGGATTAAGTGGGGTCTCTCAACGCATACCTACGACAAAACGCTTTCACTTGGTGGTCTTACACCTTTCATCGTTGACTTCCCTTCAGGAGCAGGGCCGGGCTCAGGTTCGGGTATAAACTTCGGATTCATAAATCCGGCAGGCACACTCAAACTTGATTTAGAGATAGGGGCGCTTCAGAACTCAGGTAAACTCAAGATAGTTTCAAACCCCAGGATTATTACTGTGGATAATGAAGAGGCGTTTATCTCTCAGGGTAAGAGTATCCCGGTGAGGAAACTCACATCTGAGGGAACTGTCTCCACAGAGTTTAAGGATGTGAAACTTGAACTAAAGGTGAAACCTCACATCACACCGGATAACTCTGTGATACTGAATGTTGAGGCAAAGAAGGAAGAGATAGACCCGACCGTTCCGTCTGTGGAGGGTGTTCCCGGAACCGATAAGAAAGAGGCTAAGACGAATGTGATCGTAAAAGACGGTGAAACCCTCGTTATTGGCGGGATATACAAGACCTTCGATAACGATTCGGCTACCGGAGTGCCCGGGGCAATGGATGTTCCCATTCTTGGATGGCTTTTTAAGAAAAAGCAGAAGGAGTTCAATACTAATGAACTGCTTATCTTTATTACCCCAAGGATAGTGACACAACCACCAAAAGAGTAGTTTGCAAATGTTAGGATATAAGGAGATATAATTTTTTCAGTTAAGGAGGAATGATGAAAAGGGGTTTTGCTCTGATAGGCAT
>CAYMML010000024.1:0-18211 GCA_964391515.1 uncultured Thermodesulfovibrio sp. | reverse complement strand
GAGCACTGGACTGTGGCTCCAGGGGTTGTGGGTTCGAGTCCCATCACTCACCCCATCTCCCTCATCTCTTAACACCTGCCGTCTTACATGATTTTTTAGTTCAGACTTGCCCCACCCCCCTGAAATAGGTTATTTTATAATATCCCCTTTGTGATTCTACGACCCAAAAGGTCGTACATTATACATTCTGGAGGAAAGATGCAAAAGACTGTAGAAGACATTAACCCAACCAAAAAGAGGTTCACTGTCGAGATACCGGCAGAACTGATAGAGGAGAGGATAACCGACCGGCTCAAACAGTACGGAAGGTCTGTGAAGATCCCTGGATTCAGACCGGGCAAGGCACCCCTTTCTCTCCTTAACAGGAAGTTCGGAAAGGATGCTGAAACCGATGTGTTAGAGCGGGTCATCCCGGAATACTACTTCAAGGCAATCCAGGACGAAAAGGTGGTGCCGGTCTCTCCACCACAGTTTGAAGACTACAACTTCAAGAGAAACACACCCTTTAAGATGACCTTCACCGTGGAGATACGACCCGAGATTAAGGACCTCACCTATGAGGGCATAGAGGTTACCGATGAGGAGATAGATGTTACGGAGGAAGAGATTGAGAATACCCTTGACCGGTTAAGGATCGAAAAGTCTTCCTACGAAAAGGTTGATGACGAGATTAAAGAGGATGACCTTGTTGTGGTGGACTACAGGATCGTTGAGGAGGATCAGGAGGTGAAGGATCAGTTTATCAAGGTGGGTAGCGATATGTTACCACAGGATATATCTGATGCCCTCCTTGGGAAAAAGGTTGACGATACATTCAGCGTAAAGACAACCTTCCCGGAAGACTTCCCAAACGATAACCTTAAGGGCAAGACCCTTACCCTTGAGGGTACTATCAAGGAATCCAAAAGGCTCCGAGAGGCGGAACTGAACGAGGAGTTTGCAAAAGACCTGGGATTCGACACCGTGGAAGATCTACGGAAACAGGTGGAGGAGTCAATCATAAAGGCAAAAAAGGAACTTGTCGTGAACAGACAGAAGGGTGAGATTATAAAACACCTGATTGAAACACACGATTTTGAGATACCAGAAGGGCTCTTGAAAAACGAGATATCCCTTATAGAAAATGAGGAAAAGAGGAAAAACCCTGAAGTTGATTTAGAAAAGATGAAGGATGAGATTACCGAGCGTGCCACAAAGGCTGTCAAACTGAACCTGCTTTTAGACACCATTGCAGAGAAGGAAAATGTACAGGTCTCCGACGAGGAACTTCGTGGAAAGATACTTGAATACTCCCGAAACTTCTACATGAGCCCTGATGACTTTATGAAGATGTATCTGCCCGATGAGGACTCCGTCTTCATGTTCCGCCAGAACCTGATAAGGGAAAAGGCGATTGATCTGGTTCACGAAAAGTCCGTAAAAGTGAAAAAAGAGACCGAAAAAGAGACACCCCAAGAGACAGAGCCGAAAGGAGAAGAAAAATGAGCGTGATCCCAATAGTTATAGAGCAGACAGGCAGAACCGAGAGGGCCTATGATATATACTCCCGTCTGTTAAAAGACCGGATAATCTTTATAGGCACCCCAATAGACGACCACCTTGCAAACATGGTCATTGCACAGTTGCTTTTCCTCCAGACCGAGGATCCTGAAAAGGATATCCACATATACATAAACTCACCCGGGGGGATCGTCTCATCGGGGCTTGCAATTTACGACACCATGCAGTACGTAAAGCCGGATATAGCAACCTACTGCCTCGGGCAGGCAGCAAGTATGGGTGCACTCTTGCTTGCCGCCGGCACCAGAGGTAAAAGATTCGCCCTGCCCCACTCAAGAATAATGATCCACCAGCCCATGGGTGGGTTTCACGGGCAGGCAACGGATGTGGAGATACACGCCAAAGAGATACTGAAGATGAAAGAGACCCTTAACGGGATACTTGCAAACCATACAGGCCAGCCAATGGAAAAGATACAGGCCGATACAGAGAGGGATTATTTTATGTCTGCAGAGGAGGCAAAGGAGTATGGTCTGGTTGATGATGTTATCTACTCCCCCGCTTCTGGCAGAGACAAAGAGGTGTAATTACCATCAGTTTCCCCCTTTGCAGAAAGAAAATACACTAAAAAGAGGTTTTTGAAAATGGCAAAAAAACATGACGATAAACTCCACTGCTCATTCTGTGGAAAAAACCAGGTTGAGGTGAAAAAACTCATTGCAGGCCCCTCCGTGTACATATGTGATGAGTGTGTAGGACTCTGCAATGAAATCCTTGCTGAAGAGATCGAAACGGCACAGGAGGGAAGGTCAGGGCTGGCCCTCCCCACACCCGCCGAGATACATGAAGCGCTTAATGAGTTTGTCATAGGACAGGAAAGGGCAAAAAAGGTACTTTCTGTTGCAGTCCACAACCACTATAAGAGGATTTACAGCAGTGAGAAATCAGATATAGAGATACAAAAGAGTAACATACTCCTTATCGGACCCACAGGAACAGGTAAAACACTCCTTGCCCAGACCCTTGCAAAGATCCTTGATGTCCCTTTCACGATCGCTGATGCCACCACCCTCACAGAGGCAGGTTATGTAGGTGAAGACGTGGAGAACATTATCCTAAAACTCCTTCAGGCGGCAAACTACGATGTGCAGAAGGCTCAGCGCGGGATAATCTACATTGACGAGATTGACAAGATAGGCAGGAAGGCAGACAGCCCCTCCATTACACGCGATGTCTCCGGCGAAGGTGTTCAGCAGGCACTACTCAAAATCGTTGAGGGCACCGTTGCGAACGTCCCACCACAGGGTGGAAGAAAGCACCCTCAACAGGAGTACATTCAGGTAGATACCACCAATGTTCTCTTTATCTGTGGTGGTGCCTTTGTTGGACTTGATGAGATAATAAAAAGGAGGAGCGGTAAGGGCACGGTCGGGTTCGGAGTGACGGTGGCTGACAAAACCAAAAACATAAACCTGATTGAAACTGTAGAGCCTGAGGACCTTATTCAGTATGGCCTGATCCCCGAGTTTGTCGGCAGGCTCCCAGTGGTTGCAACACTTCACGAACTGGATGAGGATGCCCTGGTAAAGATACTCACCGAGCCCAAAAACGCCCTCACGAAACAGTACGAAAGGCTGCTTGCCCTGGATAATGTGAAACTTCGGTTTACCGATGGCGCCCTTCATGCCATTGCAAGAAAGGCAATCGAGAGAAAGACGGGTGCAAGGGGGCTCAGGGCCATCCTTGAAGATGTGATGCTCGATGTGATGTATGAGATACCCTCCAGAAGGGATGTTCAGGAGTGCATTATAAACGAGGATGTGATAACAAGAAAGGAAAGACCCATTCTCATCTTTTCTAACTCGGTAGAGTCGGCCTGACGGCTCTACCGGGTTCTGGCAAGTGCACGGGATATCACCCTTTTAATACTGTCTCTTAATTCAGGGTCTGAAATTTCAGATTCCACAAGACCTTCAATATCTTCTGGAATTTCCTTTACCTGAACCGGCTGCCCTCTTGCATCTGGATTTCTCTTTTTTTTGAAAACTCTGCCCAGTCTGAACCTCACCTCCCTTACCCCATGGGAGGAGAGTTTCTGCACAAACTGAGATTTGTATTTCCTCACCTCAAAAAGCCAGACATCCGAATCCACCAGGACAAGGAGTTCTCCCCTTTTGAGAGAGGCAGGCCAGAGATGATCAGATAATGGCGGGCTTACAAAGTCGTAGAAATGTGTGCGGATGGTGGCAAGTTTCAACTCCTCCTCAAGGCCTAATTCCCTGATTATTGACAATACCCCGCTTCCAACACTTTTCACGGAACAAGCCTCATGGAGGAACTCCCGTTATAAATTTACCTGTTCATTGGGCCAGGGATGGTTGGGGAAACGCCCATCCCTTATACCCGCTGATTTTATATAACCTTCTTTACCCTTCCAGAACGGATACACCGGGTGCAGACAAACTCCCTTCTTGGCCCTTTGTCGGTCTGTATCTTGATCCTCTGAAGGTTAGGGTTCAAAACCCTCTTGGTCTTTTTGTTTGAGTGGCTAACATTGTTACCAACAGTCCTCTGTTTACCACAGGAATAACAGACAGCCATCTTACATCTCCTCCTATTTAGGATTTAGAATTTGAACAAACAAGAGTGTTTATGATAACATTTTAGGATAATCGTCGCAAGTCCTTTTCATCTTGCGGCATTCAAGAAAGGAAAGATAAATGGCCAAAACCCGTATTTACGAACTCTCAAAAAGACTGGGTATATCCAACAAAGAGGTCCTTAACGAACTGAAGAAGATGGGTGTTGAGGGCAAAACCCACTCCTCAAGCATTGATGACGACCTTGTTAAAAAGATAGAAAATATATTTAAAAGATCTGAAGAAAAACCGGCAAAAAAGCCAATCTCTGATAAGAAGGTGCAGGAAGAAAAGAAACAACCATCCAAAAAACCACCTGCTCCTGAAGAGAAAAAGGTTACAGAAAAGAAAGAACACAAAAAGAGACCCCCCGAAAAGAAGAAAAAGAAAAAACAACCAAAACCAACCAAAACGGCCCCTGCAACAGCCGACCTGATCCAGCCGGTTCAGGCGGAGGAAGAGGATGAGATAGCCCTTCCAGACCGGTTCAAGAAGGACATTGAGGGACAGAAGGTAGAAAAACTAAAGTCAAAAAGCATGCAGCGTGCCTTTCAGGCCATCAGAAAGATCGAACCGAAACGGTGGGCAGAGCCAAAAGGTGGCAAGCGCGGGAAGCCACACCACGGCAAAAAGGGAGGTGCCGTTGAAGAGGCACCTTCAGTTTCAACCGCCGCCCCCAGGAAAAGGGCTATAAAGATCCCTGAGGGGACAACCGTGAAGGAGTTTGCTGAACTCATAGGGGTGAAGGTCTCGGATGTCATCAAGAAGTTAATGGAACTCGGTTCCATTGTAACCATAAACCAGCCGATTGACATGGATGCTGCTCTCCTTGTTGCTGATTCCTATGGGATCAAGGCTGAGCCGGCATCTGTGGAAGAGGCGATGCCTGAAATCGAAGAAGAGGGGGAGGACAGACCGGAAGACCTGAAGCCCCGGGCCCCCGTGGTTACCGTGATGGGGCATGTTGATCACGGTAAGACAAGCCTCCTCGATGCAATCCGTGAAACCAAGGTAACCGAATCTGAGGCAGGTGGCATAACCCAGCACATCGGTGCTTACAAGGTTTACCTAAAGGGTAAGGACATAGTGTTTCTCGACACCCCCGGTCATGAGGCGTTCACTACCATGAGGGCAAGGGGTGCACAGGCAACCGATATTGTCGTGCTCGTGGTGGCTGCCGACGATGGTGTGATGCCCCAAACGCTTGAGGCAATAAACCATGCAAAGGCCGCCGATGTTCCAATAATAGTTGCCGTGAACAAGATTGATAAGCCCAATGCAAACCCTCAGAAGGTGAGAACAGAACTTGCCGAGCACGATGTGGTACCTGAAGACTGGGGAGGCAAAAATATCTTTGTTGATGTTTCCGCAAAGCAAAGGCAGGGAATAGATGATCTCCTTGAGATGATCATACTCCAGTCTGAGATAATGGAACTCAAGGCAAACCCCAACAAGCCCGCAAGGGGGGTGATAATAGAATCAAGACTTGACCGTGGCAGAGGGCCTGTGGCTACCGTTCTTGTTCAGTCTGGCACTCTGAAGATAGGTGATGCCTTCATCTCCGGAAGCACATTCGGCAAGGTGCGTGCCCTGATAAACGATAGAGGTAAAAGGGTAAAGGAGGCAATCCCCTCCACCCCGGTTGAGGTTATCGGCTTTTCAGAGGTTCCACAGGCCGGTGATCACTTCGTAGTGGTGGAGGATGAAAAGAAGGCAAGGCAGATCGCCATGACCAGGCAGCACAAGGAACGGCTTGCCGAGATGTCAAAGCGCAAGAAGGTAAAACTGGAAGACCTCTTCTCACAGATAAAGGAAGGTGAGATTAAGGAACTGAACATCATCATAAAGGCCGATGTCCTCGGTTCGGTGGAGGCTATAAAGGGTGCACTTGAAAAGATCACCCATCCGGAGGTGAAGGTAAGGGTCATCCATACCGCCGTTGGAGGCATCAATGAATCGGATGTGATGCTTGCCGCAGCCTCAAATGCCATCATAATCGGGTTCAATGTGCGGCCTGAACCGAAGGCCACTCAGGCTGCCGAGCGTGAGGATGTGGATATAAGGCTCTATACGGTCATATACGAGGCAATTGAGGACATAAAGAAGGCCCTCGAGGGTATGCTTGAGCCCACACTTGAGGAAAAGGTAATCGGAAGGGCTGAGGTTCGTGAGACATTTACGATCTCACGGATCGGCACTATCGCAGGCTGTTATGTCCTTGACGGAACCATAAAGCGGGCAAGCGACGGCATAAGGGTGATAAGGGATAACATCGTTATATACCAGGGACGGATCGCCTCGCTCAAGCGGTTTAAAGAGGACGTAAGAGAGGTAAATGCCGGTTATGAGTGTGGTATCCTTATTGAGAACTTCAACGATATAAAGGTTGGAGACATTCTTGAAAACTTTATCATAGAGAAGATCGCTGCAAAACTCTGATCTTCTCAACCAGGTCGAAATGGTCGTAGGTCTTCTAACCCTTGAACTATTCATACCCGAATCGGGCTCACTCAAGTCCAAGAGGTTTGTGATCCGTTCGATAAAGGACAGGCTTAAGAAGTTCAATGTCTCCGTTGCCGAAGACGGGAACAATCTCTGGCAGAAAACCAGCCTCTCCATAGCCTGCGTAACGAACAGTTCTTCCCATCTGTACAGCACCTTTGAAAAGGTGAAAAAGACGGTTGCCTCAAATACAGAGGTGGAGATAATCAGAGAAGACCTGGAGATACTCTGAGTGAGGTTCATGCCTCGGTTCAGGAGGCACGAACCTTTGAAGCAGTTATATGATGTAGAAGTCGGTTAATCCGCACTCTACTGCAGATTAACCCAACAACCTAATAACCTAATAACTTAATAACTTAATAACGTAATAACTTAGTTACTTAGTTACTCAATTTATTCCATGCTTCCATACAAGAGATCAAAAAGAGTAGGTGACCAACTCCGCAGGGAGGTGGCAGATATAATCATGCGGAGGCTCAAAGACCCCCGCATAGGGTTTCTCACGGTCACCGCAGTGAAGGTTACCGATGATCTTCGTGAAGCACGGGTGTATGTAACTGTACTGAAAAAAGAGGAGACACAGGATGTCCTTGATGCCCTGAATTCCGCAAGGGGTTTTATAAGGGGAGAGGTTAAGAAGAGGTTGAGGATGAAGATCATACCTGAATTCTCCTTTTACGAGGACGACTCGGTTGCTTACGGTGAAAAGATAGATCACCTCCTCAAGAGTATAAAGTCTGAAAAAGGCGGTGAAGATGAATCCACCTGAAGAACTCATCAGATTCTTACACGAGAGAAACAGGTTCCTTATCCTTTCACACATAAATCCCGAGGGTGATGCCCTTGGCTCATCAATCGCCCTTGCACTCTCATTGAAGGCATGGGGAAAGGATGTAAGGGTTTATAATAGAGATGGGGTCTCAAGGATATACCAGTTTTTACCGGGCAAAGAGATGGTTGAAACCACAATAGAGGAGGCCGACCTCCTTGAATACCCCCTCATAATCCTTGATTGCAACTCTCCTGAGCGGGTGGGACTGAAAGACAAAAAGACCGGTTTTGCAGCGGTCATTGACCACCACGAAACAGAAAACTCCTTTGGTGACATAAAGTGGATAGAGCCTGGAGCACCTGCAACGGGTCTAATGGTCTACGAACTCATCCAGAAACTCTCCCTCCCCATAACACCTGATATTGCAACAAATCTTTACACCGCAATCTCCATAGACACGGGCACCTTCAGATATGGAAACACCACATCCCGGGTACTCAGGGTGGCTGCAGATCTGGTTGATAAAGGGGCAAGTCCGGCAGTTGTGGCAGATAAACTCTATGAGTCCTGGACGAGGAACAGGTTTGAACTCTTGAGAAGGATGCTCGAGACACTCCGGATAGAGGATCTGAAAAGTGATAGTTCTCACAGAACCATCACAGTTGCCATAACATACATTACCGTAGAAATGTTCCGTTCCACCCATACAACCTCAGCAGATACAGAGAACTTCTCCAATTTCGGCCGGATGATAGAGGATGTGGACATCTCTGCAATGTTTAGAGAGACACAGGACGGGAAGTGGAAGGCAAGCCTGAGAAGCAAGGGTGATGTCAATGTGGCGGTGGTGGCTGCGGCTCTTGGGGGTGGAGGACACTCAAACGCCGCTGGCTTTCTCTTTGATGGCTCCCTTGAAGACGCCCGAAAGAGTCTCCTTGATGAGATAAAGGCTCACCTTTTAAAATAACCCGGAATGAGCACCGAAAGAGAAATCCTAAAGACCGTTACAGAACTCCCCCTCCCTGAACTGTTTTCCATCTCAAACAGGCTGAGGGAGGAATACCGTGGAGATGGGGTTGACCTCTGTGCAATCGTCAATGCAAAGTCCGGCAGGTGCTCGGAAGACTGCCATTACTGTGCCCAGTCGGTGAGATACCAGACTGGCATCAAGACCTACCCCCTCCTTTCTGACGAGGAGATATTAAACAGGGCAGTTGAGGCAAGAGAGGCCGGTGCAAGGCGGTTCTGCATAGTAACGAGCGGGAAAAAGCCCTCAAAGGAGGAACTGAAAAGGATCGGCCACCTGGTTAGTAAGATCCGTGACACCGGGCTTCTTCCCTGTTCCACGCTTGGACTTCTCTCAGAGGACGAGATCGCCTTCCTCAAAGACTCCGGCCTTGAACGTTACCACCACAACCTTGAGACCTCTGAGAGTTTCTTCCCATCCATCTGCACCACCCATTCCTACCAGGACAAACTCCGCACCATTGAAAGTGTAAAGAAACTGGGGCTATCACTGTGCTCCGGCGGCATCTTCGGGCTTGGTGAGACCTGGCACGATCGGCTTGAAATGGCACTGCTACTGAAGAAACTCGACCCAGACTCGGTGCCGATCAACTTTCTCATCCCCATCGAGGGCACACCCCTTGGAGGCAGAGAGTCCCTCTCCCCGGTTGAGGCACTGAGAATTGTTGCCCTTTACAGGATCGTCCTTGAGAATAAAGAGATCAGGCTCTGTGGTGGGAGACACCAGACGCTGGGGGAGTTTAACGCAATGGTCTTCATGGCAGGTGCCGATGGCCTTCTGATCGGGAACTACCTGACCCGTAAGGGCCGATCCCTCGAGGATGATCTGAACCTCATCAGGGAATCAGGCCTAAGGGTAATCCCATGAGATGAGAACCTCCCTGCTTCACAGACCCCTGAATGGCCCCTTTGAAGACCCCATGGTCTATATAAAACTCCTGAGGGAAAGGAGGGCACTGCTATTTGATGCAGGTGAGACCGGTGCCCTCACACCAAGACAGATAAACATAATATCCCATCTCTTCATCACCCACACCCACATAGACCACTTCATAGGGTTTGACAGGATACTGAGGGTGGTACTGAGAAGGGAAAAGCCCCTCATTATCTACGGAGGCCCGGGCATTACAGAAAAGGTTGAAGGGAAACTCAGGGGATATACCTGGAATCTGATTGAGGAATACCCTGTGAGTTTGATAGTTCACGAACTGGACGGGGAAGAGCACCGCGTCTCAGAGTTCAATGCAAAAAGGGGTTTTGAGAAATACGAGATAAAGACAACTCGGGCAGAGGAGGTCATCCTCAGGGAGCCGGACTTCACCGTAAAGGTTGCCCTTTTTGATCACGGTATACCGGTGCTTGGATTCAGCATTGAAGAGGAGCGGCATCTGAACATAAACAAGGTGAAACTTGCAGAAAGGGGATTAACCATAGGGAGTTGGCTCTCGCAGTTAAAGGATGCCTACCGGCGTAACGACAACTCCTGGACAATAAAGGTGGATAAGAAACTCTACAGCCTTAATGACCTGAAAGACCTGGTGGTGGAAAGCCCGGGCAAAAAGATCACCTACATAACAGACATCTCCCCCACGAAGGAAAACATAGAAAGGGCTGTTTCCCTCTCCAGTGAGGCAGACACACTCTACATCGAGGCATACTTTCTTGAACAGGATTTGGAAAGGGCAGTTGAGCGAAACCACCTAACCGCAGGTATTGCAGGCAGGATCGGGAGGGAGGCAGGCGTAAGAGAACTCATCCCCCTTCACACATCCCCAAAATATCTGAGCAACCCTGAAAGCGTGATCAATGAGGTGATGGAGAACTTCAGACATTGAATCTGAAATTGATTATATCCCCGTCCTTTACCTCATAGGTCTTTCCCTCAAGCCTCACTAACCCCTGTTTTCGAGCCTCCGCCATAGAGCCCGTCTTTATAAAGTCATCATAAGAGATCACCTCAGCCCTGATGAACCCCCTCTGGATGTCGGTGTGTATCTTTCCTGCCGCCTCAAGGGCAGGGGTACCCTTCTTTATAGTCCACGCCCTCACCTCGTCCTTCCCAACGGTGAGGAACGATACAAGCCCCAGGTGGCTGTAGCAGGTCTTCACCACACGGGTCATACCGGGCTCATCAATACCAAGATCCCTTAAAAACTCCTCCCTTTCGCCGGCATCCAGTTGGGCTATCTCCATCTCTATCTTCCCGGAAATCGGGATTACGGGATCACCCGTGATAGACCTGATTTTCTCAAGCAGGACATCTGTCTTTTCACTTCCAAGATCACCCTCTCCAAGGTTCAGTATCACCACTTCAGGTTTAAAGGTTATAAACTGGAGATGCCTGAGGGAGGTCATCTCCTCGGGGCTGAACTCTCCAGAACGGAGTGGTTTTTCGCCCTCAAGTATCTCACGGCATTTGATGAGGGCATCCCTCTCCTTTTCGTCAGGCTTCTTTCCCCGCTTCTTCCCCTCCTCCATCCTCTCAAGCCGCTTTTCCACCAGTTCTAAATCAGAGAAAATGAGTTCAGTCTCAAGCGTCTCCATATCCCTTTCAGGGTTCACCCCCCCAAGTGGATGCACCACCGCATCATCCTCAAACACCCTCACCACATGGAGTATTGCATCCACATCCTTGAGCATATCGAGCACCTTCCGGTTTTGTATGGCATCCCCCCTCGTAAGCCCCAGATAGTCGATATACTCAACGTTGGCATGCGTCGTCTTTTCCGGCTCAAATATCTCCGACAGCCGGTCTAACCTCTCATCGGGCACATTTACGATACCGTGGTTTGGCTCACCCTCCACATTCGGATAGATGGTCACCGGAATGTCGAGCCCGGTAAGGGCATTGAATATGGTGGTCTTACCGGTATTGGAAAGTCCTAAAATCCCTATTTTCATCCGCTGTTTTCTCCTTTCAATCTCACCTCTTTATGTATTAAGCACAGATATTCTAACCTATGATGGAGGTATAATGCTTTAAACAGGGATTTTCTTAAAACAAAGCCGAACACAGAAAAATGGATTAAAGGGAAGTAAAAACTTTTCACTGGTAAATATCCCCCCTGACAAGAAGGAGAAAACGGGAATGGTTTACACTTTGTCGTGTTCTACAGACTCCTCAAAATGTATAATATCCTATTCAGTGCTCTGGTCTGGCACAAGAATTGAGGCAGGTTATCTCCATAAATGCAAATCTGCCCTAAATAAGAGATGCCCCTCCCTGCCGGGTATAAGGAGTGTTTTTTGAAAGATATTGTTTTAAAAAGGACGAAGAGAATAAACGAAGGCCACCTCTGGGTATTCTCAAACGAGATAGGGTCACGGCTCTCCGGGTACGCCCCCGGTGAACTCGTAAGGCTCATAGACCGTAAGGGGAACTTTCACGGTATTGGATATATCAACCCTCACACACTCATTGCTGTAAGGATACTCTCCGATAAAGACATCCCCATAAACAGGGATTTCTTTTACGACAGGATCAAAAAGGCGATCCAGTTTCGAAAGAAGACCATAGGCGAACTCCCCGCCCAGAGGCTCATATTCAGTGAGGGAGATCTCCTTCCTGGCCTTATAGTGGATAAATACGCCGATGCACTCTCCCTTCAGTTTCTCACGGCGGGAATGGACGCCAGAAAACCGGAGATACTTGAGATACTCGATGAGTTGGTATCCCCATCTACAATTGTTGTAAGGAACGACTCACCCTTCAGGAAATTAGAGGGGCTGCCCATTGAGACTTCGGTTTTTAAGGGCGAGATAAAAGGACCCGTTGAGATTAGCGAGGGAGATGTGAAACTCCGTGTGGATCTCTTAAAGGGGCAGAAAACCGGGTTCTTCCTTGACCAGCGGGAAAACAGGCTTTCCTTTTCCTCCCTCATCAACGGAGGTAGGGGGCTTGATCTATTTTCATATTCAGGTGCCTGGGCACTACAGGCTGCACGAAGAGGCGCTGAGGTCATTGCGGTTGACTCCTCTGAACAGGCGGTCAGGATGATCAATGAAAACGCCTCTCTTAACCGCCTTTCAGCGGTTGTGCATCCCGAGAGGGCAGATGTATTTGAGTTCCTAAAAGAGGAACTTAAGAAAGGAAAAACCTACGACTTCGTAATTCTCGACCCACCTGCATTCGTAAAATCAAAGACCTCACTTAAAACAGGCATGGCAGGATACAGAAAAATCAACGAGATGGCACTTGGGCTTCTCAAACCCGGTGGTCTCCTTGCCACATCCTCCTGCTCATACCACCTCTCGGAAGATACATTTCTGGAAATACTTTTGAGGGCTGCAAGATCGGCTGGAAAACTGCTCAGGCTGATAGAAATCCGCTCTCAGGCCCGAGATCATCCTGTGCTGCTCTCAATGCCCGAGACAAGGTATCTCAAGTGTATCTTTGCCCAGGCACTTTAGAAAAGCAAACCAAATAGAAACTGTTTATATAAAAAAATGGCGTCCCCAACGGGATTCGAACCCGTGTTACCGCCTTGAAAGGGCGGTGTCCTAGGCCTGGCTAGACGATGGGGACGCAATACAGAAGTCGGCAGTCAGAAGTCAGAAATCGGAAGGCAGATAACTTATTGAATTCTGACCTCCGACTTCCGACCTCTGTTCTCCGACCTCTGTTCTGGTGAGCCGCCCGGGGTTCGAACCCGGCACACCCGCCTTAAAAGGGCGGTGCTCTGCCGACTGAGCTAGCGGCCCAATTCAAGAATATATATGATAATAACAAATGAAAATATTTGTCAATTTTCTAAGCATTTTGCAGGGGAATGATAAAACTCTGGAATAAAAATGATAAAAGTGGGAAAACCCGCTTTTACCCGTAGGAGAATGGGATTTATCAAAACACAAATGTGAAATATTCACATTTACACTTTTCCCTCATCTCCATACACTGTTTCAAGACCCTTTTGATCTGTGAACCATTGGTCTCAGTAGAGATCCAAAACGATTTTCCCTACATTGAGATTATAAGTGACCGGTCCTCCGCCAGCTGCCGTAAAATAGAAGAAGTCTGGACCTGTTCCCTTAGTAATAAGGCCGGCAATGAATCCTGCCGGAATGATTCCCACCTTATGCCAAGGGCCCCAGGGGTATCTGGCCTCATAGATAGCACCTACCGGAATCATATCAGTTACTCCCTCAAGCCCGGCCTCCGTCCCCGTGGCGTTACCAGCAAAACCTGCAAAGAATATGTAACGGTCTGTACCAGGGTGATACATCACCGCCGATTGAGAAAGGGCACTCAGTCCTTCTAATGCAATCGCATCGGTTTCATATTTTGACCATTTAAGGCTTCCATCACTTTTCCAGCCGGCAAAATATCTGTAAGCGTCATAATCAATCACAGGGTCGATCTCCTTCCCGTCAAGCTGATACCTGGTGATTGGCACACGGGCCAGATATATGGATTGGGGGAGGGGATTATCCTTGAATTCCTCGGTCATTCCCAGGGCATAAAGGAAATCGTCCTTTCTGAGAGAATAGTCCTTACCCATGTTGATAAACATCATGACCTTAAACTTGCTAGTTTTGCCCCAGGGGGAGTTTTCCACTATTGTCCAGTCTTTTCCATGGTTGTCTGAATATGCAAGATAGCCGTATTCAGGCACACCTGCGGGGTAATGCATATGTAGGTAGAGCCTCCCCATTATAGAGATGATCCCGGAGGGTTTATCCTGGTGTTCATGGATTCTCATGTCACCATAAGGCACATGGTGCTTCGTAACACACTGATCTGGACCTTGACATGGAGAGAAATCAGGCACATCCCCCTTCAGGGTTACCAGTCCAGCCGGGGTATATAAGCAGAGTGGAAGACAGGTAGAGCAGTCAAAGACTTGGCAGTACTCGTTCTGGAGGTTATCAGTGGTATAACATCCGGGCGATACCTCAATATAATCTGTATCAAAGACATCTAACTCATCGAGTATGAGCGTTGGGAAACAGCCGTTTTTCCCGGTTCCGTCACCAAAGACCATGTAGAGGTTGTCATCGTCAGCCCATGTTGTCGTCCAGATGTCTCCAACATAGGGATAAGAGACATAGTTCCCCTCTACCCGCACTGCTTTAATAACACAGTCCTGACAACCGGACGGTGGGATTGTTCCTGATGAACTTCCGTTACCCCCACTGCCGCCACTTCCAAAGCAACCGCTTAGAATTACCATAAGCATCATGGCCATGAGTCTGAACATAACCGGAGTCCTCCTTGTGTTTACTGATTTCTTATCAGATAGGTATGGTAAGGCTCTGTATACAGTATCCCCCCGACATCAAGAACTCTGTCTGCGGTGACATCTTCAACCGCCATCTCCGGGGGTAGTGAATAGGTGAATTCTGCAAAGGTGAAGAGAACCCTTCCATCAGGGTTGTTGCTGATCCACTCGACCCCGAGCCAGGTATCTCCGTTTCCAAGTAGATGCCTCTGTTTCATCCATGGAAGCACTTTCATATAATCCCTGTTTGTCTGCTTTATACTCTCCACAACATCTGGTGACCACTGTTCAAAAAGACTCTTACTGAAAACAGAAATTATTCCTTTCGACGCCAGAGTACGGTAATAACTATCTGCCTCAATCATGGTGTCGGCGTTATAGCGGTAGAGCCCGTACTCGCGGCCTCGAATTGTCTCAAACTGTCTCCAAGGGGTCTCTGAATCACCCCCGAAAAATGAGAGTTCCCAGCCATAACCACCGCTTGAGATGCCGAAGGGACCGGTTCCCTCTATGTATATCTGGTCAAGCCCCATCTCCCTCCACATCTTCTGCATCTGGATGGAACTCTGGAGGGATGGAGTGATCTGGGTATTCATACCTGATGCATCAGGATAGAGACCGAAAGTGAGCCAGGAATCAACAAGAAAGCCGTCAAAGGTGGAATTTTCTGCAAGGTCTTTGATCCTTGAGATGGCATAGTCGAACCATCCACTTTCCATTCTGGTGCCGGTGATGTCTGCGTATCCTGCATGTTCCGGAATCCCAGTGGGCCGCCATCTTACCCAATCGGGATGTTCGACAAAGAGGGGAGATGAATTCGAAAGGTGTCCTGGAGTGATCCAGACAATGAAATCAATACCCAGTTCGTCGGCCTTCCGGGAAAGGATGTTAAATGCCTCTTCGCCGCCGAGCATCCGGCTGAGATCCAGACTCCACGGTGCATTAAGGGAGTGGCCGCTGCAACTGCCTGGAAGATAAGACCCCTCTGGATGTTCCCAGTCACTCTCCCAGGGGCCGTCAAGCATAAAGACGCCGAAGCCGTAGTTCCGGGCGGTCAACAGTTCAGTCTGCGATACCCTGTAAAAAACTGATTCCTCCAGAGGAGGTGTCCCTGAGGGAGAAGTCTCATCTCCCCAGTATGTATACCAGAGAACAGGTTTTGGTTCGGTTCTGGATATACCGGCAATCTCATGGTAGTAAGCTGAAAGTGAGTCATAGACGGAAGTCCATTCATCAATAGCCGCCCACTTGTCAGGAGTGCCGATGTCTGACCATAACCATAGTCTGAAAGGGGTTTTACGGGTTTCACCCCTACTGAGAGGTATTTCAAGATTCAAGATATGCCTCCCGCTGTCTTCAGAGATTTCCACCTTTGCGGCCAGAATATCATCAAAGAACCCCAATATAGCACCTGAAGGACCTGCCGAGAGGTAATAGGGTTGGGCGTCTGCAAAATACCATTTCTCAGGAATATTATATGAAGACGAGAGATCGGCCTGGTATTCGTACCAATGCCCCCAGGTCTGTTGGAAGGTCCAGTTCCCGTAGATCGTGTAAACCGGCTCTCTAACTTTCAGATATGCAGCATTCCTCATTCCCGTCAGATTCAACCGCCAGCCCAATCCCTTATAGGACTTTCCGTTTATTGTCCAGTCTGCAGGCCTTAACTCAAGGATGATCTCAGCCTTCTGTCCCTGATCGGTCATCTCAAAGGACAGATATACCGTCCCCCCCTGGATGGAGGCTCCCTTGTAAACAGCCTCTGAAAGTGGAATCTCGTATATCTGGCGGCCTCCCCTTTTCGGCCATTGGAGGTTCTCGCAGTAACCTGAAATGGCGGACCGCTCAGAGAGATAGGCCTCCCAGTCGGTGACCCCTCCCACTTCTCCTTCCCTGAAGAGAACCAGAGAGAAAAGATTTCCTGACTCTCCAGGAATTGAGTTGAGAAGCCGTCTCTCATTGACAAAGAGTTCACCAATGCGCGCAATGCCTCCTTCAGACGACTTCAGTAATGTTATGCCTGTCCTCTCCGGGAAGAGGATGGTCAATTCAGCATCTGAATCATTCACAACAGGTGAGTCGGAAGGGTAAGCAGGAGCAGACGTTCCCGACTGAGAGGACACAATGTTATTTCCTTTCCAGTAAATGAGCGCCTGATGGGATGAGTCTGCGCCGTCTGAGTATTCAAAGATATTTATCCCATCCTTTATGGCCGTAATTCCTGAAAGTTTTGAGGCGTCCACTTCTCCAGAAACAACGAAGTCGTTCAGTATGGCCTCGTCGCTCCTGAATGCTATGTAGAGTTTTTCTGCACCAAGAAGGGTGCCCGGCAGATCTATATCCAGGCTGATTCCCTCACCCGGCCCGGGAGATTGCCAGAGCCGAGTCCAGTTCTCACCATCTACTGAACCGAGAACTTCTATACCCGCACCTGTGTCAGAAAGGGTGGTCTTCTGTTTGCCGTTCCTGCTACGAAATCTGAAACTTTTGAAGGGAAGGCCTGGGTTGAAGGTATATACTATCGTTCCAGACCAGCCAATGGCATTCTCTTTAGTATTAAGAGCCAGGACATCAGTACCACTGACATCTGCGTCAACCAGTATCTTGGGCAAGGACTCCACACCGGCCAGGTATCGGATATCCTCCCACTCCTCACCTGGAGGCACTACCTGCCTCCGACCCCGGTAGTTTCTGTCGAAGTGGTCGGAATAAGAGAGGTAGCCAGTGCCATCTGGAGAAATAATGAAGGATTCACCTGTCAGGAGTTCACTAACAACGATACCTCCGTTTAGCGATGGGTTTTTCAGTCTGTTTACAGCCAGTAGCCCCAGTTCAATGGAGCCGGAAGAGGTGGTTTCAACTTTGAAAGAGTAAGGAGAGGAGGTTACCTCAACCTGACCATATCCAGTCACGGCCTGTGATTCAGGAGTAGGTGCAGGACCAGTCCCTGATTGTTCAGAAGAAGACCCCCCACCTCCACATGCATTAAAAAGGAAAGTGATAAGAAGTGCGAGTACAAATTCACGGCAATAATTCAAAATGTTTCTCCTCAATTCATGCCTTTCCTCTTAGGCGGCAGTCCAGGGGTTTTGTAACAAAATAACAATATTTTATCAATAATAATATTTATAATTCTATCAGAGGAAAGAATGAATATTCAAGGTTTATCCCCAATATAAGTATTCTAATCAAACATGTTGAGATTCCTTATCGTTCTTTCCCTGTAGAAATAGATTCTCTATTCAGGACTGGTAAATCGCTGGCAGAGAGGTTCATATCTCTTGCCTGTTCTCAACTTTACTTTAACAACCTCCCCCACAATATTCGTACCCTGTTTAACAACTTTTACTCGACAAAACTTGAAAAAAGGTTTACTATCGATACTGGAAATCGTCTATCCTCCTTTGGTAGAATTTTTCTTTAGTTTTAATTAGTAAGCATAACAATGCCACTCCTCTTGTCTAAATTCATCAACTAATTTCGATGTGAAATACAATTTTATTTGTGCTAATATTTAATGTTCTGTTATATTTAGAAATATAATTAAGAACTGG
>CAYMML010000023.1:0-19083 GCA_964391515.1 uncultured Thermodesulfovibrio sp. | reverse complement strand
TCAGGTGGTGCACCCTCTTCCTTTGAGGGAGAGGTCGATGAGACCCGTTTCGGGGTAGGGTGAGGGTGATTATGTATGTAATTCAAAATATTATCCCCCTCCCCCTGCCACCCTCCTACCAGGGGAGGCGGGGGGATTTTTTATATCTGATCTTGATGTATTTGATGGCCGGAGTAATAATTGGCTGGTTTTTGTTTAGTCCGAAAAAATCTGTTATGATAAAATAGTCTGTGAAATCGGCAGTAACAGGAGGCATGATGGATAAGATAATCCCATCGGATATGGCTGAGGTGCTGAAAAAGGAGTTTGAGAAACTCAAAGGGGATGTGCCCGTAGAGATTATAACGATAGATGGTGTAAACGACCAGTTCAACCAGTTTACCTTACAACTTTTTGACGAGATAACAGCGATAAGCAAAAAGGTAAGAGTAAAGAGGCTGAGTGGTGCATCTGAAGACGAGCAGTCTGCCTCACCTAAGATTGTGGTTGGTAGAGGGAAATACAACATTGAGTTTTTAGGTGCGCCACTTGGTGAGGAGGGCAGGTCACTTGTTGCAACACTCCTTATGGTCTCTAACGGCAGGGGAATGCTTAAGGAGGAATCCGTAAAGAGGCTGGCAGATCTGAAGGAGAAGCGGGAGATACTTGTTTTCGTAAGCCCCACCTGTCCTTACTGCCCTCAACAGGTTGTCCATGCCGTATCGGCAGCGGTTGAGAGACCTGATCTGGTCTCTGTGAAGGTGGTGGAGATATACGAAAACAGAAAACTTGCCGACCGGTTCCGTGTAGGCTCTGTTCCGCAGACGGTGATTAACGGAAACACCACCTCCATCGGCTCCCAGCCAGAGGACGCATTTATTGATACACTCTTCTCAGGTGTGCCTGTGGAGGTTCAAGTATCAGAGCCCACCCATGAGGTTATAAAGAGGGATCTTCTGATAATCGGTGCAGGTCCTGCAGGGCTTACAGCGGCGATATATGCATCAAGGGCGGGCCTTACAAATATAGTTCTTGAGAGAAATATAATCGGTGGACAGGTTGCCCTTACCCCTGTGGTTGAAAACTATCCGGGTTACACCAAAATCCCCGGTAAGACCCTTATGGATATGATGGCTCAGCAGGCGCTTCAGTACACCGAGATAAGACAGGGTGAGGATATAAAGGAGATAGAAAAGAGAGATGATATCTTCACAGTGAAGACCACATCCGGGACATACGAGGTGCACGCAGTTATTATTGCAACCGGGGCAACCCATAAAAAACTTGGGGTGCCCGGAGAGGAGCGGCTCTTCGGCAGGGGGGTAAGTTATTGTGCCACCTGTGATGGTTACTTTTTCAAAGATGGCAAGAAGGTGATCATGGTGGGTGGTGGCAACTCTGCCGCCACAGAGGCACTCTACCTGGAGAGCATCGGGGTGGATGTCACCATTGTTCACAGAAGGGACACACTCAGGGCGGAGAAGAAACTGCAGGAGAGCCTGAAAGAGAGAAATATTCCCATTATTTATAACACCGTTGTTGAGGAGATACTGGGGGATGAGGTTGTGAAAGCGGTGAGGTTGAAAGACCTGAAGGAAAATAAAACTTATGATATGGATGTGGATGGCGTGTTTATCGCCATTGGGTATGAGCCGGTTAATGAGGTTGCAAAAATGCTTGGGCTTGAACTCACACCTGATGGTTATATAAAGGTGGACTCCCGCCAGAGGACATCCATGCCGGGTGTCTATGCGGCTGGTGATATAACGGGTGGTATTAAGCAGATTGTCACTGCCGTAGGGCAGGGCTCTGTGGCAGCCCTGACGGCTTTTGAGGACATTACAAACCCCTACTGGAAGGGTGGAGGTGATATGTTTTGATTGTTAATCCCCCGCTAAGTTTTATAATGACATTAATGGCAGGCTGATTGTCATCGAAACCGGATTCCTCCCGAATTCTGCCTGCCCTGCTGCATCAGGATTGCTTACTTTGCTAATATAGTATTTATTACAATACACAAATACACCAATACACCAATATACCAATATACCAATATACTGATATACTAAATTCGCCATGCTTACCCATGTTATAAGGGAGATATTCAGGACAAACCTTGGCGTTAAGAGGGGTGAAAAAGTGCTCGTCTTCACCGACAGACCCACCTCCCGTGACGGCATTGATGATCAGGACCGGCAGAGGTGGAAAAGGTTGAGGGACGTGGTCAATCTTGTGTATGAGACAGGCAGGGGGTTTACCGATAAGTGTATGTTTTATGAGTATCCATCAAGGGGTGGGCACGGGAAAGAACCGCCAGAAGGGCTATGGAGGGTTGCGTTTGGTGAAAAAACAATTTCCAGGTTGAAGGAAGAAAGACTCCTTACCCCACTTATTAAAAAGAGAGTGACTGCACCGGCAAGGTTAAAGGTGGAGGAGATAATCAGAAGGAGGAAGAGGGCTGCGGTGGATGCGGTGGTTGCCCTTTCAAACTACTCCACAAGCCATACCATGTTCAGAAAACTCCTCACCGATATTTGCGGTGCAAGGTATGCAAGCATGCCTCTGTTTGATGTTGCCATGTTTGAGGGGGCAATGGGGGTGGACTGGCGACAACTCGCTGCAAGGACAAAGAGGATAGCAAAACTGGTAAGGAAGGCGGTGGCTGTAACCATAAAGACACCTTCAGGCACCGACCTTACCCTTTCCAAAAAGAGGAGGAAGACCTTTGAGGACAATGGGGTACTGAAAAAACCAGGCTCCTTTGGCAACCTCCCGGCGGGTGAGGTGTTTTTTGCGCCCATTGAGGGGTCGGCAAGGGGACGGCTGGTTCTTGAGTGGGCACCTACAAGGCCTATGAAATCACCCATTGTGCTTGAGGTGGAGGACGGAAAGGTGATAAGTGTAAGTGGTGATGATGAGTATGGTGATGTTCTTTTAGAGAAGTTCAATGAAAGAGACGAAAACCGTAACATAGCAGAGGTGGGTATAGGGACTAACGAGAGGGCAAAGAGACCTGATAACATACTTGAGTCTGAAAAGATACTCGGCACTGTTCACATAGCACTTGGTGACAATAGTTCCTTTGGAGGACGGGTGAGCACCCCGTTTCACCAGGATTTTGTGTTATTCAAACCCACCTTGATGCTTCACTTGAAAAATGGTGGTGTGGTGGAGTTGATTAAAGAGGGTGGTTATATGGAGGGGATACTTTAACTTTTTATAAAAGGCAGGCCTCTGAAGGAGGTATATTGCCAAGATTGAGGACGAGTTTTTCCATCTCCTTAATAAAGTCTTCAAATATCCTGATCATAGCGTCCTTCTTGAATGTCTGCCTTTCGGTCTTTATTGACCAGATGGAGAAGAAAGGCTCAGGGTTAAGGCCCAGGGCATCACAAAACTCTCTAAAGAGGGTACCTTCAAGGGGGCACTGTCTGTTGAGGAGCCTGAGTATCTGTTTGAAAAGGGGGACAAAGCCTATCAGTGCAGAGGTGAGGAAGCGTTCCAGGTCTGCCTTGCGCTCGAGGGAGAAGAGAAACTCCTCTTCAAGCCTTATGAGTCGTCTCTTTATCTGAAGTTCTATCTCTGTCCTGAGATCCTCAAACCCGATATTTATCTCCTTAAGCGGGTCATTTCCGTGTATTACGATGTAAGATTCTTTGATTGTAAGAAACTCTATGGGGAAGATGTGCCTTGAGGTCTTTAGCATCTCCTCTGTGAGTATCACCGGTGTGGAGACCCTCTTGAACCTTTTCATAAGTCTGGAATATCTGTACAGGAATTCTGAAGAAAAGGTTTTTAGTATTATCAAAAAGTTCAGCCGTCCCCGGGGTGCATCGTTGTAAGAGAGTTGTTTCCCGAAGAGGACGAGAGAGAGGACATTCTTTCCCCCTGCCTCGATAACGGCGGCTTTGTATTTCTCAACCAACTGTCTGTCTCTTGCCGATAACTTATCTATTCTTTCCCTTCCCATCAACGGTTTCCCAAAACACCGGTTGCAAAAGTTTGCCTATACCCTTATAATATCAAAGATTTTCTTAAAAATTCAGCACCTAAAGGAAAACAGGTTGATAAATCACACACTTGATTGCTAATGATATCTTTTAACGAAGTTACAAAGGTTTACGAGAACATTACTGCCCTCAGGAAAATCACCTTTACCATAGAGAAGGGGGAGTTCTGTTTTGTCACCGGGCCAAGTGGTGCCGGTAAGTCAACCCTCCTGCGGTTGATCTACCTGGAGGAAAAGCCGGACGAGGGGAATATAAGGATTGCAGGCTGGGACTCAAACCGTCTAAAGAACTCGGCAATCCCCTATCTGAGGAGAAATATAGGGATTGTTTTTCAGGACTTTAAACTACTGAGAAACCGAAATGTCTATGATAACATTGCCATTGCCCTGAGGATACGGGGGGTGCCTGAGAGGGAGATCAAGGAAAGGGTTCACGAGGCTCTTAAACTGGTGAACCTTCGGCATAAAACGGACAGTTATCCTGACATGCTCTCCGGGGGCGAACAACAAAGGGTGACAATAGCAAGGGCGATTGTGGGAGACCCAACAGTGCTTATCGCTGATGAGCCTACAGGAAACCTGGACGTGGATAACACGGCAGGTATTATGAGAATCTTCCGTGAGATAAACGCAAAGGGGACAACCATACTCTTTGCCACACACAATAAGGAACTATTCCGAAATACCGGCCTCAGGGTGCTAACACTGGATGGCGGAAATCTTGTTTCGGATGTAGGAGGTTAGCGGTTTGGTATATTCTGTTAAACTTGCATTAAAGAGCCTGTGGCGTGAGAAATGGATAAACCTCCTTTCGGTTCTTACGATCAGTGTAGGGATATTCGTTTTATCAACTGTATCACTACTATTGCTAAATCTGGAGTTGGCCTCAAGAAGGCTCCCCGAGAAGTTTACCATCACGATATTCCTTGAAGACAATGCCTCAAGTAGAGATGTTATGAGAGTAAGGAGGCTTATTGAGAGGTCTGATATGGTTGAAAAGGTGGACTTCATCTCAAAGGAGGAGGCACTTGAGGATCTGAAAAAGGCTCTGAAGGATTCGGCATATATTCTGGAGGGGCTTGATAAGAACCCGCTTTTTCCCACCTTTGTGTTGAAACTTCACAAAGAGGGGTTTGATTCTGAAAAGGTTGAAAAACTGATAAAAGAGATACGGGGTATGAGGGGGGTGGAAGATATCGTTTATGGAGAGGAGTTTCTTGGTGTGATGAGCAGGATGAGATTGATGCTTAAACTCCTTGTGGGGGCACTTATAACACTGTTCTTTATTGCTACGGTTTTTGTCTGCTATAGTACGGTGAAGATACTCTTTTACAGGCGCAAGGAGGAGATAGAGATATTTAAACTCCTTGGGGCTACTGGCGGGTTTGTAAGGTTTCCTTTCCTGGTGGAAGGGGGGCTTATCGGTCTGCTTGGTGGTGCATGTTCTACCGGTCTGCTTTTCGGTCTTATAGAAATAGCAAGACACTTTGCCTTTGAGGGTATTAATTTCCTCCCCGGTGTGCACCTGACGGTTCCCTTTATAGTTATCCAGCCTGTTTTTGGTATGATCCTCGGCCTTCTGGGCTCGGCAATAGCGGTGGGAAGGGTGAAGTTTTGATATGTCTTGCCGGACTGTCTCAGTTTTTCTGTTGATATCTTTTTCTATCTTCCTTTTATCCCCATCATTTGTTGAGGCAAAGAGAAAAGACCCGAAAAAGGAGTATGAGAGGGTACAGCGTGAACTGAAGAAACGCCAGGAGGCTCTCAAAAAGACGATCTCCAGAGAGGGCTCCATCCTGAAGGAGATGGAGGCACTTAACCGGGAACTGGGGAAACTGAAGCGTGATATAAAGGAAATCCGGTATGGGATCAGAAAGAAAAACCGTCAGATCAGAGAGATAAAAGGTGAGATGCAGAAGATATCTGATACCCTTGGTGGGCAGAAGAGGTTTCTTGAGAAGCAGATACAGTCCATGCAGAAGTTTGGTGTTCAGGGCATAGATGCTCTGCTTACCGGTAAGCGGGATCCAAGGCCGGATGTTTTACACCTTTCCTTTGCAGACCAGATCAGGCTCCTCTTTTCGGCAGAAGACATTCCTGACATGGTAAGGCGGTGGAGGGCACTTGAGAAGATCGCCAGATACGAGTACGAGGTGATGAGGAGTTACCTTGACAATATAAGGGCACTGAAGGAAAAGGAGAAGGAACTTACCGGCCTGCTTGCAAACCTCAAGGCACAGAAAAAGGAACTCTATGCAAAGGAGGAGGATCTAAGAGAAAAGAAAAAGAAGAAGATACAGTTGCTTGCCTCAGTGAGAAAGGAAAGAGACCTCTACAAGCAGATGATTTCAGAACTAAAAGAATCAGAGAGGCGTCTTAGAAAGATGATCCAGGAGGAAGAGAGGCAGAAGGCATATGTTCAAAAGGGGTTCAGAAAGATGAAGGGCAGGTTGCCCTGGCCTGTAAACGGGACTGTGGCGCTGCCATACGGGAGTTACCGTGATCCCAAATATAAGACCCCGGTGTTTCGTAACGGCATTCACATTAAAACAAAAGAAAACGCTACCGTCCGTTCAGTATATTCGGGTAAGGTGGTTTATGCAGACTGGTTCAAGGGTTATGGAAGGGTTGTAATAGTAAATCACGGTGAGGGGTACCATACCGTTTATGCCAATCTGAGTGACATTTTTCTCCATAAAGGAGATATAATAAAAAAGGGCCAGGAGATTGGCCGGGTTGGTGAATCAGGCACGATAAACTCGCCAGGTCTTTACTTTGAGGTCCGCTATAAGGGGAAACCTGTTAACCCAATTCACTGGCTTAAAAAGAGGTATTCAAGGAAGAGAAGATAACCGGAGGTATTAAGTAATGAAGAAAATCAAGGTATTTGTGGCGTGTACCATCGCCGTTTTGGTGCTTACTGCATCACTTGCTGTGTTGAACACACTCTCTGACAGACTTGCAAGTGCAGACTCTGCATCTTATGAGGAATTGAAACTCTTTACCGAGGTCTTGAGCATAGTTCAGAGAGATTATGTTGAGGAGGTAAAGGCAAAGGATCTCATTTACGGTGCCATAAAGGGGATGCTCAAGACCCTTGATCCCCACTCAAGTTTCATGACCCCCGATGCATATAAGGAGATGCAGATCGATACCAGGGGCGAGTTCGGGGGGCTCGGCATCCAGATAGGTATAAAGGATGGCGTCCTTACGGTGATCGCCCCCATAGAGGATACACCGGCATGGCGTGCCGGACTGAAGGCAGGTGACAAGATTCTCAAGATTGAGGGTGAGCCTACAAAGGATCTTACCTTGATGGAGGCTGTTCACAGACTGAGGGGGCCAAAGGGAACAGATGTGACCATCAGTGTCTTCAGGAAGGGCTGGAAGGAGACGAAGGACTTTACTATTACAAGGGACATCATCAAGATAAAGAGTGTAAAACACAAGGTTATTGAAAAGGGGATAGGGTATGTAAAGATCAACCAGTTCCAGCAGAGAACCGCCTTTGAACTGGAAAAGGCTCTCAGGGAACTCAAAAAGGAGGAGATCGACTCCCTCATACTCGACCTCAGAAACAATCCGGGCGGGCTTTTAAAGGCGGCTGTGGATGTGGCAGAGCAGTTTCTGCCGGAGAACAAACTCGTGGTCTATATCAAGGGCAGATCCGGCAAGAAGAATGAGTACTTTACAAGCGGTAGCCGCCCCTATTACAACTGGCCGATGGTGGTGCTTGTAAACCAGGGCAGTGCCTCTGCATCTGAGATCGTGGCGGGTGCCCTTAAGGACTGGAAAAGGGCGGTTCTTATAGGGGTGAAGACATTCGGAAAGGGTTCTGTGCAGAGTGTTATACCATTAAGTGACGGTTCAGGGCTCAGGTTGACAACCGCCAAATATTACACCCCAAATGGCGTCTCAATTCAGAACACCGGGATAGAGCCGGATATTGAGGTGGAGATACCCATACCAGATGGGAAAGGACATCCTGTATTAAGAGAAAAGGACCTGGAAAGACACCTTGACAATGAGCAGGTTAAGGGCGATGAAGCCCCGGCAAAAAAGGAAGAGAAAAAGGAGAAGGAGATCGTACCCGTAAAGGTGGATGAGACAGAGGATACCCAGTTACAGAGGGCAATAGACCTGTTGAAGAGTTGGCGTGTTTTTAAGGAGATACCCGAAGCAGAGAAGGGAGACGATGTCAAGAGTAATCTTTGATATCGAGACGGTCGGGGTAGATTTTGATACCCTTGATGAGGAGCGCCAGGCATATCTACTGAGGAATGCAGAGACGGAGGCAGAGGAAGAGGCGGTAAAGGAGCAACTTGGTCTTTCACCACTGACCGGCGAAATTGTGGCGATTGGGATGTTAAATCCCGATACAGAGAGGGGGGTGGTGCTTTTTCAGGCGCCCGAAAAGGAGATTGGTGAGTTTGACGAGGGAGGGATAACATTCAAGACAGGTTCGGAAAAGGAGATACTCCAGGAGTTCTGGGAAACTATTAACAGGTATAACCAGTTTGTTACCTTTAACGGCAGGGGGTTTGACTGTCCGTTTATAATGATCCGATCTGCGATAAACAGGATAAAACCCACACGTGACCTTATGCCTAACCGGTATAACGGTCCACACATTGACCTCCTTGACCAACTCTCCTTCTTCGGTGCCACAAGGAGGTACAGTCTGGACATGTGGTGCCGTTCCCTTGGGATAAAGAGTTCCAAGGAGGAGGGGATAACGGGGCTTGATGTGAAGGAACTCTTTACCGAAGGCAGATACCTCGATATTGCAAGGTACTGTGCAAGAGACCTCGTTGCGACCCGTGAACTGCTTCTGTTGTGGGAAGGTTATATAAAATACCGTCCCGAATCCTGAACCAAAAAGGCTCTATCCTTTTACTGTTTATCTGCCGTCAAACTGGATGTGAGATTATGGATATTTCCCGTGATGTTGTTATGTTTTGTATGTTCTTGTCGACAGATGTGCAGATTATATAAGCAAAAACTCACACTTCCAAAGTGTGAGTGATGGAATATTGACCTTCTTTCTCATAACCATTATACTATTATCTAATTTACGAAAACTACCTTTATTGGCTTTTTAAGTTAAGTGATATTGCTATGAAGAAAATATTTTTTGACAACCTCTGTTGATGGAAGACACAGAACGCATAAAAAGGTCACAGGATGAAATCCTGTCGGCACTTCGGGCTGTCCTCCCCCCGACTGCGGTTCTGACAGGGGGTACCGCACTGACGAGATTTTACGGGTTTGACCACCGGTTTTCAGAAGACCTTGATATATTCGGTTATGCCTTCAGTCAGTCGGAAGTTGAAGGCTGGTTAAAAAGCCTTGCATTAAAGGCTTTTCAGGTGGAATTATTAACAGTTAGGAAAGCACCGGTTTTCCACCTTGAAAGCCTCGTCGGTCCACCTGACGGCGAAGCAATCCGGCTCGATTTCGTTGAAGATGTGTTTTCCGGATGCTGGCTACCGCAGAAGGCAAAGACCGTAGATACCGGCATTGAGTTCATGGTGGACAGCCTTGAGGCCATCCTGCACAAGAAACTCTATGCCGTGTATTCGATGCTTGAACGGGACATGGAAGCAAGGCCTAAAGACCTTCTGGATTTGTTCATCCTCTTTCGGGACAGGTTCGTCTTCGATCAGGTCAGGAATTTCTACAAAGACGCCAGAGACATTCACCTTCCGATTGATATGGTGATCAAGGCTGTTGCTTCTGCAAGACCTGATTTTTCCGGTCTTAAAGGTTTGAAGCCAGGTTTAGAGGAGGCATTCAGGAAGTGGCAGACAGAGATATGACCGTTGATGTAGCATGGAAGCTGAAGGCACAGGGCGGTCTTGCAACGCCATACAGGAAGCGTGTGCCTCTGAAAGAAGGTATCAGGAAAGCCGTCCTGTGGGACAGGCAGACCTTCAATCCTGACAGGATTGATCCTGAAATAGCAGAACGGTTGATGACAAGGCTTCCGAATATAGACTGGCTCATCGAGGCGATAGGTGAAGACCGTCTCGAGGAATTCTACCGGAAATACGGACACCTTGCAAGCGATACCCTGAAATGGCAGATAGAAACTTACCTGAAACTGATGGAAAAATGACCTTCGTAGTCCTTGACAGGCGGGTTTAGACAACCTTGAAAGGCTGAAGTCAAGGTATCTCTGGGTGGAACTCCTGCTCAACCCTGATCTGGTTGCAGAACTCACAGTTAAAGGAATTCATGCGATTGAAACCGCCTTGAGGCGTTCATCCCTGTGGTGGCTTTCATAAAGGGAATACCTTAACAATATCGGTGGTGATAATTCCATCCTTGATAAATTGATAGAGTTTGGGGTTGTTAAACCATTTCTGGATGATCTGACCAGAGCGGAATACAAGCAGTACATCAGAGAGTTCCTGAAAAGTCTGGAAGTACTGAGGTCAGGGCATCCTCCCACTCCCCCAAAGGAAATAGTTCTTTCAGTAGAAAATCTATAACGATACCTTCGAACTGTGTAATAAATACCGTACTCTGTCATTTGCCGCCGTGTTTTGCGTAACTGAATTACTTTTTGAAACCATAGGGTGATCTTTTGAAAATACTTGATTCTTATGGAGTTAAGACTGGAGCCAGGGATGGGATTCGAACCCACGACCTGCTGATTACGAATCAGCTGCTCTACCGGCTGAGCTACCCTGGCTCTGGACTGGCTGACCTCTCCAGGCAGGATAATAATTATACAAGATAGGTTGAGATTTTGTCATAAAGAAGACCTGTTTCTTCAGGGATGCGGCAAAATACCACGTTTCCACACTTTAGGTATCGCGAAAATCCGGATTTCTCCTGAGTTCTGCCTGACCTGCTACATCAGGGTTGTTGACATTACTAATGTAGATATTAGTAACACCAAAAACGTCCTTTTTTAATTGACAGTTTCCGGGATTTCCTGATAAACTTTAACTGTATTTAACTTCCCTTAATAAAAGGTGAATTTTATTCAGAATGGGCCTCAGTGGTAAATTAGAAGACCTGAACCTTGCCGATATTTTCCAGATTCTCAGCATCGGGAAAAAGAGCGGTTTTCTCCTTATCAGTTCTGGCAGCACCACATCCGGTTTGATCTTCAAAAATGGTCTGGTCGTGTGGGCTGAATCAGACATCGTCTCCGAAACATTTAAGGATGATTTATCAAATGCGGGGATTACTGATACGGTTGACCTGCTTTTATCTAACTCTGATGCAGGGTTGGGACTAAATGCCTCTGAAAAAACTCACCTTCCTGAGAATGCTGAAAGGGTTGCAAGAAGAAGGATTGAGAAGATTTCTTACAAACTCCTGCTGCTCAAAGAGGGTGATTTCAGGTTTGAGCCTGATGCACAGAGGCCTACCGTTTCTGGCTTTCCGGAACCCATCTGGGAACTAAGAAAGGGACTGAGCCCTGAGTATCTGATAATGGAGAGTGCCCGCATCTATGATGAGGTTAAAGAGTTCGGGAGACCCCTGAGGGAGGATGAGGACACCGGTGTTGAAGATGAGACAAAAGGCAGTGAAGATGTGCCGTCTCCCGATTCCGGTGAACTTGGGGCACTAAGGGCACTTACCCTTGAACTGAGGTTTCCTGAGACACCTTCAGAAATTGCCCTCCTTGTGTTAAGATATGCAAGTGATATTTTTCAGAGGGCGGTTCTGTTTATAATACACGAGGGTCACCTGGCAGGGTTTGGCCAGTTCGGTCTTGAGGGGGAGCAGCCTGATGAAAGGGTGAGAGAGATTTTTCTTGATTACCGAAAGAGTGGCTTTTTGAAGGGGATTATCGCCCACAAACTCCCCTATAGAGGCACTCTGCCTGAGGATGAATTGACCGGAGAACTGGTTAAAATTTTAGGAGGAGGCTGGCCAGACCTCATTGCACTCTATCCGGTAATAGCAGAAGGTGAAGTGGTAGCCCTTCTGTACTGTGACAACCATCCCGCCAGAACCCCAATTGGAGAGACCCCCGGGCTTGAGATCTTTATAAACCAGGCCGGCCTTGCCCTTGAAAAGGCTATGCTTAAGAAAAAACTATCTGAAAGGGGTGAGGCAAGGTGATAAGGGTATTGGTAGTGGAAGACTCCGATTCCACAAGGGCTATGATCAGGACGATTGTTGAGGACCTTGGGGAGGAGTTTCTGGTTTTTGATGCAAGGAACGGTTTTGAGGCGCTGAGGATGCTTCCATCAGAAAGGTTTGATCTAATTCTTACAGATATAAACATGCCTGATATCAACGGGCTGGAACTCATAAACTTCGTGAAGAACAATGCCGACTACAGGGACATACCCCTGATAATAGTGAGCACCGAACGAACGGAGGAAGACAGGAAAAGGGGAATGGAACTTGGTGCTGATGCCTACATCACAAAACCTTTTAAACCAGAGGAACTTCAGGAAACGGTGAAAAGGGTTCTTGAAAGATGAGCGGCAAAAAGAAAGAGTTTATGGCTGAGGCAGAAGACCTCCTCGATGAGGCAAGGGAGGCACTTTTATCTATTCAGGAAGCCCTGCCAGGCAAATACGACCCAGACAGACTAAACTCCCTTTTCAGGAGCATTCACACCTTAAAGGGGCTGTCCGGGCTTTACGGGTACGATTCCCTTAATGCCCTGAGCCATGAGTTGGAGGACCTCCTTGATGACCTCCGCCTTGGGAAGGTGAACCTCGATGAGGGTGTGGTGGATTTCCTTTTCAGGGGGATTGATCTCCTTTCCATGACAGTAGCAAGACCCGACGAGAAGATTGATATAGATACCTACATGAAAGAGATAAAGGGCATCCGTGAAGGTGGTGGCTCTGGAGTTGGAGAGGATATAGTTTCATCGAAGATTGATGAACGGATCAGAAAGGTGCTTTCCGAGTATGAGGAACACAGGCTGAGGGCAAATCTTGAGGAAGGATGTGGGGTATATACGATAAAACAGGTCTACTCCCTTGAGGACTTTGACAACCGCCTCAAGGAGATGACCGGTAAGATCAAGGAAAAGGGAGAATTAATCTCCACACTTCCCACCTCTGATGGCGTGCCCGCTGGCTCAATAGGGTTTGAACTGGTTTTTGCATCCTCTGAGACAGAAGAGGAATTATCCAGGCATCTGGGTGTAACGCCTTCTGTGGAGTGTCCACCTAAACAGGCACAGGGCGGTGTTACCTTACAACAGGAAAGGGTCACTCTAAAGAGTGTTTCTTCCCTTGTGAAGGTGGATATAGGGAAACTCGATAAAATCCTCAATACAATCGGGAAACTCAACCTGACAAGGGGTGCCCTTGCAAGGATTGAGAGTGAGATTATTGAGGAATACGGGCACTCCCATCTGGTATTTGATCTGCACAGGATCATACAGGGGTTTGAAAGGAGGCTGAGAGAACTCCAGGACGATGTGCTCGAGATCCGGATGGTGCCCATAGGGCAGGTATTTTCAAGGCTCGGCCAGGTGGTTAGAAGGACTGCCAGGGGGCTCGGGAAGGAGATTGAACTAAAGGTCTTTGGAGAAGAGACGGAGATAGACAAATATGTGGCGGATGAGATATCTGACCCCCTGATGCACATAGTGAGGAATGCAGTAGATCACGGGATTGAACTGCCGGATGAGCGGCTCAGTAAGGGCAAGGACAGGATTGGAAGGATAGTCTTTCGAGCCTTTCCAAGGGGGAACCATGTGATCATCGAGATAGAGGATGACGGTAAGGGGATTGATCCCGAAAAGGTGAGACAGAGGGCGGAGTCACTTGGGTTATTAGATGGCACCTCCGGCAGGGAGGATGTGCTTGAACTCATCTTCCATCCCGGGTTCAGCACCAAGGAGGAGGTGTCGGAACTTTCTGGCCGTGGTGTGGGGCTCGATGTGGTGAAGGAAAAGATCTCGGGGCTTGGTGGGTTGATCGAGGTTCAGTCAGAAAAGGGGGTATATACCAGGTTTGTCCTTACCATACCCATAACGCTTGCAATAATCAGATCCCTTTTTGTCCGTGCAGGAGGCCAGACCTTTGCAGTTCCGCTTACCTCAATATCCGAGACTTTTGTTATAAAAAGAGATGATATCCAGAGTGTTGAAAGTAACCCCGTTCTTACACTCCGGGGAGAGCCCCTCCCAGCGATGTTTCTCTCCACGCTTTTCGGGTTAGAGGGTAAAGGGAACTCGGTTTGCAGTGTGATTGTGGCCGGTTCAGGGGAGAGAAGGGTGGGAATTATAGTGGATGAGATGCTTGACAGCCAGGACATAGTGATTAAGGGGCTTGGAGATTATTTGAGCAGCCTCAGGGGGTTTGCTGGCGCTGCCGAGATAGGGCGAAATGAGGTGGTGCTTGTGCTCGATGTTGAGGCGGTGGTTGAGGAGATAACCAGGAGGCATCAGGGGGTGGTTAGTGTATAGGGAGTTTTACAGTCTTAAGGAGATACCCTTCAGAAAAACCCCTGACCCTGCTTTCCTGTTTATGAGCAGGGCACACGAGGAGGCACTTGCAAGGCTTCAGTATGCGGTGGAGGAGCGGGAACTGATGTTGCTCACCGGTGAGATAGGCTCCGGTAAGACCACACTTACAAGGGCACTTATAAACGAACTCGACGATTCATATGTGGTGATACTCCTTTTAAATCCCAGGCTCACGGCTACGCAGTTTTTAAGAACCATTGCGAAACGGCTTGGCCTCGATGGAGACCTCAGGTATAAAGACCTCCTTATTGAGGCACTTTACCAGAGGGTTTACGAACTGTACGAGGAGGGGAAGACACCGGTAATAATAATCGATGAGGCACAGTTGATACCAAGGAGAGAGACCTTTGAGGAGATCAGGCTTCTCACTAACTTTCAACTTGACAATGCCAACTTACTTAGTTTAATTCTCGTTGCTCAGCCGGATATAAGAAGGAGGCTTAAGCACCGGGTCTATGCACCTCTCAGACAGAGGATAGGGCTTTATTATCATATTGGGCCTCTCGATCTTGAGGAGGTGGGCATGTATATAAGGCACAGGCTTGAGGTCTCTGGCAGGGATGAGCCGCTTTTTACCCCTGAGGCGGTTGAACTGATACACAGGTACTCCGGTGGTATCCCCAGGATGATAAACAGTATAGCAACCACCGCCCTCCTTGAGGCGTTTGGCCGGGAGGATGAGATGGTGGACAGTGAACACATCCTTGATGCGGTAAAGGAGATTGGTCTGGATGGACCTGGCAAGGATTCGTAAGAAGAAGGCGAAAAAGAGCCCCCCCTCTGATGATGCAAAAAGGCAGGTTGCGGAAACTGATGTGGATGTGAAAGAGGTTGACAATTCCTCTAAGGGCGAGACATCTGAAGGTGCCACGGGTGAGCAGGCTGAGGCATCTGCTTTGGAGGAAAGGGTGGCACTTGAGGAGTTTTTGCTCTTCAGGCTTGGTGGGGAACTTTACAGTATCCCCATGAAACGGATTCAGGAGATAATAAACATCTACGGGATAACTCCTGTTCCAAGATCGCCTGAGCATCTGAAAGGTATAATCTCCCTGCGTGGAAAGATTATCCCTGTGATTGATCTGAAGAAACTACTCTCTATTACTGATGGTGATGATGATTCAGAAAGGGAGATACTCCTCGGGGCAAGAATGGTAAAGAGGTGGAGGAAAAAGGGGTTGGTTCTTGAGGGTGGTTACGGGCCTATTTCTCTGCTTACTGACAGTGTTATCGGGGTGGTGCGGATAGAGCCGTCAGGGCTTCGTATGCCACCGTCAAATCTGAATGATGAGCAACGCAGGTATCTCCAGAATGTATTTGTGCATAATGAGAAGGTGGTATCTGTTTTAAACCCGGATGAGGTTTTATATGTGTTTCAGGAGTTGGAAATACACAAATAAATTATCTCCGGCAAAGGAGTAATGGTTTGACTGAGACCTTAAACGTTTTACCTGAAAACAAAGATTCCAACCAAGGAGGACGGGATGGGTAAATTAGAGAGAAGGGTTCTGGGTGCCCTGGTCTTTGTGATTCTTTTGGGTGCAATCGTTGCCCTTGTAGTGGTTCACAACCTGCAAAAGAAGAGCATTTATGATACCGCCCAGGAGAAGATGATCGAGATGTCGAAGGTGATCAGCAAGGCCATCGAGAGAACCATGCTCGAGGGCAGGTCTGATGTTACCATGGCGATGTCGGAAGACCTTAAGACTCTAAAGGGGGTGGAGAGTATAGAGGTTCTGAACTACGAGGGGAGGGAGGCATTTAACAGACAGGCTCCCAGAAAAGAGGCAAATGCTCTCAAACGTTTTCGGGAAGACCTCTCCCCCTTTACGGAGATTTCCGGGGAGAAGATGTTGATTTACCGTCCCCTTGAAAACACACCTGCATGTCAGAAGTGTCACAAGGTGAAGTCCCCCTTTCTTGGAGCCGTAAAGATATCCATGTCTCTTGAGCATGAGAGAGAGAAGGTTGCAAGGATGACCACCTTTAATCTGATTGCCACCCTTTTTGTCATAGTAATTCTTTCCTTCATACTCTGGCTTGTGCTTAAGCGGGTCATCCTCTCTCCTATTGAAAAGATAAAAAATGCCGCCGGCCTTCTCTCTGAGGGCGATCTGAACTTCCGAACCGGCATAGAGGGTGATGACGAGATAGGGCTTACGAGTAACGCCCTCAGGGATGCCCTTCAGTCTATCTCCGACATACTGAACCGTGTGAAGGAGGTGGCAAAGAGGGTCTCAAAGGTCTCTGCCGATGTGGAGAAGGACTCAAGGGAGATGGTGGAGGCAACCAAGGTGGAGACAGAATCTATAGAGAATATCTCAAGTTCCATTGAGGAGTTGAACGCATCCATATCTGAGATATCGGAAAACACCAATGACCTTGCCGTTTCCTCTGAGGAGATAGCCTCCGCAATAGAGGAGATGGCTGCAAGTGTCTCTCAGATTGCAGAAAACAGCAGTGAACTCTTTGAGTCTGTTGAGTCCACTTCCACCTCGATTGAGGAGATGAGTTCCTCGTTAAAGGAGGTGGCAAACCATGCCGCCGACCTCCTGAAGTCTGCCGACGATACACTTTCTACCGTAGAGGAGATAACCGCATCCGTGAAGGAGGTGGAGGCAAACACGAAGGAGTCTGCCAAACTCTCCGAACAGGTGATGCAGGAGGCATCTACCGAGGGGAAGCAGTCTATAGAAAAGACCATTGAGGGGATGGAAAAGATAAAGATATCCGTTGAGACCACCGCCGAGTATATCAAGAGGCTCGGTGGAAGGTCTGAGGAGATAGGCAAGATACTGACTGTGATAGATGAGATTACCGACCAGACCACACTCCTTGCCCTGAATGCGGCAATTCTTGCCGCACAGGCAGGTGAGCACGGAAAGGGGTTTTCTGTGGTGGCTGATGAGATAAAGGACCTTGCCGAAAGGACATCTTTTTCCACTCAGGAGATATCCACACTGATACAGACCGTTCAGAAGGAGGTCAGCGATGCCGTATATGCCATGAACCTTGGCCTTGAGGCGGTAAACGAGGGGTTAAAACTCTCAAAGGATGCCTCAAGGGTGCTTGAGAAGGTGATAGAGAGTTCCAGGCGCTCCTCTGAGATGGCTACGGCCATAGAGCACTCCACATCGGAGCAGGCGGAGGCTACCAGGTTTGTTGCCGAGAGCATGGAGAAGGTGAGGGATATGGTGGGGCAGATCGCAAAGGCCACCTCCGAGCAGTCAAAGGGGATGGGATTATTGATGAGTGCCACTGAGCGGGTGCGTGATATTGCCACTCAACTCAAAACGGCAACGGAGGAGCAGTCTCAGCAGAACAAGATTATCCGTGATCGTGTGGAGATGGTGTCAGACAAGAGCCAGCAGATTGCCTCGGCCATAAATGAGCAGAAGATAGGCACTGAGCAGATCAGCCAGTCAATAAGGAATATCTCTGATATCCCGGTAAAGAACCGGAACCTCTCCTTCAAGGTGAATAACGCCCTCCGATCACTTCAGAAAGACACCGATCTTATTGTTACTGAAATGGAGAAGTTCCGGCTTGTAGGGCCCTCAAAATTAGAGAAGGGGCTCAGATTCGGGGTGGTTCCCCTGCAGAGCCCTGCAGAGATGTTCAGGAAGTTTATACCCCTTGTGGAGTATCTGGGGAGAAAGACCGGTAAGAAGATTGAACTTAAGGTGGGAGTGGACTTCCAGGGTGCAGTGAAGGACATAGGTGAGGGGATCACACAACTTTGTTTCCTTACACCTTCAACTTATGTTATTGCCCACAAGAATTACGGGGTGAGGGTGCTTGTAAAGGGGCTGAACCGTGGAAAGCCCTATCACCACTCTGTTATCATCACCCGTGCCGACAGTAACATAAACAGCCTTGAGGATCTGAAGGGGAAGTCCTTCTGCTTCGGTGATCCAGAATCTACATCTTCTCATATAGTACCGAGGTATATGCTCCTCAATGCCGGGATTGACCTTTCCGATCTTCTTTTTTACAACTACCTTGGCCATCATGACGATGTGGCGGAGGCGGTTCTCAGTGGGGAGTACGATGCCGGGGCGGTAATGGAACTCACCGCCGAAAAGTACAAGGACAGGGGGCTTAAATTCATCAAGTTCTCTGAAGAGATACCGGAGTTCAATGTATGTGCTACTAAGGAAATGCCAGAAGATGAGGCGGAGGAAATAAAGAAGGCACTCATTGAACTGACCGATAAGACAACCGAAGGGCTTTCAATCCTCAGGGCGATCAACGAGCATTATACGGGGTTTGTAGAGGCGGAGGATGAGGACTATGAGAAGATCAGGGATATCATGACGCAGTTAAAGATGATCTGAGAATTCCCTGTAAGGCTTTTAGTGTAAACATATTGTTTTTATTATTTATGACATTAATAATGTCAGTTGAGGCAGGCAGAACTCCATCGAAACCGGATTTAATGCGATTTTTATTCGATCATAAAAACAGTTTTAAGGGCAGTGATAATAGTAACACCGGTGGTTGTTTCACGGTACTTGAGGTATCGCGAAAATCCGGGGTTTCTCCTGAATTCTGCCTGCCCTGTTACATCAGTGTTATTGGCATTACTAATGCAGATATTAGTATATGTTAGAGACATCTGAAAGGAGGTTAAGGA
>CAYMML010000022.1:0-19462 GCA_964391515.1 uncultured Thermodesulfovibrio sp. | reverse complement strand
TGGCCTTCCCGTTGTCGTTATTGGTCTGATTATGTTAATCTTTTTAAACATGATTTCCCTGATATGAGGAGTTTTGATGTCGCAGAAAGACCGAATTATACTTGCCCTTGACCTTAATGATCCAGATCATGCCCTTGATGTGGTTGACCAGTTTTCAGATTGGGTAAACACATTCAAGGTGGGTCTTGAACTCTTTTCAACCGCTGGTCCGGAGATTGTGCGAAAGATACACGACAAGGGGAAGAAGGTCTTTCTCGATCTGAAATTTCACGATATTCCAAACACCGTCTCACGAGCCGCCGTCCAGGTGGCAAGGCTTGGGGTACACATGTTTAACATTCACGCCTCTGGCGGATTTGAGATGATGAAACGGACACGTGATGCCGTAACCGAGACCTGCCTGAAAGAGAACCTGCCTCGCCCTAAGATCATTGCCGTAACGGTGCTTACGAGCATCTCTGACAATGAGTTCAGGGATGAGATGGGTTTTCAGCACGGCATACGGACTCATGTGCGTCACCTTGCGACCCTTGCACACGATGCCGGGCTTGATGGCGTTGTTGCTTCAGGCCACGAGGTTTCATCAATCAGAAAAAAATTCGGCAATAATTTCATTATAGTAACCCCGGGCATCAGGCCAGCCTGGTCACCACCTGACGACCAGAAAAGGACCATGACCCCAAAGGATGCCCTTAGAGCCGGGGCGGATTACCTGGTAATCGGAAGGGCTGTCCTTGCCCAGAAAGACCCCATGAAGGCGATAGAACTTATCGGCCTTGAAATTATATCTGCCTGAATGAACCCCACAGAAAATCTCATACTGCCTTCTAAAGAGGCATTCGTTGATCTTTACGAAAGAAAAGGTCATTTCCTGCCCCTGTGCAGGGAACTCGACTTCGCATCACCCTTTTCGGTATTTTCAAAAATACTCACGCCCCGATCTGTCATCCTCGAAAGCCAGAAGGGACCGGAGGTAATCTCGAGGTACTCATTTATCGTCCCTGATCCTCTGATGGAGTTAAGGCTTAAAGACAAAAAAATCATCATCACGATGGGAGGTAGAAGTAAATCTGTCGACCTTGAAAGGGGTAATTTACGACCTCTTACATTTCTCAGAAAAATGCTAAATCTTTACAGACAGGCCTCCCTCGATACTCTCCCCCCTTTTACCGGTGGCCTGATAGGGCTTGTAAGTTATGACTTTGTAAATTACCTGGAAAGGCTCCCGACCACCGTTGTGGATGACCTGAAAATCCCGGATATCCACTTTTTCCTAACCTCCAGGGTCATCGCCTTTGACCATGTAAACAAAAAATGTTACCTCATGTTATCTCCCGGGGCAAGTGAGATCTATACCAGATTTTTTGAGGATCTTACTCCTGTCAGTTTGCCTGATGACACCCATCACATGGTTGACCCTTCTGCCGTCTATAGCGATGCTGTTGATGAACTTTCAATGACCGCCTCCGAGTTAAAAGACATCCCTGATACGGATTACCCCCTTACTCCCAAACGCAAGAAGGTTCAGATTCATCATGAACTTAGCCTCAAAGACTACTCAGATATGGTAATAAGGGCAAAGCAGTATATACACGATGGGGACATATTTCAGGCAAACCTCTCTCAGCGTTTTTCTGCAACGATCGGGGAAACCGAGCCGGTGAAACTCTACTCCATCCTTCGGAAGATCAACCCCTCTCCATTTGCATTTTATGCAGACTTTGGAGACTACCAGATAGCGAGTTCTTCACCCGAAAGACTCATAAGGCTGTGTAAGGGTATTGCAGAGACCCGTCCTATCGCCGGCACCCGTCCACGCGGGTTGAATGCCGCTGCAGATGAAAGGCTGAGGGCAGACCTCCTGCTGAACGAAAAAGAGAGGGCTGAGCATATCATGCTCATTGATCTCGAAAGGAACGACCTTGGAAAGGTCTGCAGGTACGGAACCGTGGAGGTAAACGAACTCATGACCACAGAGTTTTATTCTCATGTAATACACATAGTCTCAAATGTGAGGGGTGTCCTTGCAGAAGGTCGTGATGCCTTCAGTCTTTTAAGGGCAACATTCCCGGGTGGGACTATTACAGGTGTGCCTAAGGTAAGGTGCATGGAGATCATTGATGAACTTGAGAAAACCGCAAGAGGTCCCTATACCGGGTCTTTCGGTTATATCTCATTCAGCGGTGAGATGGACATGAACATAATAATCCGGACATTCCTGATAAAGGACAGAACAGCCTATGTCCAGGCAGGTGCAGGGATCGTTGCAGATTCCGATCCTGAAAGGGAGTATTACGAAACGATCAAAAAGGCAGAGGCGTTACTCTCCACCCTCGAGAGGATCTAACCGAAGAACAACCACCTCTTCTTTGTCTTTGCATTGTCCATCGATTCTTTGATCTTTATAAGCAGAGAGACCGCCTCCTCCTGCTTTGCAGAAAGCCGCTTCAGGGTCTCGTTCAGCCTGTCAACCGATGCTGAAAGTCTGTTAATCTCTTCCTTCATCGCCTCGTTCTCAGACAGAGCACCTCTGATAGATGATATCTCATCCTGAATCTTAAAAAGCATACTCTCATAGGTGGAGGTTTTCTTCCCTATGGGAGATACCTTCTCAGGGGTAACCGGCTTTACCGGCCTTTCAAGTGGTTCTCTCTTTGGTTTTTCCTCCTCCTGGGTTGTTTGAACCTGAGGCTTTATATCTATTTTGTGTTTCTGTGAGATGTGTTTCAGTAGCCCCCTTGTTATGCTCTGAAATGTCTCATCCACACCCTTTCCTTCCACGGCTACAGCCTCAAAGAAGGGGTAGTTCTTATCATTCAGTTTTTTATTTAATTCCTCCACCGGCAGTATATTAGGGAGATCCCTCTTGTTATACTGCATGACAACGGGGATGTCATCAGGGTTGAGATTGTTAGCAATCAGGTTTTCACGCATATTCCGAAGGCTCTCGAGGTTCTCCTCAAGCATCTGCTCCTGTGAATCGGCCACAAAGACTATCGCATCAGCACCCTTTAACACCAGTTTTCGGGTAGCATTATATCTCACCTGGCCTGGTACGGTATAGAGTTGAAACCTGATGGAAAACCCCTTTATCTTTCCAAGTTCCACCGGCATGAAGTCGAAAAAGAGCGTTCTGTCCGCCTCGGTGGCAAGGGAAAGGAGTTTTCCCCTCCTCTGAGGGTCGAGTGATGAGTGGAGGTGTTGAAGATTAGTGGTCTTTCCGCTTAGACCAGGTCCGTAATACACTATCTTTAGTGTAATCTCTTTAGTTGCATAATTGAAAAGTGCCATAACTCACCCTTAACTAAGATTATTACCCCATTCCCTCCAGTGCGGAAAGGGTTTATCAAATTATAGCATAAACACCGTTTCTTGTGCGGTATTTTACCCTGTACATCGCCTCATCGGCAAGTTTCATCAGTTCCTCCTTTGACTTTGCCCTGTCGGGGTAGGAGGCAACCCCAAAACTTGCAGTCACCTTGATGTTCACACCTTCCTCTTTCAAGAACGTCTCCTCTGCAATCGCCTTCCTGAGCCTTTCTGCAATCATCCGGGCATACTGAATGGACGTCTGGGGCAGGACTATCACAAACTCATCCCCTCCATACCTCGCAACGATATCAACAGATCTTAGTTTACTAAGAAGCAACTGCCCAATCTCCACAAGAACCTTGCTACCAATGAGGTGACCGTAACGGTCGTTCACATTCTTGAAATAATCAAGATCCATGAATATAAGCGAAAGCGAGGTGTTATAACGGTTACACCTTTCAACCTCGATCTCAAGCGTCCTCTGTAGATACCTCGTGTTAAAGAGTTTTGTAAGGTCATCGGTGATTGCCAGTTCCGCCATCTTCTGGTGGAGGATCATCTTTTCCACGGCGATGGCAAGCGGTTCAGTGATGGTTTGAAGAAGCGAGAGGTCATCCATTGTCAGTGGACGGTTCTTTTGCCTGTTTATCACCTCAACAACCCCTATGATAGAAGATTTCCCCTTAATGGGAACCGCTATCAAAGAGTAAGACCTTAGTTCTCTGTGAAGGGGTGCCTCCGCCTGAAGGCGGCTATCGTTCTTGATGCTCTCAAGCAGTAGTGGAGAATCCTTGGTGGCAACCCATCCGGCAATCCCCTCGTTAAAAGGCACCCTTAACTCCTTTAATACCCTCCTTTTTTTGGATGAAAGCGCTTGAATCATCAACGAACTGTCCTCCGGATCCTTGAGAAAAACCGCAAAGGCATCCGCCCTGATTAGACTCTTGAACCGTCCCATGATTTTTGAGATCACCTCTTCGATATCGTCTGTTGCCATCGTCAACCGGTTTATCTCACTGTTTATCTCCACAAGCCATCTTGCAGATTCAAGGTTCTCTCTGAGTTTCCTGTTTTCCCTGAATGCATCCGAAATCAGAGACAGCCGGTTTGCACTCTGTCTCAGCAGTCTCGGGTTGAGTTCTTCTACCCTATCACAAAGGGGTCGCCTTGCAAGGGATATCTTTTTTGAGGTTATCAGTATGACCGGTGTGAGGGGGAATTTTGAACAGACATTCTTCAGAAGGGGGTTTCCAAAATGATCATAGTCAATAATGAAAAGATCCGGTGGTGAAAGTATCTTTTCCACATCTCCCATTCTGGTAATCCGGGCCTCCACGCCAAAACATCCGGCATCCAGGGCAGCCTCTACCTCTTTAAACCTTTCGGATATTATGACGGTCTTAAGCATTTAAGCCACAGCACTTTTTATACTTTTTACCGCTACCACAGGGGCAGGGCTCATTTCTACCCACCTTCTTCACCTTCTTCACAGGCTTTGATGTCTCTGTACCGGAACCCCTGTTTAAAATAAGGGGGGTTCTTCTCCTCTCAGAAAGTTTCTCAGCCTCTTCTTCCGTCCTTACCTGTATCCTGAACAGTCTCGTGAGTATCTCTCTCTTTATCCGTTCAGTCATCTCTGCAAAGACCTCAAAGGCCTCCCTCTTGTACTCCACAAGGGGATCTTTCTGGCCATACCCCCTTAGCCCTATCCCCTCTTTCAGGTGATCCATCGCAAGCAGATGATCCTTCCACTGGGTATCAACCACCTGAAGCATGACGATCTTCTCAAGGTATCTCATCACCTCAGTGCCCGCTTCTTTTTCCTTTTCGTTATAGAACTCTTTTATTTCATTGATAAGTTCCTCCCTCAAGGCATCAACCCCTTGAATGCCGTCTATCCGCTGGGGCTTGATTCCGAAAAGCCCAAAGATTGAACTCTTCAGTTCGTCCATCTCCCAGTACTCGGCATGACGATCTTCCGGGCAGTGAAGCATTACGAGGTCAGTGACCACATCCTCCAGCATCTCATCAACCCGATCACGGAGGGAATCAGCCTCAAGTATCTCTCTCCTGAAGGCATAAATCTCCGTTCTCTGCTTGTTCATCACATCGTCGTATTCAAGCAGGTGTTTCCTGATCTCAAAGTTATGAGCCTCCACCTTTTTCTGGGCATTCTCTATCGCCTTTGAGACCATTCTGTTTTCAATGGGAACGTCCTCCTCCATGCCCAGTTTACCCATCAGTCCGGAGATCCTGTCAGAGCCGAAAATCCTCATCAGATCGTCCTCAAGAGAGAGGTAAAACCTGGAAGAACCCGGGTCACCCTGTCTTCCGGAGCGTCCCCTCAACTGGTTGTCTATCCTCCTTGCCTCGTGTCTCTCGGTGCCGAGGATATGAAGACCGCCGGCCTGTACCACCCTTTCCCTGTCTCGTCGGCAGAGTTCCTCGGCCTTCTGAAGTGCATCCTTCAGGTCTTCTTCAGATGGTTCCTGTTTGCCCTTGAGAAACTCCCCAACAAGCCCGGAAGGGTTACCGCCAAGGACTATGTCAGTACCCCTACCAGCCATATTGGTAGCGATAGTCACAGCCCCGGGACGGCCTGCCTGAGCAACAATCTCAGCCTCACGGTCGTGGTATTTGGCATTCAGCACAGAGTGGGGTATCTTTTTCTGTCTCAGCATCTTGCTCAGCAGTTCCGACTTTTCGATAGAAACAGTGCCCACAAGCACCGGCTGTCCCCTCCTGTAACAGTCTTCTATCTCCCTTATGACCGCCCTGAACTTTGCCTTTTCAGTCTTGTAGATCACATCCGGATAGTCCTTCCTGATCATTGGCCGGTTGGTGGGTATGACGACCACATCAAGATCGTATATCTTTGCAAACTCCTCCGCCTCCGTATCGGCTGTACCGGTCATACCGGCGAGTTTGTTGTACATCCTGAAGTAGTTCTGGAATGTGATGGTGGCAAGGGTCTGGTTTTCGCTTTCGATCTTGACACCCTCTTTGGCCTCTATGGCCTGGTGCAGCCCATCTGACCATCTCCTTCCAGGCATCAAACGGCCGGTAAACTCATCCACTATAATGACCTGACCGTTTTTGACAACATAGTCCACATCACGCTTATAGAGATGGTGTGCCCTTAATCCCTGAAGTATATGATGGACAAGTTCGATATTTGCAGGATCAAAGAGGTTTTCAACACCAAGGAGTTTCTCAGCCTTTATACTGCCCTCTTCAGTAAGGATGGCGGTCTTTGCCTTTTCGTCTATTGTAAAGTCCTCATCCTTTTTCAGTTTGGGTATTATCTTGTCTATCCTGTAATACTTCCCGGTAGATTCCTCTGAAGGACCTGATATGATAAGCGGAGTCCTTGCCTCGTCAATGAGGATACTGTCCACCTCATCAACGATTGCATAGTTGAGTTCCCTCTGGCAGTAGTCTTCAATCTCATATTTCATATTGTCCCTGAGATAATCAAAACCGAACTCGTTGTTGGTTCCGTAGGTAATATCGGCGTTGTATGCCTCTTTTCTTGTGCAAGGTCTTAACCGGTCAAACCCCTTTTCCTCGGTTCTGAACTCAGGATCATACAGAAATGAGGCATCATGCTGTATTACGCCAACACTTAACCCCAGGTGATAATAAACAGGCCCCATCCACTGGGCATCCCTCCGGGCAAGATAATCGTTCACTGTAACCACATGCACTCCTCGGCCGTCAAGGGCGTTAAGATATACAGGAAGCGTTGCAACAAGAGTCTTTCCCTCACCGGTCTTCATCTCTGCAATCTTTCCCTCGTGGAGGACAACACCGCCTATCAACTGCACATCAAAATGCCTCATCCCGAGCCTCCTCTTTGCGGTTTCACGCACCACAGCAAATGCCTCGGGAAGGAGGTCATCAAGCGTTTCACCCCTTTCCAGCCTCTCTCGAAACTTATCGGTCATCCCCCGGAGTTCAGAGTCGGAAAGGCCGGATATAGATGGCTCAAGGGAATTGATCTTCTCGACTATCGGCTGGATCCTTTTGAGTTCCCTCTCGTTTTTGGTGCCAAAAATCTTCTTTAATATCGCTACCATAACATTTAATATTAAAAGAAACCACCGCCTTTATGCAACAATCAACCATCTTTTTATTGAAAATATCTCATTTAAACCACTATAATATCGAGTTTATAAGCACACTTCATCCTGCCTGTTTTATAGGCTGGATGTTTGTAAGCCCTGATAAATTTTTCAATCAACCTCTTCCCAGGTCTGTTTGTGACCTGTGATAAGGGGTACGATAAACCACCTGAACACTGATTTCAGGTGGAAACCTAAACCGGAGGTGAATCATGTTTGAATCCATAGCCTGGGCGATGGGGCCAGCACCACAGGGAGGAGCCGAAGGCGGACCACAGGCGCTCATCACCAGTTTTCTCCCTCTCATTATCATATTTGCCATCTTCTACTTTCTCCTTATCCGTCCTCAGCAGAAGAGGGCAAAACAGCACCGTGAAATGTTAGAGGCATTGAAAAAGGGGGACAAGGTTATCACATCCGGCGGCATTTATGGTGTGATAGACTCTGTAGGTGAGAAGACCGTTACCATAAAGATAGCGGAAAATGTAAAGATCAAACTCGGGAAGGCCTACATTGCAACACTCAGGGCATCGGGCGAAGAGGATTGATCTCTCCGGAAGGATCGAGAGTCTTCTTGAAAACAAAAAGGCACGTTATTATATAGAGGCGGCAGACAGGTATCTTGAAACAATTGGATACACCGAGCACGGGTTCCGCCACTGCAGTATAGTTTCAAGAACTGCCTGGAAGATACTCAAAGAACTCGGTTATCCGGAAGACCGTGCGATAGTGGCCGCAGCGGCAGGTTTTCTTCACGACATAGGAAACATGCTTGGCCGTAAAGAGCACCACAAGATGGGTGCCCTTCTTGCCAAGGAGATACTCGAGGAGACAGGGTTCAGCCTGGAAGAAACCACACGGATCATGACCGCAATCGTGATCCATGAGGAAAGCGAAGGGGCTATCCCGGATGAGATATCGGCAGCGCTATTGATAGCGGACAAATCAGATGTCCACCGGAGCAGGGTGAGAAACCCCTCCATGGTGAGCAAGGACATACACGACAGGGTGAATTATGCAGCCACCGAATCAGAACTCACTGTGGATAGAGAGGGAAGGTTAATAACCCTATCGTTGGTGATAGACACCCGCATTTCTCCTGTGATAGAGTATTTTGAGATATTCCTCTCCAGGATGACGGCCTGCAGACAGGCGGCTGAGGTGCTGGAGACGGAGTTTCATTTACTTATAAACAATACAAGAATGGCATAAGGAGGATGGATGAAGAATATTAAATGGCGACTTGGTCTGATCATCGGAACCGTTGTTCTTGCCTTCGTGTTTTTTCTACCCAATACCCCTGTTTTCAAGTATATGCCCCAGTGGTGGAAGGACAACCTGCCAAACAGGGGGATTGCCCTTGGACTTGACCTTCAGGGCGGAATTCATCTGGTCTTCGAGGTTCAGGGAGACAGGGCGGTTGAGATAACCACAGAGAGAACGATGCAGCGGATTAAGGACGTCCTTGAGAAGAAGAAACTCACCGTTCAGGTAAGCCGTAAGGGCAAGGAGATAATAGTGAGCCCCGGGAATGCCGAGGTGAGGCAGGCGATACTCGATACCTTCCCCACGCTTGAGACCTCAACGCTTTCTGACAATCTCGTCCTTCGCCTCTCCCAGCAGGAGATGAAGAGGATCAAGGAAAATGCCACAGACCAGGCACTTGAAACGATCCGGAACAGGGTTGACCAGTTCGGGGTGGCCGAACCTGTAATTCACCGGCAGGGTGAAAACGAGATAGTGGTGCAACTTCCCGGATATAAAGACCCAAAGAGGGCTATACAACTTATTGGTAAAACTGCACAACTTGAGTTCAGACTCGTAGACGACGAGGCACCAGTAGCGGCCGAACTTCCACAGATACTGAGGCCGGGCGAAGAAGAAGAGATACTTGAAAAATTCAAGGAAAAGATCCCGGAAGACGACACAATCCTGTTTCAGAGAAACGTAAACAAAGAGACCGGTGAGGTCACGAAGCGGCCTTTCCTCCTCAAAAAAGAGGTGTTACTTACCGGTGATCTACTCTCCGAGGCTCGTGTGGCGATAGACCAGAGGTTTAACGAACCTTACGTATCACTCTCCTTTAACAGTGCAGGGGCAAAACTCTTCGAAGAGATTACCGGTAAATATGTCCAGAAACGGCTTGCCATCATACTGGACGGCAATGTCTACTCCGCCCCGGTAATCCGGGAAAAGATCGCCGGTGGAAATGCCCAGATCACCGGTGCATTTACCATGGAGGACGCAAAAGACCTTGCCATCGTTTTGAGGGCTGGTGCCCTGCCTGCACCTGTGAAACTGCTCCAGAATGTGACTGTGGGCCCCTCTCTTGGAAGGGACTCCATAGAGGCAGGGAAAAAGGCAGGCATAATCGCCGTCATCCTGGTTGTTGTGTTCATGCTCTTTTACTATAAGATCTCCGGGTTGATAGCAGACTTTGCAATGGTTCTTAATGTAATCCTACTCCTTGGCGCAATGGCGTTCCTTAATGCAACACTCACGCTTCCCGGTATCGCCGGGATAATACTTGCTATCGGTATGGCTGTGGACTCAAATGTCCTGATGTTTGAGAGGATGCGAGAAGAACTGAGAGCCGGCAAGACCCCAAGGGCTGCCGTTGATTCAGGTTATGACAAGGCATTCATCACAATCGTTGACTCACATGTGACCACACTGATTACAGCGGCAGTACTGTTTCAGTTTGGCACAGGCCCAATCAAGGGGTTTGCCGTAACCCTCAGCCTTGGTGTTGCCATAAACCTGTTTACAGCCCTTATCGGCACAAAGACTGTATTTGATATCATAAATTCAAGAAGGGAGGTCAAGAAACTGAGCATATGATAGAGATAGTTAAAAAGACAAACATCGACTTCATGGGCTTAAGGAAGTTCTCATTTGCCTTATCAGGTATACTTGTGGTTCTGGGCATAATCGCCATTGTGCAGGTGGGAAACGGGACTGCCAACCTGGGCATCGACTTTGCCGGCGGCACAGCCGTTCAACTAAAGTTTGAAAAACCCGTTACACTTCAAGAGGTCAGAGGTGTGCTTGAAAACAAAGGCATCAAAGAATTTGACCTCCAGGACTTCCCGGCGGTCAACAAGGTACTCATCAAGGTCAAGAAAAAGGAGGAGAAACTCGGTGGCCTTTCTGATAAGATAATATCCTCACTAAAGGAAGGCTTCAAAGACAATACCATAACCGTTGACTCCACCACCGAGATCGGCCCGAAGGTGGGCTCAAAACTGAGAAGAGATGCCATGTGGGCAATACTTGCCGCAACTGCCGGTATTCTTATCTACATTGCCTGGCGGTTCCAGTTCCGGTTCAGCGTGGGTGCAACAGCCGCCACATTTCACGACGTACTTGCCGTGCTCGGGCTTTTCAACATAATGGGTAAGGAGATAAACCTCATCCTCGTAAGTGCCCTGCTTACCATCGCCGGTTACTCCCTCACTGATACGGTGGTGGTCTTCGACAGGGTGAGGGAAAACCTGAGGTACATGTCTCGTGAGTCCATCACAGGGGTATTTAACAGGAGTATAAATGAGGTTCTGTCAAGAACTCTGATCACATCCATTACCACACTGCTTGCGGCAGTAGCCCTCTTCCTCTTTGGTGGTGAGGTCATCCACGACTTTGCACTTGCCATGATACTTGGCATAACGGTAGGGACTTACTCATCGGTATTTGTAGCAAGCCCCATAGTGCTCTTGTGGAAAAAGCCTTTACCCACGAAGCGGTAATTGGGTAGGTGTTTGATATGCGGAGAATTTGAGAGATGCCTGCCAGGAGATGGCTTGTCCAGAAAACCAATCCTGATTTTATCAGGTATCTCTCCCGTTGTGCTTCCATATCAACCGCCTTTGCACAGATACTCATAAACAGGGGGATAAAGACACCCTCCGATATTTACAACTACCTTGATCCCACCATTGACAACCTTGAGCCACCCGACTCACTTGGTGGTATTGCTGAGGCGTCACGGCTTATCAAAGAGGCGGTCTCATCGAACAAGAAGATACTCGTCCACGGAGATTACGACACAGACGGCCTTACTGGAACAGCAATCCTTGTCATTGCCATAAGAAACCTTGGCGGTAAGGTTGACTACTTCATACCTGAGAGGCTTGCACATGGTTACGGTTTCAATGCACCAGGCGTAAGGTACGCAAAAGAGACAGGTGCTGATATCATACTCACAGTGGATTGCGGAATTACATCCTTTGAGGCAACCAGGCTTGCCCGGGATGAGGGAATGGGCGTGATAATCACAGACCATCACGAGCCAAAGTTGGATGAAAGCGGCAACCCTGTTGTTCCTCCTGCAGATATCGTCATAAACCCCAGGCTCTCGAACCCCTCATCAACCATTTCCGGCTCCATGGTGGCATTTAAACTTGCACTATCCCTTCTTGGCCAAGAGGCGGCAATGGAGTTAATAGACCTTGCCACACTCGGAACGATTGCCGACATAGTTCCACTGATCGGCGAAAACAGAATCATCACAAAGGAGGGGTTAAGGCGGATAAACGAATCACCAAGGCCGGGTCTGCTTGCCCTGAAGGAGGTCTCCCGCATAAACGGACGGGAGGTAACCGCAAATGGGCTTGCCTACACTTTGATACCCAGGCTGAACGCCTCGGGCAGGGTGGATAAGGCACGTGAAGTCATCTCCCTTCTCATATCTGACAACTACAATACCGCTTTGCCACTTGCAGAAAGGCTCAACGAATTGAACCTGAAACGGCAGGAGATACAGGAGGAGATATACCAGGAAGCAAAGGCAATGCTTGATAAAAAGGGATACCACCTTTCAATAGTCCTTGCCTCGGAAAACTGGCACGAGGGTGTGGTGGGCATAGTGGCATCCAGACTTGCTGAAGAGTTCTACCGCCCCAGTTTTGTGTTCAATATCAAGGATGGCATAGCCAAGGGCTCTGCAAGGAGTATCCCACCCCTCAACCTTTACGATACCATATCGGCATGTAGTAATATCCTCCTTTCCTATGGCGGTCACAAACAGGCGGCAGGTATCAGATTGAAGGAGAAAAACCTTCCACTCTTTGAGGAGGCAATAAACAACCTGCTATCAGAAACACTCACAGATGAAGACCTGATCCCACTGCTAACTATTGATGCATCTGTAACACTGCGGGATGTAAATTTCTCGCTGGTGAGAGAGATAAACAAGATGGAACCCTTTGGCTGCGGTAATCCCAGCCCCCTTCTTGGTGCCAAAGGGTGTGAGGTGGTATATCCGAAGGTGGTAGGCAAGGGGCATCTCAAGATGGGACTTCGCCATCGCTCGGTTACAATCGACTGTATTGGCTTTGATATGGGTGAACACTTAGCCCTGGTTGAAGATGCCGGATTTGTAGATGCCGTTTTTACACCCACGATTAACGAGTGGGAAAGGGGTAAGGGGCTCCAGTTGAGGCTCCATGCCCTGCGTCCAGCCGAAACGGACTGAACCGGTGTCTTACACCTGCGGAAACTGTCGGTTTGGAAAGGATAGAAAACCAGATGGAGGGAGGGTGCCCACCGGCACAGTCTGGTGCTCAAGGCGAAAGATCGCCATGGGTAAAAACAGAAACCTCCCCTGTTTTGTACCCCTTCAGAAAGGCTCACAGAAGAGGTGTATAGACTGTAAATGGGCAGCGATGCTCAGACCATCCGGGGAGACACCCCTACCAGGGCACATATGGTGCAAGCGGTTTCATAAAGACCAGAAAAAGATGCAGACACGGGAGTGTTTTGAGTAGGAAAAGCCAGGAATAGGATATAATATCTTTAAAAGACAGAATTAAAGGAGGGTCAGATGCAAAGGTTTTATTTTCTTTTCCCGGTTCTTGTCCTGACATTAGCCTTTTTACTGGTGGGAACAATTTATGCTGCTTCCAATGAGGACAACCGGCCTCCCTGGAAAAAGGAGTTTGACGAGATCTGTGCAAAGGTGCAGGTTGGAAATGACCTGAAAAAAGAGGAACTTGAAGAACTGGTAAAGCGTGCTGATACACTTATGGAGGATATCAAAAAACTCGACATCCCATCCAAAAAGGTCTATATCTTCAGGCTGAAGAAATGTAAAAAGTTTTTTCAATACATTATTGAACTGAAAGAGTCTGAAAAGAGTTCCTGGTTTAAGGTGATCAATCCCCTCTTGGTTTTCTCATGATCTTCTCCATGAACGAATGCAGGTCGGGAGGCTGCCTTGACTTAAACCAGCCGAATTTAGGAAGATAGGATTACTATGGGAAAAGACAATATCATATTTCTGGAAGTAATCGAGTGGTTTGACGAGACCGGTAAGGAGATGGTTCACCGCATCCCGGAGAGGGGTTCGGGTGAGATCAAGTTGGGTGCCCAACTGACGGTTCGTGAAAGCCAGGCTGCGGTGATGTTTTACCAGGGAAAGGCATACGATGCCTTCGGCCCCGGAAGACATACCCTTATCACCGCCAATGTCCCTATTCTCACAAAGGTTCTGAGTGCCCCCTGGGGGCTTACCAGCCCATTAAGGGCTGAGGTCTATTTTGTGAATATGAAGGTGTTTCCCAATCTAAAGTGGGGAACCCGGGATCCGGTTGCATTCAGAGACTCTGAACTCGGGCTCGTTCGCCTCCGTGCCTTTGGCGTATTCGAGATCAAGGTGGTTCAGCCTGTTTTATTTATCAACCATCTGGTGGGCACTCAGGGGGTATTTTCCACCTCAGAGATTGAGGAGTACCTGAACAGGGTGATCGTTTCAAGACTCAATGACCACCTTGGTGAAAACCTCGATAGCATTTTGAACCTGCCCGGCAGATACGATGAAATATCTGAGGGACTCGTTAAGCGGCTCCAGGAGGACTTCAGTCATTATGGTATCGGGCTAACCAAACTTTTTATAAATTCAATAACACCACCGCCGGACGTACAGAAAGCCATTGACGACAGAAGCAGGCTAAGTGTGTTTGACGACCTCAATAAACTCTTCAAGATGAAATCCGCCATGGCGGTAGAAAAGGCGGCTGAGATGCAGGGTGAAACCGGTGCCGGTGTTGGACTTGGGTTTGGCTTCATGATGCCTGCCATGTTTCAGGAACTGATGCGTAACAGTCATGGAAACCCGGTTACCCCTGAGGCAAAATGTCCTGAATGTTCAAACCCGGTCCCTCCAGATGCCAAGTTCTGTCCCCATTGTGGACACCAGATACTGGTCTTTCAGCAGTGCCCTTCATGCGGGAAAAACCTTCCACCACACGCCAGGTTTTGCAGCCGCTGTGGTGCAAAGGTTGAAACCGAAACAAAAGAGAAAAAGTGCTCAAAGTGCGGGAGTGTAAACCTCCCTGATTCCATTTATTGCAACCAGTGTGGAGAGAAACTCTAACAGATGGCAGATAGAGCACACCTGCCCGCAGTGCAGCGCACCTGTTCTGCTTGAAGACACAGACCGGATATTCAACTGCCCTTTCTGTCGGGTCAAACTCTTCATTTCCACAGACTCCTATTTCAGATACTTCATCCCCCCTCGTATTCCCCCGTCAGAGGAGATGATACTGGTTCCATACTGGCGTTTAAGGGGTATGCTCTTTACCATAAAACTCAAGCAGACAGACTCCCGGTATGTGGATGCAACCCTCCAGGGGTATAATTCCAAAATCTACCCCCTTTCACTTGGTGTAAGGCCGCAGGCGGTGAAACTGAAGTACCTCCTGCCGGAAATGAGCCACCATTTCTATCTGCCGGTTACCCCTTTTAAAAGTATCGTCCCCAACATAGAAAAGAGGGTATTTCATCTGGACTCTGCAAGGTTTAGCAAAAATACACCTGCTATTGAACTCATACCTGATCTCGTCTTCAGTCATATCTTTATAGGTGAATCATCCGCCCTCATTTACCTTCCCGTAGGGTTTTTGGATGGAAAGATGACCGATCTGGTGGCTGAAACAGCCCTGGAAAGCGGAGAGGCAGCAGAGGGTATGAACTTCACTCAATACCAGCACTGGAGGCTTACATTTACCCCCCTACTCTGTCCTGAATGCGGATGGGACATTCAGGCAGACAGAAAGACCCTCCTCCTTGCCTGCAGAAACTGTAACTCCCTGTGGACTGGAGAAGGAAACAAACTGCTGAAACATGACTATTATATCCTGCCCGGTAAAACCGGTGATGTCTATCTTCCCTTCTGGATGGTAACTGCCGAAATAGGAGGCACAGAACTCACCAGTTATGCCGATCTTGTACGATTTGCAAACCTTCCAAGGGTAGTCAAGCCGGGATGGGAGGAAAGGCCGCTCTTTTTCTGGATACCAGGCTTTAAGATACAACCAAAGGTATTTTTGAACACCATCAGAAAGTCCACCATTTCTCAACCCCAGACCGAAAGAGGCGACAGACTGCCGGAAGGGGAAATCCTCCCCCTCACCATCTCATCAAATGATCTAAAAGACTCCATACGCCTGTTCCTGATGGATACCGCAATACCAAGAAAACGGTTTCTCCCTCATGCTGAAGATGTAAAGGTCAGGATCACCTCAAAAGAGATTGTGCTTGTCCCATTTCGTGAAGACCATGGAGAATATCTTCAACGTGAGATGCACATAACACTTGGCAAGAACCTCTTAAGGTTTGGAGAAAACCTATGACATAAATGACAATTACCCCCTTTCATGACACTTGAAACAGGCAAACTTGGGAGGGTGGTTTTTCCCCATTGGATGTTTCTTGTCTTTGTCATGACACTTAAGACAGTCCTTCTCAACAGCCACCTCTATATGAATTTTATCCCCGGGTATGGGAGGAAACTCCTTTTTCGGTGAAAATACTAAAAAGGCAAGTATTGCAATAACTGCAAAGAGAAATACTATTGTGTTTTTCATGCCCTTTCCTCCTTTCAGGCAAGTAGCACCGAGATTATCCCCACAAGATAAATACCGTCAAACACCCCTGCACCACCTATACTCAGAAATGGTGCCTCAAGTCTGTTCAACATTGGGAGCCTCAAAAGATCTGCACCAATCAATGTGCCAAGGACACCCGAAATATAGGCTATCTGAGGAGCATACTCCCTTGATATCAACATTGCGGTCAGCGCAGCAATAAGGGGGGGTACAAAAGCCGGCATTACCACCCCCACGCCCTTTACGGGTTTACTGAGCAGATAGGCTGACACCGTTGTGATAAGGGTTGCCGACAATACAAGGTTCAGCGGCACACTGCCAAGGAGATAGAAACTCAAGAAAACGGGAATCACCGCACCACCCAGATTCACCGCTATCACCTGCTCCTGGTAAGCCGGAAGCCTTATCCCCATGAACCTGTGAAAGAGAAGGGTAAGTTCATCCACCGGTATGGAATACCTCATCGGCCTTCTGTGTAGTGGTATATTTATTCCACTTCCAGCCAGCGAGAGTATAAAGAAGGCGTATCCGCAGATGGGGTTAAGCCCCAGTTTTGCAAAGGCAAGGGCGGGTGCCATCACGATCATTACCGGAATAAGGAGAATGAAAAAAACAAAAAGCGCAACCGATATCGGGAGAAAATACATATTTTAGATTAACAAAAAACACCCCTTTCTTGCCCTTTATCTTTATCAACATCAATAAACATAAATGTCACACAAAAAAAAGATTAGGGGCAGGCATTGTAAACACCATGGCATCTTTTGTAATTTATTCAGGTATGCTCATCGGCACTTTCAATGTAAACTCAATCAGGGCGAGGCTTGAGATATTAACCCACTGGATTGAGAAGGTGAAGCCACATATCCTTTGCCTTCAGGAGACCAAGGTGCAGGACACGCTCTTTCCCGTGCTTCCATTTAAAGAACTTGGCTACGAGGCGGTATTCAGGGGAGAGAAGGGGTATAACGGGGTTGCCATACTAAGCAGGCTACCAATCGAAAGTGCTGGATATGGTTTTGAGGATAACTCTGAAGACACAAGACTTATCCATGCAAAAATCTCCGGCTTAAACATCATAAACACCTATGTACCCCAGGGCTATATGCCTGATTCTGATAAGTTCAGATACAAGATAGGATTCCTTGAAAAACTGTATAACTACATTACCTCAAAGTACAACCCTGAGAAGCCGGTAATCTGGACGGGGGATTTCAACATAGCGCCCACAGACCTGGATGTTTACGCACCAGAGGTATACAGGGGAAGTGTGGGGTTTCATCCTGAAGAGCATAGAATGCTTGATCGTTTCAAGGACTGGGGTATGGTGGACATATTCAGGATGCATAACAGTAACCCCGGTGAATACTCATTCTTTGACTACACCATCCGAAATGCAGTAAAGAGGAGGATGGGCTGGCGGATTGATCATATCTGGGGCACACGAGTAGTTGCAGAGGCCTCAAAAAGTGCATGGATCGATCTTGAACCACGCCTCATGAAGAAACCTTCTGATCATACACCTGTACTTGCAGAGTTATAGATAGGGTGAAAGCATAAAGGATGCACCGTCACGGAGTTTTGTAAGTATTGATCTCCCCTTCAGTTCATCCACAGTGATCTTTCTTGCATTTTCAATCTTTCCCTTTACAATCCTTAAGAGCCCATTTGCAAATCCTGAGTGGTAACACTCCAGATTGAACTCAAAGTTCAGCCTGAAACTCCTTGCATCCCAGTTCCCGGAGCCAATAAGCGCCCACTCTCCGTCAACAACCATGATCTTTGAGTGGTCAAATGGTGGTTTTGAAAACCAGAGATTGCAGTTTTCACCTATTATCTGCTCAAGTATGTTATGTGATGCCCACTTGATCAGTGGGATATTGTTTTTTTCAGGAAGGATTATGTCTATCTTTACACCCCTGAGGGCAGCAAGATTAATGGCGGTGATGATATTGTCTTCAGGAAGAAAGTAAGGGGTAACGATCACAACGGTTTTTCTCGCCATGGTAAGGGCACTCAGTATTGTATGGAGATGTTTTTCATAGTCCTCGTCAGGCCCATCAGGAATGCCTCTTGCCAGCACATCCCCAGAAGATGGAATTTTACGGAACCAGAGGTCACCTTCGAGCATCTCACCGGTAGAGAAGTACCAGTCTTCCACAAAGACCTGTTGCATCTGTTTAACAACCGGCCCTTCAACAAGAAAGTGAATGTCCCTTACAGGTGATGGAGGATTTAACCTGAGGAGGTGTCCTTCCCGGATGTTCATCCCACCGGTAAAACCGGTTTTCCCATCAACAATTAATATCTTTCTATGATTTCTAAGGTTTACAAAAGGAACCCGGCTGGGAATAAGAGTGGGCAGAAATGTTGCAGCCTCTATGCCGGATTTTTTGAGGCTTTTTACGATGGAAGGGAAACTGTATCTTGCCCCCATGTCATCCACAAGCACCCTTATCGCCACCCCCCGCTCTCTTGCCCTGGCAAGTGCCGATAAAAACATCTCGCCCACCCTGTCGTTGTCAAATATATAAGTAGAAAGTGAGATAGATCTCTCTGCCTCGTCTATTACCCTGAGCATTGCCTGGTATGCGTTATCACCATCTTCAAGGGGGGTTATCCTGTTTCCGGGAAGAAGCGGAAGACCGGAAATCCTCTCCGTCATTCGGCAGAGGCGCTTTAACTGCGAAGTCTGAGGTTCTATTGCACACTGTGAAGATCTGCTTTCTGTTATATGAAAAGGGAAGACCTCATCAAGGCCGCTTCTCAAAATCTGCGCCTTTCTTTTGATCCTGTTGATACCGAAGAGGAGATACAGTACCGGGCCAATCACAGGCACAAGCCAGACAATACCCACCCAGGCAAAGGATGCCCGGGCGTTCTTTTTTGTAAGGATTACATGAGCCGTCGCAAGCACCGATGCAATTAGTGTAAAAGCACCGGCTATCTCTGTCCATACCCCTGGAGACATGTTTATATTATAACGAGTCGGCTCGAGCATCTCCTATTAATGGAGAAAGAGTCGTGCATGTAACAGAGTATTGCACTGTGGTTTAATGTCTTTAATTGAAGGAGTATTATTAACATTAGTAATGTCAACAACCCTGATGGAGCAGGGCAGGCAGAACTCAGGAGAAACCC
>CAYMML010000021.1:7059-19661 GCA_964391515.1 uncultured Thermodesulfovibrio sp. | reverse complement strand
ATGTATATAATGAGGCAGAAGGTGAGAGAATATCAAGGTTGCATGTAATGGTTTATCATGCTATAATGCCTTTATAACAGTCGAGGGATGTTTTATCAGGGGAGGCAAAAACCTTCAAATCCTTGAAAGGAGGTACACATGTTTTTTAAGCGGTTAAGTCTTGCACTGCTCATCCTTGCACTCGTGGGGTTGATGAACAGCCCTGCAGAGTCCAAAAGGGTATTCGTAACGATCGGCACAGGCGGGGTTACGGGGGTCTATTATCCCACAGGTGGTGCCATAAGCAGGATGATCAACAAGAAATCAAAAGAGTACGGGATAAAGGCCACAGTGGAGTCCACCGCAGGCTCGGTCTATAACATCAACGCGGTGCTCTCCGGTGATCTGGAGTTCGGGATAGCCCAGTCAGACAGGCAGTACCAGGCATACCACGGTCTTGCCGAGTGGAAGAAGGCAGGCCCCCAGAAGAAACTACGGGCCATCTTTTCCATCCATCCCGAATCGATCACCCTGATTGCATCCACAAAGAGCGGTATAAAGACCCTTGCAGATCTGAAAGGCAAGAGGGTAAATATCGGAAACCCCGGCTCCGGCCAACTCCAGAACTCCAAGGATGTCCTCTCGGCAGCAGGCATACCACTTTCGGCAATTCATGTGGAGCAGGCAAAGGCGGTTGAGGCACCCTCACTGCTCCAGGACGAGAGGATAGACGCCTTCTTCTATACCGTTGGACATCCTAACGGTAACATCAAGGAGGCAACATCAGGGAGGATCAGGGTGAGAATAATCCCCATTGAGGGGCCCGGCATAGATGCCCTTCTCAAAAAGTACCCATACTATGCAAAAACGATTATCCCGGTAAAGTTCTACCCCCGTGCAGAAAACAAGGAGGATGTGCCAAGCATAGGCGTGAAGGCCACATTTGTCACATCGGCAGACCTTGACCCCGACATAGTGTATGCAATCACCAAGGAGGTGTTTGAAAACTTTGAGGAGTTCAAGAAGTTACACCCTGCATACTCCGTTCTTACGAAGGAGGACATGCTGAAAGGGCTCAGTGCCCCCATACATGAGGGTGCCCTCAGGTATTACAGGGAATCGGGGTTGATCAAGTATATAGATAAGGCGCTGATCAAATAAGAAATAGTGGAATCCGGCAAGGCTGAATCCATCTTAAAGGCGGAGTCAGGTGAGATAAGGCCTCTCAGGCGGTTTGAAGGCATCCTGATAGGTGTCGTTGCGATCGCCTGGGGGGTCTTTCAGTTAAGTATTGCAAGCGTACTCATCCTGGACAGCACAAGAACCCGTGCCATCCACCTCGCCTTTGCCATAACCCTCTGCTTTCTGCTGCTTCCGGCACTTAAGCGTGAACTCAGGCGGTGCTCCTACCTCGGGATAAAGAAGGGTATCCCCCTCGTTGATTACCTCTTTGCCATCTCCGGTGCGGTCTCTGCCCTCTATATAGTATTGGATTACAAAGGGATAACCATGCGTGCCGGGATGCCACTTACCAGGGATATAGTATTCGGGTTAGTGCTGATAGTCCTTCTCCTTGAGGCATCAAGGAGGGTGATAGGCCCTGCACTTTCGATAATCGCCATACTGTTTACCGCCTATGCCTTTCTCGGCCCCTACCTGCCCGATGTGTTCGCCTTTAAGGGGGTCTCACTGAGAAAGTACATGAGCAACATCACCCTCTCCACAGAGGGGATTTACGGGATACCCCTGGGGGTATCGGCATCTATCGTTTATCTCTTTGTGCTCCTTGGTGGTCTGCTCGATGTGGCAGGGGCGGGCAGGTTTTTCACAAACCTTGCCCTCTCCGTGCTTGGCAGATACAAGGGGGGGCCTGCCAAGGCGGCGGTGGTCTCAAGCGGTGCATCAGGGCTTATATCCGGCTCAAGCATTGCAAACATCGTTACCACAGGCCCCTTTACGATACCACTGATGAAAAAGATAGGATACCCGGCAAAGAAGGCCGCCGCCATTGAGGTTGCGGCAAGCACAGACGGGCAGTTGATGCCCCCCATCATGGGTGCCGCCGCCTTTATCATAGCCGAGTATGTGAACGTGCCCTATATCGAGGTGGTGAAGGCAGCGGCAATCCCTGCCTTTGTCTCCTACTTCGGACTTTTTTGTATCACCCACCTTGAGGCATCAAAACTGGGGATCAGGGGGCTTCCCCCTGAGGATCTGCCCGATCTGAGAAAGACCCTCATGTCGGGGCTTCATTACCTCGTCCCAATTGCTGTGCTCGTCTTTGAACTGGTAATCCTCCGGCACTCCCCTGAACTCTCTGCATTCCGTGCGATAATAGTCCTCTTTGGGGTGATAGTTTACCAGGAGTTCAGGAATAAAAAGGGGTTTGCACAGGGCATAAAGTCTGCACTTACCCTGATAGCAAGGGGGATGATACAGGGTGCAAAGAACATGATCTCCGTGGGGCTTGCCTGTGCGGCGGCCGGCATTATAGTTGGTGTGGTAAACATGGGCATAGGGGGGATGATCACCCAGATAGTGGAATACATATCAGGGGGTAACATCTTTCTGCTTCTACTTATAACCGCAATAGCCAGCATGCTCCTCGGGATGGGGCTTCCAACCACCGCCACATACATCGTTATGGCATCGCTTACCGCCCCGATCATCGTATCTATCGGGGGTCTTTACGGGTTTATCATACCGCTTATGGCTGCACACCTGTTTTGCTTCTATTTCGGGATACTCGCAGACGACACACCACCGGTGGGGCTTGCAGCCTATACTGCATCCGCAATAGCCCGTTCCGAGCCCATACCCACAGGAATACAGGGTTTCCTCTATGACATAAGGACATCTGTGATAGCATTCATGTTTGTGTTCAACCCCGATTTGATACTCCACAATATTCACAGTCTGCCGCAGGGGCTGATGATATTTCTGATGGCCATGATCGGCATATCCGCCTTCGAGTGCTTTGCACAGAACTGGTGTCTCACGAAAAACAGGATCTACGACATACCATTCTTTCTCACCGCTGCGTTTATACTGTTTCACCCGGGCGCAATGGCAGGAATACTGGGAATACCGGAGGAGAAAAAATACCTCCTCTATCCGGTGGGGATCACGGTGTATATTGTTGTGATACTCATTCAGTTAGCAAGAAAAAAGAGAGAACCAGACAGGACGACAGGTTGATCTATCCATTCGTAGTAACCTCTAAACCAAAAAGCAGACGGCAAAAAATGTTCTACCTACCCCCCACCCTCCAATGCCATAAACCCAAATAACCCAATCAACGCAATAAACGCTATTAACTCTTTACTCTATTATCTCATCCATATCAAACCCCAGGCTCTCGCCAAGCCTATAAAGGCGGCCGTCTTCTTTCAAGTCTTCCCGGTCTCCTTCAGCGCTACGAATGATATTGTAAAAGGAGTTCTGCATCTTCCAGAGGTTAAGGGCAGGCACCAACCCTTTTGCAATGGTTATTGCCTCTGTAAGTATTTCGATATACCTCTGTTGGGGGTTCATTTCAACTGCCAAAAACTCATCCTCCAGTTTCCTCCTCAGGATCATCTCGAGGTCTTCAGGGTGGTGGGGGATACCCCACCTTTTCATCTCCCTGAGTATCTCAAGCAGTCTTTCAGTGCCCAGTTCACCCACCCTTAGTTCCTCAGTAAACATCACCTCAAGGAACATCTGGAAATCCCTTGATACCGGGACTCCATAGCCTGTAAGGAGATCAATAGTCCTTTCAGCCTCCGAAAAGAAGGCCTTTGTAACATTCAGGATGTCCTTCCGCATCCTCTCCTTAACCCCTCCGAGTATCTCATCCCGGTCGTCCACCGGCAGGTCAGGTAGATGATAGGTGACGGTTTCATCTGATACACCATCTTTCCGCACCTCCACAACAGGTGTTTCATCATCCTCATACCACGAACGGTAATTGAAGAGAGTAGTTTCACCGCTCAGTTTATGTGTTATCTCCACCATTCCCTCATTCACCCTTTCGCCTTGTGTTTCAGATATCACATTGATTGAAAAGTCACCGTACTCCACCTTCTCTCTTTCAGGGTGTTTATTCAACAGCCTGCCAAGTGCGGTTGAGGCAACGATTGTCCTTCTGCCAACCTTGCCTGCAAGCACTTTCTTCCTATAGATATCTGCACCAGAGCCCTCTTTATCAACATTGCTTTTTGCCTCTGAGATGTACTCAAGCAGCCCATCCGTGAGGTCATGCCCTGTGATCTCCCCTGCAAGTTCAACCGCCCGTGCCGCATACATGAGAATCTGTATGGTCTCGATACGGGAGATATCACTGAAGAACCAGCCACAACTTGTAAACATAAGCATACCTGCCCTGCTCATCTCCAGGTATTTCAATGCCGCAACCTCATTTCCCGAGGTTGTAAACCGCTTCAGGTAATCACCTCGTGCCTTATGATCTCCAAGAAGATACCCTATATAGGAATCCCTTGCCTCTTCTGGTGACCTTAATATATCAGTAGAGACATTGAAGAATATCTCATAGAGTCTTCCCCTCAACCAGTCAAGCCCCTCTCTAAGGGGTGCCCTCCACTTCTGATTCCAACCAGCCTGGCTGCCGGTGGTACACCCACAGTCCGACCTCCACCTCTCGACGCCGTGGGCACAACTCCAGGAGGTGTTTTCACCTATCCTCACCTCGTACTCGGGAGGGTTTTCCGAGAGGTACTCCCCGTAATTCGTCACCAGTTCAGGTGACCCCGTCATTATCTTATCAAGGGCGTAGGCAAGTGCCATCTCACCAAACTTGTGATGATGCCCGTAGGTCTCACCATCGGTTGCAATGTTTAAAAGCCCCTCTTCGGGCAGACCTGATAGGAGCGTGTCCTTCAGATGCTCACCATTTTTGAGCAGATCACCAAAGGCGATGTCATGGGCAAGGCGGCTGTCGTAGAAAAATACCCCCAGCCACCGCCCCTTCCCGAGGGGTATTCGGTAGGGTCTTCCCGTATCTATCCCCCCTTTTGTGTCAATCCATTTTTTGTCACCCCTTTTTCTGTATCCCGTCGCCTGATGCGGCGCAAGTATCACAAACCTCACACCCTCTTCAGCAACGAGTTCAAGTGTTTCAATATCCACAGCGGTCTCCGGCAGCCATATCCCCTCAGGCTCTCTTCCGAACCTGTGTTTAAAGTCATGGACTCCCCATCTTATCTGAGTGCGTTTGTCCTGCCTCGTTGCAAGGGGCATTATGAGATGGCTATAACACTGGGCGATTGCATTTCCATGACCTCCCCTCCTGAGGGCGCTCTCTCTGTCTGCACTGATTATGGAGTTATACACAAAAGGGGAGTGGCGCTCAAGCCACTGAAGGAGTGTAGGGCCGAAATTGAAGTTCAAAATCTCATAGAGGTTTACGAGTTTTACGATGCGTCCTTTTTCGTTAAGTATCCTCGAAAGGGAGACGGGGGCATAGCACTCGGCGTTTACCCTTTCGTTCCAGTCATGGTAGGGGTATGCGGAAAACTGCCGGTATATCCTGCCAACCCAGGGGTTTTCTCTGGGTGGCTGGTAGAAGTGGCCATGGATAACGAGCCTGCCCACAGGAGGCCTCAAAATAGCCCCGACCGCGCAAGGGCTTCAGTTCTCCCGCGGGGAAACTGTGATTTCAACCTGCCGTCCCGGTAAAGCCCGCAGCCAAGGGTGCTTCCTTCGTACCGGATTACCACATATCCATTCAGGAGGTCATTACGGTCTATCCTGATGTAGCCATCCTTTAAGAGGCTCTCAAGTTCGTCTCTTTGGAGACAGACTATATTCCTGGTTGCATGGCAGCCGATCACCTGAAGGAAAAAAGTGGTTGGTTTCAGATGGCCATTTACCTTCCTGAACGCCCTCATCCCGGGGGCATCCACCTTTTTCAGCCCCAGGTATTCAGGGGGTATCTCCACAGAACTGCACCAGACAGACTTCCCCGTCTCGTAAAAGTGAAATCCTTCAAGCACCCCTTCCGGTATCCCGTAAAGGCTCCTGATCTGCTCAACAATATCTGAATGATCGGCCTTTTTAATCATCAATCACCTTAACCGTATTAGAAGGTAAGAACCGCTTAAAGAGGTGAGGTAATCCATTCAGTGCAGGGGCCCTGCCGAAAGGATCTTCTCCACCTCCTCCATGATGATCTGATAAGAGATACCACCGTGAAGAAAGGGGTTGCCGTTTATCAAAATCACCGGCAGCCTCAGAAGTCCATGGCTCAGCATCTCCCGTATCTCGGGAAACCTCGACTCGTCCTCAAGAAACAGGTCTATGTACTCCACATGAACCATGTTTGGGTACTGGATATCGAAAGAGGTCTGCAGTTCCTCGGCAAGTGCATGGTTTGTGGCTCCCTCATCATACGAGGTCTCACTATAAACAAGATCCTCAAAGGGGTTATCAATGATCTGAAGGTATATTCTGTTCATGGCTCTTCTTCCTTAAATGTCTTCCACAAGTATGTTATCAATAAGGCGGGCAGACCCTATTCTAACGGCAGCAGCAAGCAGATATGCGCTCTGCCTGCCTTGATCTGCGGGCACCTCTGCAAGGTCTGTAAGGCTCTCAGGATGATATACTGAGAGGTATTCTATCTCCCTTACAAGTGGCTCCTTTCTCATCTCTTCCCACATGGCATCATGCACCTCTTTAGGAGATTTGCCGTCTTTTAAGAGGTTCACACCAAGTGTGAGGGTTTTGAATATCACCGTTGCCGCCTGCCTTTCCTCTTCGTTAAGGTACTGGTTTCTTGAACTCATGGCAAGCCCGTCAGGTTCCCGGACGGTTGGGCAGACCACTATATCTATATCAAAGTTCAGATCTCTTACGAGCCTCTTTATAACAAGTGACTGCTGGTAGTCCTTCTGCCCAAAATAGGCGGTGGTGGGTCTTACGATGTTGAAGAGTTTGGTAACAACCGTTGCAACTCCCCTGAAATGGCCTTCCCTGAAACGGCCACACAACCCCTCTGTGATACCCTCCACATTGACATAAGTGGAGTAGCCTTCCGGGTATATATCCACCGCCTCCGGGAGAAAGAGTATGTCCACCCCTTCTGCCTCCAACTTTTCCATATCGCCCTCAACATCACGGGGATACTTTTCCAGATCCTCCCCGGGCCCAAACTGGGTGGGGTTTACAAAGATACTAACTACTGTAATATCATTTTCCTCTCTTGCCCTTTTTACGAGGCTGAGGTGCCCTTCATGCAGTGCCCCCATGGTCGGGACGAAACCGATAGTCTTCTCACCACCTCTCAGTGCAGAGGCGGTCTGTCTCATCATCCTGACATTCCTGATTATCTCCATACTCTCCCTCTCAGGTGGGAATATTGCTTATATTTATGAAACTACGATGTTATTATTATATCACAGGTATGGCCTTGGAGGGATATTTGCTGGATGGAATGCGCAATAACACTATACCAAACTAAGTTCCTCCGATCAGACCTACCAGGTCTGATCAGAGGTGTTTCCGTTTCCCCCATTTCCACCACCAAAGGATGTTTTGGTGATTATAGCATTGGTTTCATGATAAGCGGTCTCTCCTTCGGGGGGTTCTGTCTGGCCAGTTGCTATCCCAGGGGATTCCCCACCGGTCTTGAACCAGTCAATCAGTTCTCCCAGTTCTGCCGCTATTTTAGACAGGTTATTTGTGGCAGCATTGATCTGTACCATCCCCTCTTTGGAAGACTGGGCAACCCTGGTAAGAGTCTCCATATTTGAAGATATCTGCTCTACCGCAGCCGACTGCTCCTCTGCCGCAGCGGCAATGGACTGCACCTTCTCCATACTCTTTTGTGAAGACTCCACTATCCTGTCAAGGGCTTCAAGTGCCTTTTTCGCAAGTTCCACACCCTCTGTTGCCATATCCCTGGACTGCTGCATATTCTGAACCGAGAGTTCTGTATCACGTCTTATGAGTTCTATCATCCCTGTTATCTCCTCAGTGGCATGTGCAGTTCGTTCGGCAAGTTTCTTTACCTCGTCTGCCACCACCGCAAACCCCCTTCCGTTTTCTCCGGCACGAGCCGCCTCGATTGCGGCATTCAGGGCAAGCAGGTTGGTCTGATCGGCGATATCGTTAATAACATTAACGATTTCACCTATCTTCCGGCTGCTCTCACCGAGTTTTTCCACCGTCTCTGCGGTCTCCTTCACACGGTCTGCTATCCTGTATATACCATCGGTCGTCTTTTCTACCACCAATTTGCCCTCGTTTGCCGCCTCCACCGACTCCCTTGCCGAGTCTGCCGCATGGGAGGCGTTACCTGCCACCTCCATGATCGTCTGCGAGACCTCTGTGGTGGCCGTGGCAGACTGCTCTATCTGCTGAAACTGCTGATCCACCTCATTCATCATCTGGTGAACCGTGGCAGAAACCTCCTCCGAACTGCTCACCACCGTATCAGTCACACCCGCTATCTTCCAGACCATCTTTCTGAGGGACTCTGTCATCCGGTTTACCGCCTTAGCCATGCCACCCACCTCATCCTCTGTGACCACCCTGGCACTCTGCGACAGATCACCATCTGAGACCCTCTGAAGTGCATGCCCCACCTCACCGATGGAGGCCATCAGTTTTTTCATCACAAACACACTGAACACAAGTGCAAGTATGGAAGAAATACCTATCACCAATATCATGAACCTCTCGGTATTCGTTGCCTGAGCACGCATGTCCGAAAGTGCAGCCTCATACCGGTTCATGGCAAGTTCATCCATCTTCCTTAATGTCTTCTCTATAGGGCGGTCTGCCCCCTTAACCGACCGGTCTATCGCTACAATATCGTCAGTCTCTGCCCGTGCCTCTCTGAGTTTCTTAAATGCAGCGGCATAATCGTCAATAAGCGGCACCACCCTGTCTGCAAGTGCCCTTTCCTCATCCGTTACGGATAATTTTCTGTAAGTATTTACATTTTCCTTCATAGCATTTACCGCCTTGTTGAACCTCTCAACATACTTATCGTCCTTTCTGAGGAGATAGTTCTTAAAGGCATGAACCGCATTGCCAAGCCCTATGAGTGCTTCCATTGATGCCTGCTGCTGCACCCCGGGGCCCTCTGCAAGGCCGTTAAACCCCTCGAACATCCTGTTTTGCATAAAAATAAAAATAGCCCCTGTGCCAACGAGCACAAATACCATGAAACCCACAAGCCCAAAGAGTTTTGTCTTAAGATTGATCTTCATCACTCCCTCCTTGTTATTGATAATTCACACACAAACCTGTGTCTTTACCTGAGTAAGTTCCCATACCCCTCTTATCGGAAATTTTAACCAGAACTTTAGGCAGGAAAATTAAAATAAAATCGCACTAAATCCGGTTTCGATGGAGGTCTGCCTGCTTAAACCGATGTTATTAATGTTAAGGCTATGCCCGGCTGAAGTTCATCAGCCGCCTGACCGCATCCAGTTTTTCCCTGTTTCCCACCTTTGCCCTCTCGATGGCGGTCTTCATAATCTCGATTGTCCGGTCGTAAACGCCCCTGTTTACGGGATAGGGGATGCCGTCTTTTCCCCCCACGGCGAAACTGAACCTGGCAGGGTCACGGAATGAGGGTTTTTCACCGTAGATGAGTTCAGAGATAAGACTTAGTGCCCTGATGGTCTTCGCCCCCACACCCTCGGTCTCAAGGAGTGAGGTGAAGTCGGCAGGTGGGTTCAGGTAAGTCTTTAACAAAATCCTCTCTATCCTCTTTGGGTCTATATCTGTTGCAGGGTTTATCCAGTGCCGTCTGGGCATATCAAGGCGGTCAAACAGCCCCTCACCGGAGGAGGTAATTCTCTTCAGTTCCTCAATATTTTTTTCAGGGCTCCTTGCTGCAATCTCAGGCAATATACCTCTTACCCTTTCAGACTCACGGGCAACGAGGTTTAGTGCATCCACCCTGCCATCAGAACAGATTCCCGAATGCGGCTCATTTACGAAACTCCCCAGATTCCTGCCCGACCAGTGGTATCTTCGGGCAAGCCCCTCCCTGTCAGACATCCCCTGCTGGATCACTATCCACTCACCACTCTGGTCATGAACGAACAGATGATGGTATATCTGAAACCCGTCCTGAAGGGCGTTGTTATCCACCCTTGCCGAAAGGCGGCTTGCCCGGATCAGGGGCTCAGGGTCAAGGCCGGTCTTTTCCGAAAACTTCCTTATCTCATGGGGGGTGTTTCGAGCCCGCAGCCCCTTTCCACCGGCAATATAGATACCCGTATCGTGTTCAAGCCCCCTGAACCCCTCTTTGAGGGCACCACACAGTGTTGTGGTAAGACCGCTTGAATGCCAATCAAACCCCACCGTGGCTCCAAGGCACTGGAACCAGAAGGGGTCAGAGAGCCTCTCAAGGAACCCCCCTGTCCCAAACTCTGAGACAATGGCAAGCCCGATCTCCCTTGCAAGGAGTTTCATCCTTTTGAATAACCAGGCAGGTGCCCTGCCGCCATGCAGTGGAAGTGTGGCTGTGCCGGTCTTTTTCACGGCTGCTTTACGGGCAGTTCAATGTAAAAGGTGGTTCCTTCCGGTGAGGTCTCCTCAAGGTGGATGGTGCCCCCATTTTCCTTTACTATCCCGTGGGAGATGGAAAGCCCAAGCCCCGAGCCTTTATTTACAGGCTTTGTGGTGAAGAACGGGTCAAATATCCTGGGGATGACATCTGCGGGAATACCGGTGCCGTTGTCGGAAATCCAGATCTGGATGGTACCGGCATCCTTGTTGTGAGCGGTTCGGAAGATCACCCTCTTCTGATCCCGATCAACCTCCTCAAGGGCATGCTCGGCATTTATAAGAAGGTTCAAAATCACCTGCTGAATCTGCTGTGGATCAACATAGGCATAGGGGAGTTCCCCGTACTCCCTCACCACCTCCACATTGTTTGACCTGAGCCAGTAGGCACGGAGTTCTATGGCGCCGTCTATGATGTCGTTTATCATGGTGTATGTCTTTTCGGGCTCTTTCTGCCTTGAAAAGGCAAGGAGATTTTCAACTATCGTCTTACACCGGTCGGCAGCATTGGCAATCTTTGCAAGTTCCCTCTGAATATCCTCATCCTTCACCTTCATCTGGAGGAGTTCTGTATAGCCCACAATGCCGGTAAGGGGGTTGTTTATCTCATGTGCAACCCCCGAGACGAGCAGCCCCAGGGATGCAAGTTTATCGGCATGGAAGAGTTGTTCCTTCAGCCTTGAGGTCTCGGTTATGTCCTTTACTATATTTACCATCGCCGTCGTCCCGTCCGGAAAGACCACTGGAAACCCGCTTATGATAAACCGCTTTTCGTGGTAAGAAACCTCCTGAGAGAAATACTCCCTCTTCTCCCCGAGGTTGAGGTCAAGGTACATCTTCATGATGTTGCTTTTCCCGCATATCTTTAAGAGTGGTGCACCCACTATCTCCCTCGGATGAAGACCGCAGTCTTCGGCAAAGGCACGGTTACACTTCTGGACAATCCCCCTTTCGTCCACCACGAAGAGTATGTCGGATATGGCATCAAAGGTGACCTGCCAGAGCGTCTGGCTTCGGGCAACCAACTCAAACAACAGGGAGTTGTTTACAGCAGAGGTGAGGGCATCGAGATAGAGACGAAATGCATTGATCTGCTCATCACCTATTGAGGGCTCCTGCAAAAACACCACAGCAAACACCCCGTTCAACCCGCCAGAAAGCCTGAAGGGGGCAATAAGCACCACTGCAGGGCTATACCCCTTCAGCACCTTCTCTATCTCAGGGTAAGGAGAGAGGTCTTCAAGGAGTAAGATCCCCTCGATCTTCTTTATCAGGGAACATTCCGGCGGGGCAATCTCTATGTTTTCGGTCTCAAACTCCACAATCTTATCATTATCACATAAGCAGATAAAACCGCCGTCTCCACCCAGGAGGTCAACCCCGCCTGAAAGCCCCTTCCTTACGGTTTCGGTGGTGTCAAGTTCTTCGTTCAAACTCTGGATGAGGTTATTTATCCTGAGGAGGTTTTCGTTGAACTCAAGTATCCTCCTGTGTGCCTTTGAAAGGGCACGCCTTGCGCTGTGCTCCTCCATCACCTTTTTGTAAACATGAGGTAATGCGTTGAAGTAGCCGATATCCTTTATCACATACTCGTAGGCACCCGCCTTTATCGCCTCCACAGCCGTGCGTTCGTCACCCCTTGCCGTTATCAGGACGGTGGGGATATCAATGGAGTTTTTCTTCAACTCCTTAAGGAACTGAACCCCGTTCATCTCCTGGAGGACATAATCCACGAATATTATGTCCAGGTCTTCATTTTCAAGCACATCAAACCCCTCACTAACGGACGAGACGGTTATGACCTCAAGGGTGTCGTCATACCGCAAAAATGCCCTTTTGATCAGTTCGTGCTGCTGAAGGCTGTCTTCTATTACGAGTATCTTTCCCATCCTTCAATATCTTAAGGGCGTATAAAGTTAAAAGTCAATAAAAAAACGATTATTGGAGTATAGGAAAAAAGAAACTAACCAATAGGCCAAACAAAGCAAACGTGCCAGATAGACGATATCAACGAAACAGACGAAACATACCAGATAAACCCATTAATACCCCTCTTTTAGTATCACAATATCCACCCGCCGGTTTTTTGCCCTGCCCTC
>CAYMML010000021.1:0-6959 GCA_964391515.1 uncultured Thermodesulfovibrio sp. | reverse complement strand
AATACCCCTCTTTTAGTATCACAATATCCACCCGCCGGTTTTTTGCCCTGCCCTCCGGCGTGGTGTTCTCTCTTAAAGGTCTGTATGGGCCGTAACCTGCAAGAATCAGCCGCTCAGGTGAAATGCCAAACCGGTCAACAAATAGTTTCATTACAGAATATGCCCTCTCTGCTGAGAGTATCCAGTTTGATCTCACCTTCTCATCCTTCGGGGGGAGGTTGTCTGTATGGCCTTCAATCATCACCCTGTTTTCAATACCTTTGAGAAAGAGGGCAAGTTCACTCAGTTTCTTCACCGCCCTATCGTTTAGTTCCGTCTTCCCGGGCTCAAAGAGGAAACTCTCCCCCAGAGAGACGATCACACCACGAGCATCCCTCCTCATCTCCACCTCCGGTGGTGAGCCCTTGAAAATACCCCTTATCCCCGCCTCCACCCTTTCGTTTACCTCCGGTATAGGAACCACTCCCTTACTGTTCAAGATCGCATCTCCCCTCACCACTCCTTGATGAAGTGCATCATTCAGAGAAGAGGCAAATTCTCCCAGTTTCTCAAGGTCAACCGCACTGATCGCATAGAGGGTCGCAAAAAACGCAAAGAGAAGTGTTATGAAGTCTGCATAGGAGACGACCCACCGGTCTGTCTTCTCCTCCTCTTCATGCCTCCTCCACCTTCTCATCCGGGATTCCTCTCTATAAAGGAAAGGAGTCTCTCTTTTAGAAACTCAGGGTGGATTCCCGACTGTATCCCCATCACACCTTCCAGTATAAGCCTCCTTGACTGTAACTCCCTTTCCCGGTACTCCCTGAGTTTCTTGGAGATGGGGAGAAGCACCAGGTTGGCAAGCCCAACCCCATAAACGGTTGATACAAAGGCTATGGCTATCCCTTCACCGAGGCGGGAGGGTTCGGAGAGGTTTTGCATCACATGGATCAGTCCGATTACAGCACCGATAATCCCGATTGTGGGGGCATACCCCCCGGCAGTCTCATAAACAAGGCTCTGTCTTCTCCTTATATCCTCACAGGTTATGATCTCCTCCTCCATGGTGTCACGGAGTTGTCTCTTCTCGAGCCCGTCGATCGCAAGCCGGAGAGCCTTTCTGAAGAAGGGGTCTTTTAGTGAGTCTATCTCCCTCTCAAGTGCCACAAGCCCCTTTCGCCTTGTAAGGGCGGAAAAGGATGTTATCTTCCCTATCAACCCATGCAGGTCTGTATCATGGTTTTTGAAAAACACATCCCTGAGACCAAGAACTGCACGGTTTATATCCTGAAAGGAATGGCTCAAGAGCGTTGCACCGAGGGTACCTCCCAGAACGATTGCAGCAGCGGCAGGCTGTAAAATAAAACTCAGCCTCCCACCTTCAAGGAGAGTCCCCACCACGACGGCAGAGATCCCCAGCAGGAGCCCTATCAGACTTGAGAGGTTCATTGATCATGTCTCTTCCCATCGCCTCTTTATGACTTCCCTCTGCCGTTTAAGTGTGTACTGAATTATCTCCTCCCTCACCTCCTCGGTCATCTCCGTAAACTTGAGGGCGGTCTCGTAGACAATCCTACCTCCCTTTTCCACCTCCCTTACCCTGACAACCTCACCGTAGGTCAGGATTGCAACCGGTGGGTATGTGGGAAGCACCATTTTCACCTCCATTATGTCACCCACCCTCACCTCTTCATCAAAGTCAAACCTCATTCCGGTGGCGGAGAGGTTTACCGGCAACCGCTCATCATAACTGAGCCCCTCATTCTTCATCATAAGGTTGTTTATCAGAAAGTCGAGTTTGGTGTTAATCTCCTTCAGTAGATTAAGCATGGGGCCTTCTTTCACATCCTCACTTATCGGCTCAAGTCCTTCTATTGAAAGGGGTGGCGATATAAATCGTGCCGATCCTGAGGGGGAGTTGGAATCCGCCCTTTTTACCCTGACAGGTATAACATCGTCCACCCTGAAAAATGCCCGCCTTTCCTCACCGGAGGGAAGCAGAAATAGGACACCCTCCGGCCTTATCTCTTCAACCCTCACAGAAATTGAACCCGAGGCATGGACGATCAGGAGGTTTCTGCCCTCAAGTCCTGGCACCTTCTCTTCCGGCCGGATAACGTATCCAGGGCCCTCAAACCCCTCCACCCTGCCGTGCAACGACATATAGCCGTCCTCTGTCCTTATGAGGACATCGTCTCCTTCCCTAAGATGCATCTCTCTTCACTCCTTTCCCGGTGGGGGTTCTAAAAAAGGCATCCGCCACCTGTGGATCAAACTGTGAACCGGCACACCTCTTTATCTCCTCCACAGCCACATCATGCCCGAGCCCCTTGCGGTAGGGTCTTGTGGAGGTCATGGAGTCGTAGGTATCGGCAACGGCAAGTATCCTGGCTATAAGCGGTATATCCTCACCACTCAACCCGTCAGGATAACCACGCCCGTCAAACCGCTCGTGGTGATGCCTTATAAGTTGCTGCTCAAGGGGGAAGAACCCAAGGGGTGATATTATGTTATAGCCTATCACGGGATGTTTCTTTATCTCTTCAAACTCAGAGTCGGTAAGCCGTGCCGGCTTGAGGAGTATCATATCCTTAACTCCTATCTTGCCAATATCGTGGAGATACCCACCGAACCTTATGGCGTCTATCTCCTCCTGGCGGCAGTTCATCTCCTTTGCTATCTCAAGTGCTATGTTGGTAACACGCTCTGAGTGGTTTTTCGTGTACTCGTCTCTCGCCTCTATTGTCAGGACAAGGCTTTTCAGTGTGTTTATCAAATGGTTGTAGGTGACCTCGTAGAGGGCATTGTTTTCAAGCCGCATGGAGACCTTCTTTAGAAGCACCTTGAGAAGCCTTATCTCATCCTCCCCGAAGTGGTAACTCTCCACCCTGTCTGCCACAACAAGATACCCTATCCTCTCCACATCACCCACCGTTATGGGAACTATGAGCATCTGTGTCTTCAGTGCAGAGCCGGTAATAGGGTCAGGATCACCCACATCCAGTAGTAGATGTCCCTGTCTTTCGTCTATATCAACGAAGACCGACCCCTCAATGGGGAGCACCACCTTGTTGCCGTTTCGCTCGCCATCTGCCACAAGGTATCTGTCTTCCCGGATCATCAGGACAAGCACCCTCCTTGCCCTCAGCAGCCGTTCGATCATTCCAGGAAGATTGTTAAGTATTGCCTCAGCCTCGGTAAGTTCATCAAGTTCCATATTGAGGCTGAGGAGGCTGTTTATCTCGTTCAGTTTTTTAAATAGTGCCGAGTTGAGGGTTTTCACCACCCTCGATTTATCCCCGTTTTCAGGAATGCTCTTAAGTATCTCCCGCTCCCTGCTCACCCTGTCCAGAACATATCGTATGTCCTTAAAATTGAACGGCTTTGTGATAAAATCCGACGCCCCCTCCCTCATAGCCGAAAGGGCGGTGTCGAGATGTGAATGAGCGGTAACAACCACCACAGGGATGGTAGGGTCAACCTCCCTCAGGTGTTCCATAAACTCAAGCCCGTTCATCCGTGGCATCTTCAGGTCAGTAAATATTATGTCGTACCCACCCGACCTTACCTTTTCAAGCCCGTCTGCACCGTCAGTGGCGGTATCTGCATGGAACTCCCCTGCCGTCCTCACCATATCGGACAGGACATCACGAACCATCTCTTCGTCATCTACTACCAGAACGCGCTGCATCTGTCTTCCCTTTCATGAGTTCTTCCCTGAGGAGTTCCGCCTCGTCCCTATCAAGGACACCCCTGTCACTCAGCCTGCCAATCCTCTCAAGCGTACTCATTATTACTATCTCACTTCCTGATTCACGGATGGACTTTATGGTCTCAAGATCACGATAGGTCTCACGCAGTATCCTCCTGAGTTCCTCGTTTTCCTCTCTCAGTATGGATCTGCTCATTGCATTTTCTACCACTATCAATAACTGCTGGAGTTTGAATGGCTTTGTCACATAGTCAAATGCCCCGAGCCTCATTGCCTCAAGGGCATTGTCGAGTGTACCGTAAGCGGTGAGTATCACAACGGCAGTGGATGGATTAATATTCCGCACGGATTTCAGAACCTCGATGCCATCAGCCCCCGGCATCTTCAGATCCGTGATGACAAGATGGTAATCGTTCTTCTTTACAGCAGCCAGCCCCTCTATTCCATCCCTTGCAGAATCAACAGTAAACCCTTCCTTGGAAAGAAGGCTTACTACCACATCTCTTGCGATCTCATCATCATCGATGACGAGTATCCTGAACTTACTCCTTTCCATTGCTCACGGTCTCCTTTACCCGTTTAATAACCTCCATCCTGGTCTGCTCGGTTATCTGCCTCTTTTTGGCCTCGGTGGAGATATCCACCACATCTTCCACCTCGCCAAAACTGCTACCGGGCCTTTCAAGGAGGCTGTCCTGGGATCTGGAGACCTTGGCATAGACCTTCAACATTGCGTTGATCTGTGAGGGAATGACCGTCATTGCTGACTCCTTTCAGTCGAACTTGCAACACCTCCAGGCATCTGCCCGTCCGTGTGCCGGGGCTTCCCTGCCTATTCTTCTTATCGGACATTTCCCTGAAAACTTTAGGCCTCCAGAGCAGAAACATCCTCACAAAGGTCAATTAAGCCTCTGCCCCTTCAACTATCGTCCCGGCCTCCTTCCATGCCTCCCTGAGGCTCACAATCAGGTCAAGCGTCTTCTGTAGCCTCTCAAGGTCTGATGTGAGATTTATCACAGAAACCTCTTTCATCAGATATGAATAGAGTTCACCCAGTTTCTCCGCTATCTCCCCACCAGCCTCCCGGTTCAAACTGTTGTAGAGTTCCTCAACTATGGCAAGCACCCTGGTGAGATATAGTGACTTCTCAGAGATATTGCCGTTTCTAATGGCTGTCATCGCCTTCATGAGAAAGGTCACCAGCCCGTCATAGAGCATAATCACTATCTGCACCGGCTGCTCCGGTATACTCTGGCATCCTTCCATTTCCATCTGACCCTGTCTATCTATCATCTCATTCCTCCAGTGTTCATATTATTTAAACCGGGTGTACGTTCCTTATGGACTCTCTGAGCAATACGAACGCCTCCTTCCCCTTTTCAAGGAGTGGGATGAGTTCGTATTCCATCAGGTCTGCCACGCCCACCCAGTCCTGCACCTCAAAGTAGTTGAGGAGTTCCTCAAACAGGTCTTCATGCTCCTCCCAGCAGTCAAGATTTGTTGCATTCAGTGCAAGACCTCTCTCTACCAGGTGACCTACCCCGTATTTCACCTCTTCCACATAGTTGATGAGATTCTTGAGCCCCTCAAGTATAGCCGTAAGGTTGGAAAAGGTCTCCTGCGAGTAATCCACCCTGAGCGACATGGCGGCAGCCCTCATCTCATCATCCAGTTCCTCTATCAACTCCGGCATATCCTCAAGGCTCGATACCAGAGCAGACAGGAGTTCACTCTCTTTTTCGCTCATAACTTCCAGCATCTTAACACCTCCCTCTCAGGTTTGAGGCCTCAGGGCCTCTTGCTACCTTATCGCCCCTTTTTATTGAAACTTTAGGGCAGGAGAGGGAGAAATGTGGTATCTTTTTATAAAAAATTCCATAAACCCTCTTAGCGCCTCTGAATGGGTAAGTAAATCCCTGTAGTGGCCTGAGGCGGATGCGGCAAGTTCCGGGATACCCTCACCGCTCAGGTTCTCAAGCCCGTACCGAAATACAATAAATAAAGGCCGGAGAGATATACGCCCCACCGCAACCGTCTCTATCTGCTGGTTTATGTACCGTACATTCTTCCATAGTTCTTCAAGGAGTTCCGGATCGGGTGCATCTTTTCCACCCTCTCTTTTTATTACATCCAGTATGGATAAGGCAGACCGGCTGAAATCAGATACTGCCTTAAGGGCATCATACTCCTCCCTCGTTGCCTCAAGGAGCGAGTCCGGATCAATATCATAGTAACTCTCAAGGTTTTCCAGGATTGTTTCCCCCTCCTCCTGCCAGTTGGGTGCAGCACCTCTTTCAAGGATACCTATCCATGTCTTTCTGTAAAGGTTTAGAAAGAGATCCTCCTTCGTAAGCGACCTCCTTATCTGGGGGATGTAATCAACCATCCCATCCTCACAGAAGGCCGAGCGGTAAAGTTGAACACCCTCCCATTGCGAGATATCCCCAATCTCCAACTCACTGCCATTTAAAACCGAATCGGCCACAAGCCAGACCAGTTCCGGCTTTATCTTTTCCTTACAAATATTGTTCTTACAGCCCGAGTTAAAACCACAGGGGCTACAGGGGATGTCTGCCTTGAAGACATAATCACCCTCACTGTACGGGCCTGTCTCCCGAAAATGCACCGCTCCGAGCGAGATGTTTATGGTGGGAGTACCCACCGCAGTGGCTATGTGAAGGGGCCCGGTGTCGTTGCTAATAAACAGATCTAATAGATATATCAACGAGATGAGTTCACCCAAACTGGTATCACCGATAAGGTTTATAACATCGTGGGGGAATCTCTTTTTAAACTCCCTGCCAAGTTCATCCTCACCGGGACCACCTGTCAGGACTATTTTTGCCCCTGTCCTTTCTGCAAGCAGTATCCCAAGTTCCACAAACCTCTCCACACTCCACCTCTTGTCCTCAGCACTTGCCCCCAGTTGTAGCCCAACGAGCCGGTCTTTTTCCATGAGGCCCAACTTTCCGAGACGCATCCTCATACCCTCCACCTCGTCCCTTTCTATCTGAAGAGATAGCCCCTTTTCAGAACACTTCACCCCCGCCACCTTCAGGTGCATATCGCAGAGATGAAAGGGGTTTACCTCACGGGAGGGGATGACGTTAAAGAAATACCTGATCCAGGGGTCGGGCTTTATACTATAGCCCCTGTCGTCAATGGAGACCCCCCTTACCTCTTTCGTCCTGATCATGGAAGAAAGAACGGCGCTATCGAGAGAGTGCGTGAAGTTTATAAGTTTGTCGTAAACCCTGTCGTTTACCTC